>DHBS01000014.1:11176-31043 GCA_002398825.1 Syntrophomonas sp. UBA4922 | reverse complement strand
TATCGGCGAATATTATGAGGTGCAGTTATTAACAAATGGCCAGCCTCTGGCGGGTGTTGAAATAAAGGCCACCTATGCCGGCGCCGGTGGTCGGGAATACCCGAGGCGGCAAAAGACAGACCATCTAGGTCAGGCCAAATTCTTTTTATCAGCACGAGGGCACTATCTTTTTTCCGCTGAACATGATGGCATAATAAGCACTTTTACCCTGGTCAAAGGTGTTTAAATTTAATTTTCCTCGTTAAGGGGAGATACTGGAAATAGTCTTATCAGATTAAAGTCATTAAAAAACCATGAAGTTGTAACGGGATGAAACCGAAACGCTTCATGGTTTTATTTTGACTGGGCGAGGTGTTTCCCATGTCCATCTTTACACCCGCAGCCAAGGTTTACAACTGATTTACTTGCCTGAATGCAACCGAAACCTTTGTTATTAAATTGCAACGCTCTATTGCAGGAAAAATATTTAGCAGGTAGAATATATAAATTAGAATAGATGAATTAGAATAGATAGTTAACATCATTTTATGAATTACAATTAAATAATTCTCCAAGCCAACAGACCTAAGGCTTTCGCAAAGCTATGGTTAATTGGCCGGGGTATAATTGGAAACGATTATGCCTTCCCGTATTGTGAGTAGGAGATGTCTTGGTACGGCAGACGTTAGCGCTATAATGCGCCTGCTTAGCTTTTTGTGTTTAATTACCCGGCCTCTCTACGAGTCCGGGTTTTTAGTTGTTTTTTCGTGTAATCGTAATCGGCCTGAAGGAGCACATATGCACGAATTGTCTTTAATAGCGGGGATGATGGATTTGATCCGCAACAGCGCAGACAAAAACCAGATCACACAAATAAGCCGTATCAAACTGGTTGTCGGCAAGCTTTCCATGGCCCTGCCGCATAGCCTCAGCTTCGCTTTTGAAACCCTGGCTCAAGAAGAGCTGTTTAAAGATGCGGAATTGCTGATCGAAGAAAGGGAGATCTGTTGTCAGTGCCAGCAATGTCAGCAACAATACGTTGCTGAGATGCCGTCCCGGCTTTTCTGCCCTTACTGCGGGAGCAGTGACACTCAGATGCTTACCGGACGGGAATTATTTATCGAATTCTACGAAGGGGATTAATGAGAAATGGCTCAAATTCGTATGGAAACCAATATTTTGGGAGCTAATGATATGCTGGCCGCAAAGAACCGCCGCATCTTCAAAGAGGCCGGAATGTTGGTGGTCAATTTGATGAGTTCGCCCGGTTCGGGAAAGACCACCCTGTTGGAAAAAACCATTGAAGGTATCAAAGGGCGCATCAGGCTGGGCGTAATCGAAGGCGATCTGTACACTGATCAGGATGCCATGCGCATTGAAAACAAGGGCGTGGAAGTGGTGCAGATCAATACCGAGGGTACCTGCCATCTGGATGCAAGCATGGTGGAAAAGGCCTGGCGCCGCCTGGCCCATCATCCCATCCAACTGTTATTTATAGAAAATGTAGGCAATCTGGTATGCCCGGCCGAGTTTGACCTGGGCGAACATTTTAAGGTCGTGGTTTTGAGTACCACCGAGGGTCATGACAAAGTATTAAAATATCCCCTGGTTTTCAACCAGGCCAGGGCAGTGGTACTCAATAAAATAGACCTTTTGCCATATACAGATTTTGACATGGATGCTTTCAGCAGGGACCTGCAACTGGTAAATCCTATGGTTAAAGTTTTTCGAGTTTCAGGTCGCACTGGTGAAGGAATAGATCAATGGAACCAATGGTTGTTAGAGGAGGTGGGAAAGCAGCACTTTTAAAGCCAAGCTAGATTAGAGAGAAAAATAGTGATTGGGATTATATGGCAGCTTATTCACAAAATTTGTTTCGGGGGGAATAGGTAAATGCCTACCAAACTAAGCAGACGTGATTTTATACGTCTTTGTGCCGGAAGTGCGGCAGCGATATCAATGACGCCATTGCTGGCACCACTACTTACCGAGGCGGCTGAAGCAGGTGCGCCCCCGGTAATCTGGCTGCAAGGGGCCGGCTGTACCGGATGCTCAGTATCTTTACTCAACACCGTACATCCTGACATACAAAAGGTTTTATTAGAGGTTATCAGCTTACGTTATCATCCCAATATATCCGGGGCCGCTGGGGATTTGGCCATGGAGGAAGGGATCTTTAAAGTCGCCGAAGAGTACAAGGGGAAATTCTATCTGGTAGTTGAAGGGGCGGTCCCCACTGGTGCAAACGGAAAATTCTGTATGGTTGGGGAAAGAGACGGGCACCACATTACTTTCGTAGACCTGGTAAAAGAAGTGGGCAGCAAAGCCGCAGCCATTTTGAACTTCGGAACCTGTTCAGCATACGGCGGAATTCCAGCTACTCCGCCCAATCCTACCGGCTGTAAATCGGTTCCCGATATTGTGAAAAACGTTCCTTATATAAATGTACCCGGTTGTCCTCCGCATCCCGATTGGATGGTGGGTACTATTGCCCATGTATTGCTATACAATGATATACCTGAGCTGGATCGCTTTGGCAGGCCGACCATGTTCTTTAAGGATATCATTCATGACAATTGCCCCAGAAGGCAATATTTCGACAACGCCATATTTGCCAAGAACTTGAGTGAACCGGGATGTCTTCTGGAAGTAGGATGCAAAGGTCCTATCGCTCACTGTGACTCTACCACCCGCCTGTGGAATGGCGGTACAAACTGGTGTATCAAATCAGGTGCACCCTGCCTGGCTTGCACCGAACCACAATTTCCCGGCTGGCCGGTATATGCGCGTGTGCCTGAGATGCCTATCGCTCCTGGTATTACCGCTACCACTGATCAGATCGGGATTGTGCTGGGGGCAGCTACCGCAGTCGGCATTGGCGGACATTTAGCCGGCAATATCGCCACCGGGCGTATTGGCCCTAAAAAGCACAGTGATGAGAAGGATGGTGACAACTAATGGCGCAGAAAATCATAATAGATCCCGTAACTCGTATAGAAGGACATCTGAAGGTGGAAGTAGAGGTTGAAAACGGGGCAGTCATAGACGCCCGCACCAGTGGCACTCTTTTCCGGGGACTGGAACTGATCATGCGCGGCCGGGATCCCCGGGATGCTCAGCAGATTATGCAGCGCATTTGCGGGGTATGTCCTACCGCTCATGCCACCGCCGGCACCCTGGCTCTGGATGATGCTTTTGGTATCCAACCGCCTCCAAACGGAAGGATTATACGCAATCTGATCTTCGGAGCCAATTATATACAATCCCACATTCTGCATTTTTTCCATCTGGCGGCTCTGGACTATGTCAAGGCCCCGGAAGGGGTTATGCCGTTGAATCCTCAATACGCCGGGGATTACAGGCTGCCTGCCGACATCAACGCTCAGGCGGTGAATAACTACCTGAAAGCCCTGGAAATGCGCCGCAAAGCCCAGGAGATGCTGGCCATCTGGGGCGGCAAAATGCCGCATGTTCAGGCCATCGTTCCCGGCGGGGTTACCGAACTGCCTGACACTCAAAAAATTTATGAATTCCTGGTGCGCCTGGAAGAACTGACTGATTTTATAAACAATGTATATGTTCCTACCGTGAAGGCGGTGGCGGGAGTATATTCAGATTGGTTCGATATCGGGCGCGGCTGCATGAATATGCTGGCTTACGGCGGATTCCCTCTCGAAGAAGGGGAGGACCATATTAAAAAACAGAAATTCTTCCCCAGCGGGGTGTATGTACGCGGACAGTACAAAGAACTCGATCCTTCGTTGATAACAGAAGAAGTCAAATACTCCTGGTATAAGGATGACACCGGCGGCAACAGTCCGGATATGGCAGTAGTCGAACCCGATGCGGATAAGACAAACGCTTATTCCTGGCTGAAAGCCCCGCGCTACAACGGAGAACCCATGGAAGTAGGGCCTCTGGCCCGCCAGTGGGTGCTCAAGCAAAAAGACCTGGTGGAAATGGGTCCCAATAAGGCTTTTTCCGTTATGGGACGTCACTTTGCCAGGGCGGTGGAGACCTCAGCCATGGCGGCTGCCATGAAAGAATGGGCATTGCAATTGAAGCCGGGCGAACCGGTAGCTGCTCCGCACAAGATACCTGCAGACGCACTGGGTATGGGCCTCACTGAAGGTTCCCGCGGAGCCCTGGGACACTGGCATAAAATCGAGCATGAACGCACCAAGGTATTGAACGCCGTGGTTCCTACTACATGGAACGCCGGTCCCAGGGATGTAAACAATGTGGCCGGGCCGATGGAGCAGGCTATTATGGGGGCGCCTTTGGCAGATCCGGCCAATCCCATTGAAGTGGTTCGAATCATCAGATCAATGGACCCCTGTCTCGGGTGCGCCATCCATGTTATGACTCCGGACAAGAAACAGATCAGCCAGTTCATCGTAAACTAGGGGGTGTTGATAAATGAAAAAAATGGAAAACCGGCACTCCATAGCTATTCGATTGTTTCACTGGAGTAATATGATCAGTATTACCCTGCTGATTCTGACCGGGTTCTATATTCATGCGCCCAACAGCTTCAGGTGGCTGTTTTCAAACATGGATACCCCCCGTATGCTCCATTTTGCCATGGCCTATGTCCTGCTGTTTGGGGTGATCGGACGGGTGTATTATGCCATCGTGGCCAAAGACGCTCATAATATCGTATTCCGGCCTATTAAAGACACCCTCAATTTCCCCAGCATGATCAAGTATTATCTATTTATGGCAGACAGCCATCCCTATTACGGGAAGTATAATCCCGGCCAGAAGATGATGTATACCGGCTGGCTGTTTATGGCACTGGTGCAGATTATAACCGGTTTTGTGCTCTACGCTCCCAATGCCTTCCCGGCTTTGGCTGGTTGGATGGGAGGGCTATTAGCCGTCCGCATTATTCACTATGTGGTCAACTGGTTATTCGTATTGTCGGTTGTAGTCCACGTTTATCTGGATGTATCAGAAGGCATCCCGGTGCTTATGTCCATGTTTACCGGAAAGATTCCGGCAGGAGCCCATGGGGCCCCCGGTGAATCCCATACTGCAGACAGCGATGGCCGCAGTCTGGGTGCCTAAGGAGGCTTGCCTTGAAGCTTATCGTGGCTGGAATCGGAAATGTATTGATGAAGGATGACGGCCTGGGTGTTTATGTGATTCAGAAGTTGTCTGAACGCCCCTGGCCGGAACAGGTTGAACTGGTAGACGCAGGCATCGCCAGTTTCGAAATCTTGGATGTATTCTGCAGCGCAGATCACATCATTGTAGTAGATACCATGACTGCCGGAGGAGAGCCCGGTACCATATACCGGGCCCCTCTGGAAGAATTGGGGCTGATAAGCAATCCTGCAGTGACCTCATTGCACGAGTTGCATTTCACCGAAGCCATCAAGATGGTTAACCTGATGGGGTACCACCCTCAGGTAATCGTCTTCGGGGTTGAACCATACCAGGTCGAACTGGGCATGGAATTGAGCCCGGTAATCGCGGAGAAAATACCCCGGTTATTGGAATTGGTTGAAGCGGAGATTCATCATATTATAGACAGTAAGTAGATAGTCGCTTGCTTCAAGCATGCTAACGGCTTTGGGGCAGAAATTCCGGTCTTTCCGCCATTGCGAGGCTGTTTAAACCACTGCTTCTCACGATTATTGTCCCGATATCCGCCAACGCGGTGGGGGTAGTATATGACTCAACATATAAGCAGTAAACGTTTTACTATTAAAGGAATCGTCCAGGGGGTGGGATTTCGGCCTCACGTATACCGCCTGGCGGTGGGATTGGGACTTAAAGGCTGGGTCTTGAATTCGTCCAGCGGGGTGTTCATAGAAGTTGAAGGGCTAACCTCAAGAGTAGATGAGTTTATCCGCACCCTGCTGGAACAGCCTCCTCCTCTGGCGGTAATCAGGAGCTGCCAGGAAGAAGAGCTTCCTATACAGAATTTTGCGGATTTCGTAATTTTGGAGAGTGTCAAGCAAGAAACCCGTGAGGTTATGGTATCCCCGGATATCGCCATATGCGGCGACTGCCGCAGGGAAGTCCTTGATCCTGGTGACCGGCGCTATCGCTATCCCTTCATAAACTGCACCAATTGCGGACCGCGTTTTACCATCATTAAGGATGTGCCCTATGACCGGGCCAAGACTACCATGGCAGAGTTTCCCATGTGTCCTGAGTGTGAGGCCGAGTATAGGAATCCACTCGACCGGCGTTTTCATGCCCAGCCCAACGCCTGCCCGATCTGCGGCCCCGGGGTATGCTTGACGGATAAGGATGGTAAGGCAAATCATGCCAGTGTTATCGATGTATTAAAATCAGGGGCTATAGTAGCGGTTAAGGGCCTGGGAGCGTTTCATCTGGCGGTGGATGCCAGCAACCGCAACGCAGTACGCCAACTGCGGCAGCGCAAACTGCGGGATGCCAAACCATTTGCGGTGATGGCCAGAGACCTTACAGCGGCCAGGAAATATTGCCTTATTTCCGAACCGGAAGAGGCTTGGCTGGCTTCAAGACAGGCCCCCATCGTAGTGATGAAGAGCCTGAACAATCCTGTGATTCCAGGAGACCTCTTGCACCCCGGCCTCAATACTCTGGGGGTGATGCTGCCATATACCGCCCTCCACTATCTGCTGTTTGATGAAGAATTGGACCTGCTGGTAATGACCAGCGCCAATGTCAGCGATGAGCCGATTATCACCGACAATTATCAGGCATTGAAAAAGCTGTACAGCCTGGCCGACTATTTTTTTATTCACAACCGGCAGATCTTCAATCCCTGTGATGATTCGGTGCTAAGCTGTACAGCCTTAAAAACCACCAACATCATCCGCCGCGCCCGGGGATTCGTGCCCCAGGGCATCAAGCTTCCCCGGATGAACGGACATAAATCCGTATTGGCCGTAGGGGGGGAGATGAAGAACACCTTTTGTCTGACTCGCGGTGATGAGGCATTTTTAAGTCAGCACTGGGGGGATTTGAATCATTACCACAACTATATCAATTTTCTTGCCGGCATTGACCGTTTCCAAAAAATGTTGGCGGTGGAACCCAACATCATAGCACATGACATGCATCCCGATTATCAGTCAACCCGTTGGGCTAAAGAGCAGGGCCTTTTACCACGGGTTGCAGTTCAACACCACCACGCCCACATGGCCGCCGCCATGGCTGAAAACGGCCTGCAGGGCAAAGCCATCGGGCTGATATGCGACGGTACCGGATGGGGAACAGACGGAAACATATGGGGCGGAGAGGTATTGACCGGAGACTATCGCAGTTTCGACCGGGTGGCCCACCTCAACTACCTACCGCTGCCGGGCGGCGACTTAACCGCCAAGAAACCCTATCGTATGGCTTTTATCTATCTATATGAACTGTTGGGAGAAAGAGCAATACGGTACGCCCAGCGCTGGCTGCCGGATATGAGCCGGGAGGAAGCAGATATTATTATCAACCGCCTTGATCGCGGCGAGTCCCTCTTGACCTCATCCTGCGGCAGGCTTTTCGATGCGGTCAGCGCAATATTGGGGGTTTGTCAGATTAACCGCTATGAAGGTCAGGCCGCAATGGAACTGGAAGCCATGGCGCGGCATGGTGCTGCGGGCAGTTACCCGGTTCGGGTTCATAGCGGGCCTCAAGGCCTGATAATGGATGCAAATCCGCTATGGCTGAGCATAATTCATGAGCTGGAAAAGGGTATTACGCCGGAGATTATTGCGGCTCGCTTTCATCGCGGCCTGGCCGCTTTATTCACCGAGACTATCCGGCTGGTACGAGAACGGAGCGGTATCGATCAAGTGGTTATGAGCGGGGGGGTTTTTTATAACCAAATACTTTCTGAACTCATGATGGAATCTTTAAATAGAATGAATATGAAAGTTTATGTACATCGTCAAGTCCCGGCCGGAGACGGAGGCATTGCTCTGGGACAGGCGGTAATAGCAAGCGAGGTGACAGACTGATGTGCCTGGGAGTACCTGGAAAGATTGTATCCAAGGACAACTACACGGCCACCGCTGATATTAATGGCAATCAGGTGGTAGTGAGCATCGCCATGACCCCTGATGTTGTTCCGGGTCAGTATGTATTGATCCATGCCGGCTTTGCCATGCAAATCATAGATGAGAATGAAGCCGAGGAGACTATGGGATGGCTCTTGGAATTGCGGAAACTGGGAGAAGCTTATGAAAACTGATAACGCCTATAATAACCGCCTGTTGCAGGAAATACGCAGCTTCGCTAAACCGGCCGCCCTCATGGAGGTGTGCGGAACCCATACCATGGCTATCGCCCGCGCCGGCATGCGTGATCTGCTGCCCGAGAATATCCGACTGTTATCGGGGCCGGGATGCCCGGTCTGCGTGACTTCACAGAGCGATATCGATAGGGTGATTCAACTGGCCAGAAATCCGGAAGTTACACTATTAACCTTCGGGGATATGATGAGGGTTCCGGGAAGCGAGACCTCCCTGCAGGAGTGCCGCAGCCGGGGCGCGGATGTCCGGGTGGTGTATTCCCCCCTGGACGCCCTGCAACTGGCCAGGGAGAATCCTCAACGAGAGATGGTTTTTCTGGGTATCGGTTTCGAGACCACCGCACCGACGGTGGCACATACCATTGTTGAGGCCCAGAGGCTCAAGGTAAACAATTTTTCTGTATTGTCGCTGCATAAAATCGTACCTCCGGCTTTAGAAGTAATATTCTCCGATGCCCAGATGCAATTGGACGGACTGATATGCCCGGGCCATGTGTCGCTGGTTATCGGCCTTGGTCCTTATGATGAACTGGTGAGTAAATACCACAAGCCCTGTGTGATCACCGGCTTCGGGGATGAAGACATCCTGGAAGGCATCTACATGTTGATGCGGCAGATTATAAGCGGTCAGGCCAGAGCGGAAATTCAATATAGACGAGTGGTAAAACCCAATGGCAATCCCATTGCCCAAAAACTACTGTCCAGGGTATTTCAGCCGGTAACTGCGCGTTGGAGGGGCTTGGGGGCCATTCCCGGCAGCGGTCTGACCATACGCGACAGCTATGCGCATTTCGATGCCTGCCGCCGCTTCAGCATCCCGGAAATAGAAGAAAAAACCATCAAAGGATGTGCCTGCGGCGGCATCTTGACCGGCAAAATCTCCCCAGCGCAATGCGCCCTGTTTGGCAAAACCTGTACCCCGCTGAATCCGGTGGGCCCGTGTATGGTGTCGCAGGAAGGGGCTTGTGCGGCGCATTATCGTTACGCTCCTATGAAAGGAAGAGAATAAATTGAAAGATGAACGTGTCCTGCTGGCCCACGGCAGCGGAGGTTTGTTGAGTCACCGCCTGGTAGAGGAGATTTTCAAACAAAACTGGAGCAATCCATATCTGGATGACATGTTAGACGGCGCCACAATACAACTGCCATTGAGCAGGATTGCGGTCTCGACAGATTCTTTCGTCATCACCCCGGTATTTTTCCCGGGAGGAGATATTGGCAAGTTAGCGGTGTGCGGAACCGTAAATGATCTGGTGGCCTGCGGAGCCCGCCCCCTGTACCTGACCGCGGCCTTTATCATCGAAGAAGGTTTTTCCATCCGGCAGCTGAAACAGATAGCCGCTTCAATGGCGGAAACTGCCCGCCTGGCCGGGGTGCAGCTGGTGAGCGGCGATACCAAAGTGGTGGAAAAGGGCAGCGCTGACCAGGTTTTCATCAATACTACCGGTATTGGCGTACTGGAATCGGAAACACCGCTTCATCCCCGTCGTATACAGTCCGGAGACCAGATCATCGTAACCGGACAGGTGGGGGATCACGGACTGGCTATATTGGCCCAGCGTGAAGGGCTGGCCTTTTCCACTCCAGCGGTAAGTGACTGTGCCGCTCTTTACCGCATCAACAGCCTGACTTCCATGTTCCCCGGGCAGATCCGCTGTATGCGCGATCCTACCCGCGGAGGGTTGGCCACTGTACTTAACGAGATCGCGGATCAAGCCCAGATGGGAATCGTAGTTGAAGAAAGACGTATTCCGGTTTCGCCGGTGGTGCGGGGGGCATGTGATATGCTGGGGATGGATCCCCTGTATATGGCTAATGAAGGGAAAATGGTCATTTTTGCCGGACCGGAACAAATACAGGATATGGTGAGGGAACTCCGGCAGATCCCTGAGACCAGTGGAGCTGAGATCATTGGAGAGGTGAAAGGCAATCATCCCGGTATGGTGTTGTTGGAGACAGAACTGGGGGCCAAACGCATTCTAAGTGCGCTGGAAGGGGAGCATGTGCCCCGTATATGTTAAGAGAATCGCCTGCAGTCTTGCCGGAATTCCCACGCGATTGATTAATAATGCTTTACCCTGCCGTCTGGAGGATGAAAACCCCTGGCGGCAGTGCTACAATAGAGGCAGTGTTTGATAAGGCGGGGCAATATGCAGGGACGGTTGTATGTATTCGATATCTTAAGGGTCCTGGCCACACTGGCGGTCATCGGCATACATGTAACAGCTGATTATGCCGGAGCATCCCGGTGGGGTTTGTTTTCTAATCAGGTGGTGCGCTTTGCGGTGCCCATGTTCATTATTATATCAGGCTATCTGCTGTATTTTCAGGATATGATCTCGGCTCGCAGGGAGCCGGTGGTCCTTTTCTACCGCAAGCGCTTCGGCAAAATCCTGTGGCCTTATGTGTTATGGACCTTGTTTTACTCCCTGGTGACTCAATATATGCTTCATACCTGGCCCGATGGGCTGCTCCTTTTAACGGCAGTGGGAAAGCATCTCCTGTGGGGCACCGGTGCATACCACCTTTATTTCATGGTCATCATCATACAGTGCTACCTGTTATACCCTCTGCTCAAGGCCTGGATGCAAAAACACCCTTCAAGCTTTTTGATTTCACTTCTGGCACTGTGTCTGTTCTGTCAGATGATCTTATATATGAACACCATAGGCAGGCATGCTCTGCCCAGTGTCGCCTATCCCCAGATATATCTGGTGGCCTTCCCCATATGGATCGGCTATTTTGGCCTGGGAATGTACATGGCTCGATTCAAAGCCCGGATAGAACCCACCCTGGCTTCAGGTTGGCTCAGCTGGGCAATGCTATGGACAGCCAGCCTGGCCGTATTATTGTGGGACAGCCATGTCACCGAAAGTTATGCCTCCTCTGGAAAGCCCACCATCATGATCTATGCCATCATGTCCTTCCTGTTCTTTTATAGCCTGACCTTGAAATACGGCCTTGAGGGACTGCCATTCACTGACTGGTTTTCCCGGCAGAGCTTCCTGATCTATCTCTCCCACCCCGTAGTCTTGCTTTTCTTACAGCGTATAGTCCATAAATTGGGCATCCCTGGCGCCTGGGAAGGAGCGGGGGGTATGATCACGCTATATTTGCTGACTGTAGCTATAACGGCGGCCGCCGTTTACTGTGTGCGAAATGCCCCCTTGCTGTGGCTTTTGGGCGGGCAGAGCGGCAAACCCCGTCATTAAAATATCCGGCCATTGAATCAGCCCGCAGCAAAGGCCCGCTCCAACCTATTTCAAACGGAACGGAGCGGGCCTTATTAACCTGCAATGCCAAAGCGTCATTTTATTTGGCCTGTTTCACTCCCAAAAGCCTCATCCCGTTAAGGGTGACCAAGAGAGAACTGCCCATATCACCAACTACCGCCAGCCAGAGGGTCAGCCATCCGGGAATAACCAGCAAAAGAATCAACCCCTTGATCAAAAGGGCGAAAGCGATGTTTTGCTTAATGATGTTCAAGGTCTGGCGGCTCAGTTTTATGGCATAGGATAATTTGGTCAAATCATCCGCCATCAAGGCGATGTCCGCCGTCTCCAGAGCGGTGTCGGTTCCTGCTACCCCCATGGCTATGCCAACGGTTGAAATGGCCATGGCCGGGGCGTCATTCACCCCGTCTCCCACCATGGCAACCTTGCCGCATTTGGACAAAAGTTCCTTCATGGCATCCACTTTGTCCCCCGGAAGCAGGTCGGCCCGGTATTCATTTACTCCGGCCTGAGATGCTATGGCCCCGGCGGTTATCTCATTGTCTCCGGTAAGCATCACGGTTTTCTTAATGCCCAGTTTTTTCAGCTGCTGAATAGCTTGACGGCTGTTGTCCCTGAGAATATCAGCCACGGCGATAAGCCCCAGGATCTTGCCGCCTTGCCCCAGTACCATGACGGTTTTGCCCTGATTCTGCAAAGCTGCGATCTTTTCTTCCACCTGATGGATTTCGGCATAATTATCTCTGAAGAATTTCACATTACCTATCTGATACGGTACGCCATCAACCTGGCCTGTAGCCCCCATTCCCCAAACCGCTTCGAAGCTGCTTACCACAGGAATGTCCAGCTCTTTTTGGCGGGCATATTTAAGTATGGCCTCCCCCAAAGGGTGCTCTGATCTGGATTCAATGGCTGCCGATATTGACAGCACTTCATCCTCCGTAATGCCATTGATGGTTATCACATCGGTCACCTGAGGTTTCCCCCGGGTCAGGGTGCCGGTCTTGTCGAAGGCGATTACTGAGAGCGCGCCGGCCTCTTCCAGATAGAGACCACCCTTGACCAGAACCCCATTCCGAGCCGCACTGCCTATTGCTGCCACAATGGATACCGGGGTGGATATGACCAGTGCACAGGGGCAGGCTACCAAGAGCATGGCCATAGCCTCATAAAACCATTTCTGAAAAGGCTGGCCCATAAAGAGAGTAGGGACAGCTACCACCAGAGCTGCCCCGATGATAACCAGAGGGGTATAATACTTGGCAAATCTCTCTACGAACTGCTGAGAAGGGGCTCGTTGTCCCTGAGCATCTTCCACCATGGTAATTATCCTGGCTATGGTGTTGTCTTTAGCCAGGCGAGTAACCTCGATCTGCAGAGAACCACGCTCATTAATGGTGCCGGCATAGACCTCACTGCCCACGGTTTTTTCGACCGGCACCGACTCGCCGGTTATAGAAGCCTGGTTTACCGAGGAAAAGCCATCTACAACCTTTCCGTCCATAGCAATCCTTTCTCCCGGTCTGACAATGATGATATCGCCGATGACAATATCGTCAACCGGTAAAGTCATCTCCTCACCATTGCGGGCAACCAGAGCCTGGTTGGGGGTGAGATCCATTAAAGTGCGGATTGAATTGCGGGTCCTGTCAAGGGTGTAGCCCTGCAGGGCATTTCCCAGGGAGAAAAGGAAGACCACTGCTACGGCCTCCTCGAATTCTCCAATGGCCGCAGCTCCAATGACAGCTATTGACATAAGAATATTCATATCCAGTTCCCGGGCATTAATTAAGACCGCTATGCCATTTTTTGCTGGGAGAAATCCGCCCAGCACGATTCCGGCTATGAACAGGCCGGTAGGTATCAGTCCAGGCATCCCCATTTTTTCAGCAATAATCCCCATTGCCAGCATGAACATAGAAATGCCTGTGGGTACAACATACTGATTACGCTTCCAATAAGGATGCTCTTTCCTGGGTTGCAAAGGCTGATCAATCTCTCCCTCATATCCCATATTCCTGATTGTGTCTATTATTTCTTGGACTGGACTCTGATGGGTGACGGTAAGTTTGGAGGCACCAAAATTAACATTTACCTTTTGAACTCCCGGGAGTGAACTGATATGCCTTTCCAATTTAGCTGCACAGTCGGCACAATCCATACCGGCAATGCACAGTGTGGTAGAACGGTTGTCCCCACCATCCCCGGCTTCCCATTGTGCATCATAACCCAGGGTCTGAACCTTTTCTAATATCTCTTCAATCCCGGTTTGTGCAGCGTCAAAAGCAACATTCAGTTTTCCCAAGGGGAAGGCCAGTGTAGCTCGTGATACACCCGGTATCATTTTGACGGCCTTTTCGACCTTAGCCGCACAATCAGGGCAATCCAGGCCTTTTATATACAAGCTGCAAGCGATATCCAGATCTTTTATCTCAATGGCTTCACCCATAAATAACACTTCCTTTATTATGAAAAGTTAAGGTATAAGTATTGCAATTACTTTATGAAATCAAGAAATTGGGCCGCCCAGGCTTCATCATGACTGGCGTGTTCCAGGCCCTGTTTGAAAAGGGTCTTAACATGATCATCAGCTAGGGAGTAATAAAGTATTTTGCCGTCACGGCGAAACTTCACCAGTTTGTTGGTGCGCAGTATTCTCAACTGATGGGAGACAGAAGATTCGGATGCCCTGATTACCGCGGCCAGGTCGCAAACGCACAGTTCCCGGTGCATTAAGGCAAACAACATCTTTACCCGGGTGCTGTCAGCCAGGGTCTTAAATATGTCAGCCAGGGACTGGGCCACATCATCGCTTATCATGACCTGCCTTACAGCGGAAACGGCTTCTTCATGTATACACGTGACTTCGCAGCGATCAAAACGATCAAAATCTGCCATCTTTATCCCTCCCAATAATTATACATATGAACAACTGTTCATATGTATAATTATAATCCTAACCCCATCGATTGCAAAGAAAAATATTCACTTCGAGTCACTTATTAAAGGACCCTATCGGCAGCTCTATTCAACTATAGGGGAGCTACGATAATACCCCCGCCAATGACTTCATTTTTCTGGTAAAACACCGCTGCCTGACCCGGGGTTATGGCCCGCTGAGGCTGTTCGAATTTGATCTCCACCTGGTCTGGTCTCAATGGGTTAAGCAGTGCGGGGACGGCCGGAGCGGAATACCTGATCTTGACATCTACCGCCAGGGCATCTCGGGGTGCTTCCCCAGAAATATAGGTGACCTGATCAGCCCGCAAGCCGCTTTTGAACAATTCCTGATTCTTGCCTACAGTGACCGTATTGCTCTCGGGTTGGAGGCCTGTCACAAAGGCCGGATAGCTCAGGGCTAAGCCCAGCCCCTTGCGCTGACCGATGGTATAACGGTATATACCGGAGTGCGTGCCCAGCCTGGCGCCGCTATTATCGACGATAGGGCCGCAGCCGGGCTTGTGATTCAAATACTGTTCAACAAAATCAGCATATGAACCCTTTTCTACAAAACATATCTCCTGGCTGTCTGCTTTATCAGCCACTATAAGACCAGCCTCCCGTGCTAAAGTCCTAACCTCGTCTTTATTTAAATGACCCAGGGGAAAAAGCGTAGTTTTCAATTGTTCCTGAGTAAGGCTGTAAAGTGCGTAGCTCTGGTCTTTCTTTTTATCCCCGGCCGTAAACAGGCGGTGTTTTTGACTCTCTGCATCATATATATTCTGCGCATAATGACCGGTTGCGATGAAATCAGCCCCCACACCCAAGGCTTTCCTGCGGAAAGTATCAAATTTTATATAGCGGTTGCAGTCGATGCAGGGGTTGGGGGTTCTGCCCGCCAGGTATTCCCGGCAGAAAGTGTCCACCACCCGGGATGTAAACTCGGCGCGGAAATTCATCACATAATGAGGTATATCCAGTTTCCATGCTACCTTGCGGGCGTCACTGATCGCATCGAGGCCGCAGCAGGTTTTATGCCGGTCTTTTTCCGCCGGCCAGATCTGCATGGTGATGCCGGTCACCTCGAATCCCTGCTTTTTGAGCAAAAGGGCCGCGACTGAACTGTCCACTCCACCGCTCATGGCCACAAAAACCTTTGTTGACAAAGACTCATTCCTTTCTTTGATAGCTTGACAGCTTGACAACACGGATAGTACTATGTTTTAAGCCTGTGATGTTTCCTGTCACTATTATTATCTGTTATGGTTGACGGCAAACATCCTCATTAACGGCTTGATTCCTGCTAATCTATATACTATCATCTTTATAGGAATTATAGTGTAAACTTGATTATATTTAATGCTCAAGGGCTGCCTTTGGCCGCGCAGGTTATAAGCAGATACATTCAATTTGGCTGCCTGCGGCCGGATGCGGCGTTGTGTGATCGTCAGAAGATATTGTCTATAGGACAAAATATATAGGGGTTTATCGATTTTGCCCGGATGGAATATTTAAATGTCTGCATACATCCGGAAAGAGTCTTTTAGAAGGGCGGGACATAAATGAATAAGACAGAAAAACAGCAATTAAAAGAAGAGATTCTTAGAAAAAAACAGGAAAAGTCCATATATATAATCGCGCATTACTATCAGCGCTCGGAGGTACAGGAAATCGCGGATTTTGTAGGTGATTCATATGCTATGGCCCTGGCTGCCCGCGATTCTGAAAGCGAAATCATACTGGTGGCAGGAGTGGACTTTATGGCCGAAACCGCAGCCATCCTTTGCCCGGATAAGATTATTTTGTCGCCTGAACCCGCGGCCACCTGTCCGATGGCCAACAGTATATCGGCTGAGCACATTCGAACCTACCGGGAACTGCATCCGGACACCCTGGTGGTAACTTATGTCAATACCCCGGCAGAGGTAAAAGCGGTCAGCGATGTTTGTGTGACCTCTTCCAATGCCGAAAAGATTATCAGCCGCCTGCCGGAAGATAAAAAAATCTACTTCGTGCCCGACCAGAACCTGGCCAGGAACATTGCCCGGGGACTGGACCGCGAAATAACGGCTTATGATTCTGCTTGCCCGATCCACGCGGTGGTTACCAAAGATGAGATTATAAAGCTCAAAGCTGAACACCCCGAAGCCCTGGTACTGGTGCACCCGGAGTGCGACCCGGAAGTGGTTCAGTTGGCCGATTATGCGGGCAGCACCGCCGGCATACTGAACAAAGTGGTTAAGTCTGATGAAAAGATATTTATCATCGGCACAGAGTCGGGCATCTTTCATGCCATTCAGAAGCAGTGCCCGGAAAAGCAGTTGATTCTGGCCTCTAAAGAATTAATTTGTCCCAATATGAAGAGCATTACCTTGAGCAAGATCAAGTATTCAATCGACGACCTGGAGACCCCGATAACCGTGCCAGGCAACATTGCACGGCAGGCTGCAGTTGCTCTGGAAAAGATGATTGAACTTGCGTCTGAAAAATAACGAATCACTCATCAGCGTCAAATGGTTTATGGAATAGGGGCTAACAAGCCCCTATTCTTTATACAGGTGAGGCCCCGGCAGAACTGTACCGGAGGTGGCGGCCTTCATATAATCTTCACATTTTTGCCCTACAATTAGGCATGAAATTGACGGAAGGATAAAAACCCTGCAACAATCCGGAGGTTTAATTTCACCGGCAAATAGTATCAGGGAGCGGTTAATTATATGAAACCGGAATTGATCGATAAAACACTGACCATAGCAGGCATGCACTGCAATAACTGTGAGATGCGGATAGAGAGCGCGTTGCGGGCTTTACCGGGTGTAATTAAAGCCCGGGCCAATTATAATACTGCGCGGCTCTTGATCAAATATGACCCTGAGCTGGTTGAACTCCAGCAGATTATTCAGTGCCTGGAAAAGCTCGATTATGCGGTCGAAAAGGAAGCGCAGAGTCCAGGCCATACCAAGCTCGCGCAGAACAACAACGGGAAGCTGTCGTCCGCCCAATTGCTGGGGATCGCTGTTATATTCCTGGCAGCATACCTGGTAGTAAACAATACGTTTGGCTTTGCATTCCTGCCTCAAATTAAACAGAACATGGGATATGGCCTGTTGTTTGTGGTGGGTTTGATAACTTCGGTGCATTGCCTGGCCATGTGCGGCGGCATCAATATTTCCCAATGTACGGCGGGCTGCAGCCTGCCCGAAACTGAAGCCGGCAAAACCAAACCGATCAGCCCCAGCCTGATGTATAATCTGGGCCGGGTGACATCGTACACCATTATAGGCGGCCTGGCAGGAGGGCTGGGCTCAATTATTGCCTTGCCGGGTTCAGCCAAGGGATTGGTAGCTGTCATTGTCGGCATATTGATGGCTATCATGGGTCTCAATATGCTGAACATATTCCCCGGGCTGCGCAGGTTGAATCCCCGCATGCCCAAAAGGTTAAGCGAATTACTGAACCGGAATAATAAGAATAAGCGGCGTGGGCCATTTTATATCGGCTTGCTGAACGGGCTCATGCCATGCGGGCCGCTGCAGGCCATGCAGTTGTATGCCCTGGGAACCGGAAGCGCCTGGGTTGGGGCATTATCCATGCTGTTTTTCAGCCTGGGGACAGTCCCTTTAATGTTTGGACTGGGTGCGGTCACTTCCTTTTTGGGCAGTATATTTAAGCAGCGTATGCTACAGGTAAGTGGCGTACTGGTCATGCTTCTTGGTATATTAATATTAAGCCGGGGGTTAAACCTGTCCGGAATCAATCTGGCTTACGCCTCACCGGAAGTTTCCCGAACCGGAAACATCGCCGTCATTGAGGAGGGAGAGTCGCAGGTCGTGGAGACCACACTGCAGGTGGGGCGTTATCAACCTATCGTGGTTCAAAAAGGCATACCGGTAAGGTGGACTATTAAAGCTGACGCACGCGATCTAAACGGATGCAACAATCCGGTTACAATACCGAAATATAACCGGCAGAAAGAATTGGTCCCGGGGGATAATGTAATAGAGTTTACCCCCCAGGAGTCTGGAAAGATCACTTACACTTGCTGGATGGGCATGATCACCAGTACCATAACCGTTGTCGATGATATTTCAAATGTAACCGAGAAGGATTTGGCCCCACCGCCTGGCGCATCATTCTCCAGCGGTGGCTGCTGTGCAAAAGGTACGGCTGGCACGGCCTCCGATTCATCCCTAAGCGGATGCTGCGGTTATAAGTCTACAAGTAATGGCGGATTCGGAAAGAATGGAAACTCAGCAATATAAGCACTTGTTTAGTTACGTGCTATTCAGTTTAAATAAAGGAGGGGCACCAGAATGCACCAAGAATCCCTAAAGATATCAGGCATGAGTTGTGCCGCCTGTGCTGCCAGGATAGAAAAAGGTTTGAAGAAGATTGAAGGCGTAGAATCGGTAAATGTCAACCTGGCTTTGGAAAGAGCGACGGTTAACTATGACGAAAATAAGCTGAAGAGAGAGCAAATTGACCAGGTGGTGCAGAAGCTGGGATATGATGTGATCCCCGAAAATTTGGATGAACAGGCCACTTTGCAAATATCCGGTATGACCTGTGCAGCCTGTGCCGCCCGTATAGAGAAAAAACTGAACAGCCTGGAGGGGGTGACCCGGGCCAGTGTAAACCTGAGCACCGAAAAGGCCATGGTATCATACCGGCCCGGACAGGTCAGGGTAAGCGAGATGATACGGAGTATTCAGAACCTGGGCTATAACGCTGAACGGGTTGAGGATATCAGTGCAGACCGGGCCCAGGAAGAGAAGGATAAAGAAATCAGGTCATTGCGCTGGCTGCTGACAACCTCCGCAGTTCTTAGCCTGCCCCTGGTTGTAGCCATGGTTTTGAGCTTATTTAGAATCCACAACCCCATCGTAACGTTTTTGCATAACCCCTATTTTCAATGGGTAATTGCCACACCGGTGCAATTCGTGATTGGGGCCCGATTCTATAAACAATCATATTTCGCCTTGAGGTCGGGAAGTGCCAATATGGACGTATTGATTGCCATGGGGACATCGGCGGCCTATTTTTTCAGCCTGTACAATGTGTTCTTCGAAGTGGTGCCTCAAGGGATGATGAAGAACCTGTATTTCGAGGCCTCTGCCATAATAATAACGCTGATCCTGCTGGGCAAGTATTTGGAGGCAGTGGCTAAAGGAAGAACCTCTGAAGCCATCAAAAAACTGGCCCGGTTGCAGGCTAAAACCGCCCGGGTTATTAGGGAGGGCGAAGAACTTGATATTCCTGTTGAAGAGGTTGAACTGGGCGAAATAATCATTGTCAGACCAGGGGAAAAAGTACCTGTTGATGGAAAAATCACTGAAGGAAATTCGGCTCTGGACGAGTCCATGCTTACCGGAGAAAGCCTGCCGGTTGATAAAAAGGCCGGTGACCTGGTTTACGGCGCCACCATCAACAAATTCGGCGCCTTTAAATTCGAAGCCACCAGGGTGGGCAG
>DHBS01000014.1:0-11031 GCA_002398825.1 Syntrophomonas sp. UBA4922 | reverse complement strand
AGGGTGGGCAGGGATACCGCCCTGGCACAGATAATCAAGATGGTTGAAGATGCTCAAGGCTCTAAAGCACCCATTCAGCAGATCGCCGATCGGGTGGCCGGAGTATTTGTTCCGGTTGTCCTGGCTATCGCGGTCATAACCTTTTTAGCCTGGTACTTATCCGGTGCGGGAATTAATAAATCGTTGATCAGCGCGGTTGCGGTCCTGGTTATCGCCTGCCCCTGCGCCCTGGGATTGGCCACGCCCACCGCGATTATGGTCGGCACCGGAAAAGGGGCGGAAAAGGGTATTCTCATAAAGGGCGGGGAGCATCTGGAAATGGCTTACAAGCTCAATGTTGTGGTCTTGGACAAAACCGGCACCATAACTAAAGGCAAACCGGAAGTAACCGATATCATAGCCCGGGGAGAATTGGATCAGGATGACTTGCTGCGTTTGGCCGCCCGGGCGGAAAAAGCCTCAGAACATCCCCTGGGGGCGACCATCTATGAAAAAGGCAAAGAGGCATATCAGCAAGTGCAAGACCCGGACAGTTTTGAGGCTATTCCCGGCAAGGGAGTAAAAGCCGTTATGGACGGGCGCGAGATCTATCTGGGGACCCGAAAGCTTCTGACTGAAAACGGCATTGCGGTTGAACCCGTAGAAACATCGATAAGCGGCCTGGAGGATCAGGGCAAGACCGCTATGCTGATGGCTGTTGACGGCAGACTGGAGGCTATCATCGCGGTAGCCGATACCGTCAAGGAAAACTCGCGGGAGGCGATAAGTGACCTGCAGAACATGGGCATCGAGGTTTATATGATTACCGGAGACAACCTGCGCACCGCTGCGGCCATCGCCCGGCAGGTCGGCATTGATCATGTCCTGGCCGAGGTTCTCCCCGAAAATAAAGCCGAAGAGGTGGAAAGGCTCAAAGCCGCTGGAAAAACGGTGGCAATGGTGGGAGACGGCATCAACGATGCTCCGGCTCTGGCTACAGCTCATATAGGCATGGCTATGGGGACCGGCACTGATGTAGCCATGGAGGCTGCCGACATAACATTGATGAGAGGAGATCTCAGAACCATTCCGGCTTCTATCAGGCTTTCCCGGCAGACCATGCGCAAAATCAAGCAGAACCTGTTCTGGGCTTTTATTTACAACATCATCGGTATTCCTTTTGCTGCCCTGGGAATGTTGAATCCCATAATCGCTGGCGGCGCCATGGCTTTTAGTTCAGTTTCGGTTGTAACCAATTCCCTCAGTTTGAAGCGCTATGATCCCAACCGGAAAGATCATGACAACAATGATGCAAACCTAAATCCGGAGCAGTCGCATATTACCGATCCCCCGGTTGGCAAGGCTAAAGAACATGCGGTAGCTGCGGTCAAAAAACCGGATTTAGAAGCTGATAAAACGCCAAAGGAAAAGGGATAATGAGGAGAAGAGAAGCGGCACGAGCAGCTGGTGAGGAAAGGCGAGTTTTTAATACAGCTCGCCTTTCACTGATATGGGGGGCTTATATTGAATCATCCCAACAAGATTTTGATTATTGACGATGAAGTCAAGATCACTGAAGTGATCAAATCATACCTGGAGCGAAGCGGTTACGAGGTTTATACCGCTTTCAACGGAGAACAATCGTTAGAAGCGTTTGAGAAGGTTCAACCCGCTCTGGTTATATTGGATTTGATGCTGCCGGATATGAGCGGAGAGGAGATTTGCCGCCGGCTGCGCAAGCAATCGCGAGTCCCTATCATCATGCTTACGGCAAAAATTGAAGAACCTGATATCATTCATGGCCTGGATATCGGCGCTGATGATTATCTTACCAAACCCTTCAGCCCCAGGCAGCTTACCGCCCGGGTAAGAGCACTGCTGCGCAGAAGCGGCCCGGATACCGTCCCTCTGGCTAATATAATGTCATTTAGTAAAGGAGACCTGGTCGTAGATTTTACGCGGCATGAAGTGAAAAAGGGAGGGATAGCGGTCAACCTGACTCCGAACGAATTTAAATTGCTCGCCACATTGCTGAAATACCCCAAAAAGGTATTCACCCGGGAAGAACTGATCCGATTGGTCATTGGCGAGGATTTCGAAGGCTATGACCGCATTATCGATACTCACATAAAAAATCTCAGGCAGAAGATTGAGGAGGATTCCAAGAACCCCGGTTATATTTTGACCGTCCATGGAGTCGGCTACAGATTCGGTGGTGAATGATTTGAAGTTAAGACTGAGAACCCGCTTGACCATATCTCATATTTGCATTTCCCTGTTTCTGGTGGCTTTTATCAGCATACTGACCAATTTGCTTATAGAAAAACAGTTCAGTCATTATATTGTCAAGCAACAGGAAAAAGAAAACAGCAGAATTGTGGGTCTGATCAGCCAGCAGTATCACCGTAAAGAAAACTTGTGGAACCAGGCCACTATAGAACAGATCGGAATAGAGGCCCTGGAGCAGGGTATGATTGTCAGAGTTACGGACAACCAGGGTAATACCGTATGGGATGCCACTCTGCACAACAACGGACTCTGCATTCAAATGATCAACCATATGTCGCAGAATATGCTCAGCCGTTATCCAGATTTCCAGGGCAGTTATGTTGTTAATGAATATCCGCTGCAGCAGGAGTCCGAGGTTGTCGGCGGGGTAGCGATCGGCTATTATGGACCATACTATTTCAGCGATAATGATCTGGCATTTATCAGTACTTTGAACCAGGTTCTGCTCATAGCAGGCGTATTAGCCCTGGTTATGGCCTTAATTGCAGGCATCCTCACTGCCAAGCGTTTGAGCCTGCCTATAACTCAAGCTGTAAAAACCGCTCAAGACATGAGACGAGGCGCATATAAAACCCGGCCTGTTAAACCGTCCAATATTATCGAAATAGACCACCTTACCGATACCGTAAATGATCTGGCCGCCGGTTTGGGGAAACAAGAACTGCTGAGGAAACGCCTCACCGCGGATGTAGCCCATGAGCTGAGAACCCCCCTGGCCACCCTGCAGAGCCATATAGAGGCCATGATCGACGGTATTTGGGCAGCCGATTCGGACCGCTTAAAGAGCTGTCATGAAGAAATCTTGAGAATCAACCGCATGGTGGGGGATTTGGAAACCCTGGCCAGGTATGATAGTGAAAATCTGGTGCTGCATGAAGAGTCTATTGATTTCAGTCATCTGACGCAAGAGGTTATAAGACTATTCGAGGCCGACTTCACAAACAACGGGGTTCACCTCGACTTCCACGGGGAGACCGTCATGGTGCTGGCTGACCGGGATAAGCTTAAGCAGGTAGCAGTAAACCTCATTTCGAATGCCCTTAAATATACCGCCGCCGGTGATCGAGTGGAGGTAATGGTAACCCGGGAAGAAAACCGGGGGGTTCTGACAGTCAAAGATACCGGGGCAGGGATTGCCCCTGAGGATCTTCCCCATATTTTCGAGCGCTTCTACCGGGCAGATCGGTCACGCACCCGGGAAACCGGAGGTTCTGGTATCGGCCTGGCCATTGCCAAAGCGATTGTCGAGGCTCATGGAGGGCAAATCAGTGCAGAGAGTAAACCAGGTGAATTTACCCGGTTTATGGTATCCTTGTCCGGACCATAGGATGCCTTTGGAACTCATAAAATACAGGGAATCGGAGGCAAGTCTTTTTTAAGATAAACCAAATTTAACGGGGAAAAGCTATCATCGTTCAGCAGCATGTGATGTGGTTGCCAGGGGGGCGGAGTCGGGACAAAATGAGATCCAGATGAAATGATCAACCAAAGGAAGATACGGATTAAGGGCCAGGTTGGAAATAGCCCCGCATCAGGATGAGGGGCCGGTTCCAATCCACGTTGTCGCCCAACAACAAAATCTTTCCAGCCGTTATCCGCAACAGTCGTGTTAATATCTAGCGGAGGACTGAACGCCAGTCAACTTCTGACTGCGCTGGAAAATAATTAAGACTATTCCGGGTATTGTTTTAGTTGCCGGCACAGGTTATAATAAAAGTGCAATGGCGGAGGAGTAAAGGTATACTGTCTTAAAGTCATTGGTTGTAGCCCTTAGTTTTTGGTTCCCATCAGTTTCGGTTAGGTTTAAAACTTGCTTAGGTTTGGAGAGAACTTCCTTAATTCCTTTTTCAGGTTTTTTGGTTTCGGATAGACTAGGTTATTTAAGATCTTGGACCCAGTGTTTCGAAAACTTCTCCGCCATAGCGTTAAAAAAGTCAGCTAAAAGCCTTCACATGGTGAGGGCTTTTATCATTGTGCGCCCATAATGCCACGCTACGAAACTGCAGCAATAAAATGCCTGCTGAAACTGCACCGATAATCTCCGCAAGACATTTAGACTGCTTAATTATTGGCTTTGTGGTGACAAAATAGTGTCATCGAATGGAGTTAGACTGGACTAAATTGCCAGCTATGTTTAACCTACCAATAGGAGGTGGAGAAGTTGCGCATATTGCACAGTGCCGATTGGCATCTGGGCCGTTCTTTTCATGGATACAATCTTATCGAAGAACAGGCCCATGTTTTGGAACAGTTGGTCAACCTTGCGGGGGAGAGCGGAGTCGATGCAGTTATTATAGCCGGAGACGTATTTGACCGTTCCCAGCCTTCCGCCGAAGCTGTCAGTCTGCTCAACACGGTGTTGACCAGGATTTGTCAGGACCTGTGCATACCCGTTATCGTGATTGCAGGCAATCACGACAACCCGGAGCGGATAGGCTTTGCGCAGCACATGCTTACCCAGCAGCAGCTTTATATGGTCGGCCCCTTAAACGGCCTGTGGCAACCGATTCCATTATATGACGAGTACGGTCCGGTATACTTTTGCCCGCTTCCTTATAGCGAACCGGCCTTTGTCCGTAATTTTACAGGAGACCAGTCTATCCATGACCACCACAGCGCAATGGCAGCCATGATAGATTACATAACTTCCACCCTGCCGGCTTCAGCCCGAAAGATCGCGGTTGCCCACGCTTTCATCAGCGGGGGAGTGGAAAGCGAATCAGAGCGGCCCCTAAGTGCGGTGGGCGGGGCTGGATGCGTTTCGGCAAATCTTTTGGAGCTATTCAATTACTGCGCCCTGGGCCACCTGCACCGCCCGCAATACATAGGCAATGAAAAGGTTTGTTATGCCGGGTCGCTGCTTAAATATTCCTTTGCCGAGGCTGAGCATCGCAAAGGTGTAACCTTGCTGGAGATCGACCAGAACGGGGAATTAATGAAGGGTGAAAACATTGCTTTGAGTCCGCGCCGGGAATTGCGCTGCATAGAAGGGAACCTTGAGGAAATCCTCACCAGCGATAGAAGCGATGATTATATCAAGGTGGTGCTCCTCGATGAGGGTGCCTTATTAGACCCTATGGGCAAACTGCGCCAAGTTTTTCCTCACATCGTGGAATTGCAGCGCCCGGTTTTGCACCAGGTACCCGCGGGGCTGGGTGGTGAAAGGGATTTTCGAAACCTTACCGAGGTCGATTTGTTTAGATCTTTTTACCAGCAGGTTACGGGAAATTGCCTCTCCGAGCCGGAGCAAGGAGTGGTGGCCCGCCTCGTCGACAAATTTTACGAAAAGGAAAGGGGGGACTGAAGATGCGGCCGCTATTGTTGAAAATAACCTCTTTTGGACCCTTTGTGGGTACTCATGAGGTGGATTTTGGCCTCTTGCAAGGGCGCTCCTTTTTCCTGATCCATGGCCCTACCGGTTCAGGTAAGACCACTATCCTGGACGCTATCTGCTTTGCCCTCTACGGGGAAAGCAGCGGGGCGGAACGTTCCGGCGCTGATATGCGCAGCGACTTCGCTGCTCAGGACAGCCTAACTGAAGTGGAATTCGATTTCTCCCTGGCCGATAAAACTTACCGGGTACAGAGAAGACCGCGCCAGCTGCGTCCAAGCAGACGAGGCACAGGCACCGCCGAGGAGCCTCAACATGCGGTCTTTTATGATATCAGCCCCGACGAAAATCAGAAACCGCAGGAAGTTGCCCTGGCCAGCGGCTGGAACCGGGTAAATGAAATGATTCAGAAATTGCTGGGCTTCAGGAGCGACCAGTTTCGTCAGGTGGTGATGCTGCCCCAGGGACAGTTTCGCCGCCTCTTGATGGCTGATTCTAAAGAACGTCAGGCCATTATGCAGGTTTTGTTCCAAACCGGCCTGTACAGCCGTATCGAAGCCTATTTTAAAGAGCAGGCCAAAACCGTGGAAGACCTGGCTTTGCGAATCGAAGCCAAAAAAGCAGAACTTCTTCAGGAGCACGCTTGCACCTCAACTGAAGAATTACGGATGGCCATTGATAAGGAAATCGGTGTTATCGCCTCCGACAGGAAACAGTTGGAGCAGATTACAAAGGATTTGGCTGGGGCCGCCGAGGCCCTGGGCCAGGCTAAAAGGATAGCGCAGCTTTTTAAGGCCTGCGCTGAAGCCCGGCATGAGCTAGAGCAATTGTCTTTGCAAAAAGATGATATCGAAAGGCAGCGGCGGATCCTGGAAAAGGGCAGGAAGGCCTTGCTGCTGGCTGCTCTGGAAAATAGCCTCAACCAACGCCAGACGGAATATAAACAGATCCAGATCGAGCACAGAAAAGCAGCTATGGAGTTGGAGCAGCTCAAAATGCAAAACAAGGCGGCTCAAGAAGCCTACCAGGCCGAAACCGATAAGGAAGCGGAGCGCTACCAGGCTTCCCGGCACTTGCACTGGCTGCATAGTTTAACCCCGGTTTTTGAGCAATATCAGGAGGCCAGGAATGAACTGGCGGCAGCAGAACAACAGCGCGGCCTGTTACAGGAAGATCTCAGTCAAGCCGAAGCTGAAATGACTAAAATCCGCCTGCAGCGGGAGGAGATCAACAACAATTGGCAGACTGCACAACAGTCCGCACTTCAGGTGGAAGTCCTTAAAACCGAGGTGCAGGCACAGGAAACAATCTTCAGCAAGCGCAATGAACTGGAACAAGCCCGCCAATCTCTGGCCAAGCACAAGTATGAGTGGAAAAAGGCCGTCCGCCAGCTTGAAAAGGCCGAGCAAAAATATAATGAATTAAAAAATCATGGGTCCGTTCTGCAGGATGCCTGGAACCAGGGCCAGGCCGCGCTTTTGGCGACTGATCTGCGGGAAGGCGTACCCTGCCCGGTTTGCGGTTCCTTGAATCATCCTCATCCCCATACTGCCAGCGGCCAGCTTCCTGATGAGAAACAACTCAAGGAGCAGCAGGCCAGGATTGACCTGGCCGCGGAACAACTCAACGAGGCCCGGAAAAATGCGGTCGCTATAGAAATAAAACTGAGGCTTTTTGAAGAAAAAACCCTGAGGTTGGAAGCCGAACTAGGCGACAAAGGATCGCAAACACTGGCGGCTTTGCGGCAAAGCCTGGAATTGAGCCGGTCAAAATATCAGACCACCATGAAATCCGCCAGTCAAGAGGGACAGTGGGCACAATCCCTGGCATTGTTGGAAGAGGGGGAAAAGCTGAGTTTTTCCCGGTTGGAGCGGCTTAAATATGAACTTGGACAGGCAGAACAAGAGTGTGCTTCCACGCAAGCCATCTTTAGTGAGCGCGCCCAACACCTGCCGCAAACCATTATTGATCGGGAAACCTTGCAAAAAGAACAAGAGCAGGCTTTAAAACACTGTGAGGTCCTGGCCCAAAACCTGGAGAATGCCAGACTGCTGGCCGAGGAACTGAACGTTAAGCTGTCCAATACCGCCACCAGGGTAGACAGCCTCTTGGAGAAAACCAATCAGGCCCGGCTGCATTTCGATAATGAAAGCCTGCTTTTTACCCAGGAATTACATAGGGCCGGCTTCAAGCAGCAGGCAGAATATGAGGCAGCCAGGAGCAGTGAAACCAAACTCAACGATCTTGAGGTCTTTATTAAGCAATATGATTTGCGTCTGCATTCAGCGCAGGATCAGCTGGCAAGGTGCGAAGCAGAGGTTCACGGGCTGCAGCCACCCGACTTGGCGGCAATTCAGACCCGGCATGAGCAGCTGCAAACAGAACGGGATCGAATCCATGCGGAGTTCACCCTGGCTGAAGAGCGGCTTAAAAAATTGAACAATGATTTGATTACTGTGGGAGGCTATGAAAAACAGCTAGAGGCGGTTACCGGGCAATACCGGGTGCTGGGCCGTATCGCCGATGTAGCCAACGGCAAAAACCCCAAAAATGTTACGTTTCAGCGCTTTGTTCTGGGGGCCTTGCTTGATGATGTAATCCTCCGGGCCAGTGAAAGGCTCAGCAGGCTGAGCAAAGGCCGTTTTATACTGAATCGCAGCCAGGATTTGACCCGTGCCAACGCAGCGGGAGGACTCAATATTGAGGTATACGACCATTACACCAGCACTACCCGTCCGGTTGCCAATCTTTCCGGAGGGGAGTCATTTTTAGCTTCGCTGGCCCTGGCACTTGGGCTGGCGGAGGTGGTTCAGTCCTATTCCGGAGGTACTTATCTGGAGGCCATGTTTATAGATGAAGGCTTCGGTTCCCTGGATGCCGATTCCCTTGATGAAGCGGTTCGCATCCTTTTCAGCCTTCAGGAACAAGGCCGTCTGGTAGGGATCATTTCCCACATTGATGAGCTCAAAGAACGCATTGATGCCAGATTGGAAGTGAAGAAAAGTGAGTTCGGAAGCAGCCTGAGCTTCCATGTCTCTTGAACTGCCGTACAGGGCTGAGGTACCCGATGTTCCCTCTGTACCGGCTAATGAATCACCTGCCCCTGCATGAAACTATCCATCAAATAATCGGCCAGAACGTTATCTATGATCCCTTTACCGGTGGCTATCACCTGTTCGGGATAATCAAAGTACTCGCGAATGGTTTCCGGCGGCACAATAAACCAGCGCCCGGTTGGGGCATAGCCCGGTGTCAAAGGCGGCCTGTCGCTGCTGTGCTCGTCGACTACTTCAAACAGCACTACCCCCAGTCCCCAGGTGCGCCGGCAGGCGGGGCAAGGCTCATAACTGGCCAGTACACCGGGAATATCATAATCTTCAGGAGAGGCGGCTTCAAACACCGAAGTACGTCCGGTAGCCTCACCACACCAGAAGCAGAGTTCGGGACATTGCACCATGCGCATTTTCTAATCCCCCTTTGCAGCAAGGTCATAATTGGCCACTAAGCTGTTCTATACACAGGCGTAAGATTTTTAATTAGGCTTCCCCGGGATATGCGGATTTATTAATGGACACAAAAAATGAGGACGGGAGAATGTCCGATTCTCCCGTCCTCAGCGGGTGATGCCAGGGGGTAATTCTCGGGGACTCCTATTTTTTCATGTTATCTAAGAGATGCTGAAGTATCTGTTCGGGGGTTAAAGCTGATATCTTTTCTATTCCAAACCAAGGACCATGATTTGTTGCTTTTTTGGAGCGAATCTGCTGTTCATCGCCCGAGGCTTCCCGTTTATGGCCGTTTTCCAGATGACTGGCCAATTGTTGGCACATTTCAACGCGGGATTGATACTGTTCATCAAGCAGCTTTGCCAAAGTCTGGTAGTGATTGGCTGAATCTTTATTATTCGTCATGGCCGCACTCCATTTCTATTTTCAGGTAGGGACCTTTGCGGTGGGGCCCGCAGTCTCTGGCCTCTATTCCAATCACACCGTCTATGGACTCGGAACCAACCAGAATAAAGCCGTAATTTGGACACTCAAAATAGTCCTGAATATAATCGCTCACATCTATACACAACGGGCCGAAAACGCCGCCCGGGATTTCAATTCTCCAATGCTCCCGTGCTATTTCAGGACCGTCATTCCAGGTAGCGGTGTCTTCGCACCAGTCGGTTAATATCGGATGCATGGCAACGCGCGCACCTCCATGGGGCAATTCATTGGTGCACAGGGAAACGATTAACTCCGCTTTTATAATGGTGCAGTTATCTGGAATTTTGTTGAGATCGAACTGCATCAGGGTTCGAAAAACGTTATTGGGATGACCATGACGACCGAAATACAAGGCATCGTAATCATTGAAATTCTTGTCAGGGTAATACTTGCTTATAAAGACGCCCTGCTGGAGAGGAATGATAACGGACTTGATATCTGCTTCCCGATCCCGACAACCATGATCATGTTTATGGTTTTTTTTGTTATAATCTCTGACCATATCCTCCAGCCAACGATGATGCTTTCTCTCGCCGGTTATGATATTTTCTTGAATTAACTTTTTGAGATCCTTATCAGGGGTAGTATCTACCATATCTTTATATAACTGCAGGCTTTTGACTTTGTGTTTTTTAGCAACTTTAATCAGGGTTTTAAATCTGCCCGAGTTCAATTTATATCCACTCCTTATGTTTTTTTACCAGTATACGGATTGAATACCCATTATGTTACTTGTCGGGAAAGTTTGGCAGGTACAGGCACTCCCTTTGAGAGCATTCCATAATATGGAATAGCCGGATGTGGCTAATCACATACAAGGAGGTCGGATGGATGTTCAAAAAGAACCATCGTGAAAAAATGCCGAAAAAGGGTTATGGACATGCAGAACCCAAGAAGCCGAAATGGTATTACGAACCTGAGGAAGACGAGAAACGCAAATGGTGTTATGAACCCGAGGAAGATAAAAAGCACAAATGTTGGTATGACGATGAAGAAGATAAGAAGTGTAAATGGTATCCCGAGGATGACAGAGAACCCAAAAAAGACAAAAGGAGAAAGGACGACATGATGCCCAAAAAATATTATGAGCCTGATGATGATTATTGCCCCTCACGAGATGACGACAAAAAAGATTTCTGCCAATTGGTGGAGGAAGCCATCACTGATGAAATCGGGGCTGTTTCCATGTATGCGGCTATGGCCAACATGGTTGATGATCCGCTGCTGCGAGCCCTGATTCTCAACATCGCAGGGGATGAATACGGGCACGCCAAATTCTGGCTGGCAGTATTGGCATTAAGCGACTGCTAATTTATCAATATAGAAGGGAGCCCGCTAATATAGGCGGGCTTTTTTAATTCCGTTACCCTCATCCGCTAGCTCCAACGCAGCATGATAGGTGATGTTAATCTAAATGAAAAGGGGGAGGCTTACTCCCCC
>DHBS01000045.1 GCA_002398825.1 Syntrophomonas sp. UBA4922 | reverse complement strand
GGCCCCCTCGAGCACAAACATCCCGACCCGGTCCAAACGGATATGCCGCTGGTTCATCAGATCCAGCAGCCGGCCGGGAGTAGCCACCAAAATATCCACACCCGCCCTCAACTGATTGGTTTGCGGAGCTTGCGACACCCCGCCAAAAATAACCGCGTGCTTCAGCCCGGTATATCTCCCGTAGGCAGCCAGGCTTTCGCCTATCTGCACCGCCAGTTCACGAGTTGGAGTTAAGATTAAAGCTTTTATGGCCCGAAGTTCTCTCAGGTTGGACTTCCCTTTATAGATGGTCTGCAATAAAGGGATCGCGAAGGCCGCGGTTTTTCCGGTGCCAGTCTGGGCGCATCCTACCAAATCCCGGCCTGCAAGGACCACCGGTATGGCCTGCTCCTGTATCGGAGTGGGCATGGCATATCCGGTCAGCTTCAAAGCCTTCAGGATTGGCGTAATCAGGTTTAGTTCTTCGAAATTCAAATTTTTTTCTCCTTACATGTGGGCTTGCCACTTATTTAAATGCAGGCTATGCCCTCACCCCGTTGGCTGCGGCACAACCTTTTGTTAATTCATCTGCAAATGCAACCTAGTAAATATGGTTTCACCGTATTAATGTAAAAAGAGCGGACAACTCATAATAAATTGAGTTTCCCGCTCTGTAAGCCCATATTGCCTTATACTAATATAAGCAGTTGAAAAAACAATCTTACTCAGCCATGATAGCATACTATCGGAAAGAAATCAAAATCACGGCAAAACCGGTTTTGACTGATTCTGTCCCCAGGGACACTATTGCCGGGCCCAGGTGCTTAAATATTCAGTAATATTGGCATCTGTATTTGTTACGGCTTTGCTTTACCCCGGAGCCTGACAGCTCAAATCTGGCTGCTGCGCCAGGCGGATATGTCCTCCCATTCGGTAAGGCTTATATGCATCTCGACCAGTCGGCTTGCCACCCCTTGCTGCTTTAAGCCCGTCATAATGCCTTGCACGTATTCCGCCTTTTCCGGCGGGTAGACTGATGCCCGGGGCAAATCCACCATCATGTACGGATCGCCCTCTTTGTAGTATCCCGCTTCGGTTTTAATCGCCAGCATTTTAATCACCATGCTCCTCCTCTCCGGGGTGACAAATCGTCGGGAATGTCTTTTACATCTTCTCCAAAAGCTGGTTAAGCCTGATAATGCCCCGTTCCGGGCGTTGATTTTGTGCTGACACCCATGCTCTAAGCTTTTGCAGGGCCAGGCCCTTGTTAATCATTTCCCTGGCAGCCTGCAGGCAGTCGGCCAGAGATGACTCCGGTCTGGTAACATAGATGACCAGTGCGGCATTCAGGCAGGCAATATCGGTGCGGGGGCCGTTTTCCAGCCCCGCAATCACCCGCAGGAATTGCAGGACCTCCTGTTCCCTGTCGATATGGGGCCTGAGATCCTCCAGACTGGCCTGTTTAATTCCGTAATCCTGCGGGTAAAAAGAAAACTCGCGAATTGAGCCGTCGGGATACAATTCTGCCACCAGGGTCTCTCCCAGGGTGGAAGCCTCATCCATGCCCTGTTCGCCGCCGGCGTCCAGCCCGTGTACCACCAGGGCGCGCCGGTATCCTATTTCGTTCATCACCCTGGCTACCGGGGTCAGCAATCCCCGGTCGTAGACGCCGCGGACGGCATAGCGGGGCAGGGCCGGGTTGGCCAGGGAGGCCGCAATGTTCAGAACTGTTCCGAACGAAATCTGGGATAAAATTCTGCCCAGGCTTTGATGAATATGCGGGCTCATACCATTAAAGATACCGATACCAGCCGTTTCAATGCTGTGTTTCACCAGTTCCGGTGGACCTTCAACATCAACGCCCAATGCTTCTAAAAGGTCGATGGTTCCGCAGCTGGAGGTAATGGCGCGGCTGCCGTGCTTGGCCATCACCACTCCCGCAGCTGCCGCAATGATAGATGCGGCAGTACTGATGTTAAACGTTTTCAGGCTATCCATCCCGGTGCCGCAGTTTTCCACCACATCAGCATGGTTATCCAGGGCAACCTTGCAGGTGTCATGTTCATATATAGCCTCCCAGATCCCGGCAATCTCTTCAGCGGTCTCACCTTTGGCGGCCAGGGCGCTCAAAAATGCGCCCTGATGCATGGCCGACTGACGATCCAGCAGAACTTCACTGAATACTGTCTTGGAACGGTCCCGCGGCAGATCAACCTGGTTGATCAAATCAGCAATAGTCCGGCCAAATTCCTGTGCGCATAATGACATCTCACATTACCTCCCTTTTTTCATATCCATCGCTATTTTCATTTCCTTCCCCGCAGCTATCAAATCCAACCCTTCTTGCAGTTCATCCAGTCCGATACGCCTGGAAATCAGGTCTTTGACCACCACATCCCCTCTTTCCATCAACTGCATGGCGGAGCGGTTATTACGTATGGAGCATCCATATGCGCCGATAACGGTTAGTTCCAGGTAGTGAAGCAGGTTCCATTCATCATTGGTGAAGCCCGGCTGCTGTGACATCCCGCTGAAGAATCCAATCCGCCCCCGCTTGGAGCATACCTGCAGGGAGCTTCTGAAGGCATTGGGATCGGGACAACAAGGTATGACGACATCAGCCTGGCCGTGATCTGTAATGACCGTGAGCGCCTTTCTGAGCCCTTCAAGATCAGCCAGTAAGTGGCATCTATTTTCCAAATCCTGCAGACGCATCATTCTATCAGGATGGCTCTCCACTATGAAGATCTCTTCAGCCCCCCGGCTCCTGGCCAGCCGGGCGTTTAATATTCCCAGGGGACCGCCCCCCCAAATCAGGACTGCATCACCATGACCGACATGCAAAGCGTCCTGCATATTAATGGCACAGGCCAGAGGCTCTGACATACAGGCTTCTTCAAATGACAATCCCGCCGGGATGTGATTGAGAATGCCCCTCTGGGCCGCCGCAGCAGGTATGTGCAGATACTCCTGAAAGCCTCCGTCACGGTGGAATCCCATGATTTCCACCCGGTCGCACAGGTGGTCCAGACCTTGCCGGCAAAAATGGCAGTTTCCGCAGGGCACACCGGGTGAAACCTGCACCCGGTCCCCGGGGCGGAATTCAGTCTGACTGCAGGCCTCAACCACGGTGGCGGTTATCTCGTGCCCGAGCACTCGGGGAAGCCGCAGATCCCGCTGTCCGATGGTGTAGGCTTTCATATCAGTACGGCACAAGCCGCACACCTCGGTTTTTAAAATGACATCCCCCTCCTGGCATTGAGGTTCGGGACGGTCTTCAATACGGATGCTGCCGATGGTCTCCAAAACCGCTGCTTTGATTTCATTCACCCCCATAAAAAATAAAAAACCCATACCTCAAAAAGGTATGGACTCTCCAATTCCGCACCAGGTTTTTGCCTTTCGGCTTCAACCTTAAGCTACAGGCAGGTCTCCTGACTCAGCTTCTTCACCGGCATGCCCCTTCCCCCTTACCGGAGTGGCTGCGGCATCGGCTCAGCATTACAGTGGCGGGCCCGCCCGGGATTTGCACCCGGTTCCCTATTCTCCCTGTCGGGCACCTGCAACTCTCATGGCCTATTTTTTTGTTTATACTAGGATGAATTCCCGGTTTTGTCAAGGCAAGATTTTCCCTGCTCCGCTATGAGAACTGCTTCAGGGTGTACGGGTGGAGACGTGAGGCCGGCTTCACGGTGCTCTTTATTCAGTTTATCCCACCACGCAGCATGGCGATGTATTACGTACTCCCTATCGATATAGCCTGTGAACATACTTGCTACCAGGGGCCGGTTAGCCTTGATGAGAAACGCTGCCAGGTGAACAATAACCGAAAGCAGCAATATCACGGTAAACAGATTATGAATCTGCGCCAGCCAGAATACCGTACCCACTGAAAATTCCATCCCGGGCAGGTTTTTATATACCTTCAGTATTCCGGTTACAATCAAGGCCATTACCGAGAAAGCAGTCACCGCGAAGGCCAGGCGTTGTTCTGCCAGATATTTGTCATTTTCCGGTTCCTCGGCCAACCCCAGCATGGAAGCAAATATCTGCATGGACTCCTTAAAATCACCCCTGCGGGGTATGATGTCCCATCTTTTACTGACAATTAAATAGGTCACATAATAGGCACTTATAAATATTAATGCCATAGCTGCCAGATAATGCAGATACAATGTAGCCAGAAAATTGCTCGACCAGGCCAGCCCCGGTAGTTGGTCCACATAATATCTTTTGTAAACGGGCATTTGTCCAAAGCCGGTAAACAACAGGACAAAAATAGACATCGCGGTAACCCAATGAGTAAAGCGTATAGCTGTATTGTGGCGCTTAATCTTCAACGTCATTGCCCCCTTTCATAATCTGGTAAGTACTTATTCCTGCTGCCAATACCCCGGCAACAGGAGCCATTAATAAACCGCTCAAGATATTACCAGGCTCGTCAAGTGGGTTTTCAATATTTACCGCCATATCGACTCTGCCAGTCGTGCCGTCCAGATCCTGGTCGATAATGGCAAGATTGATAACTTCAAAAGGTATCATGGAAATATAGAAATTAGCTGTTCCACCGTTCTCCTCATCTCCGTACACATAGCCTTGATTCTGGCGGGCCCAGTTCTGTGCATACTCATGCAGCTCATACTGAGGGCCAAACATAATAGCATTCCTGGGACAGGCGTTTACGCAGGCCGGTTGCTGTCCCTGCTTGATCAGATCATGGCACATGTCACATTTATACATAACTCCTCCTCCAGCCAAATCCGGGACTACTTCCAAATACAGCCCTACCCCGCCCTGGCGCTGAGGGATATGCCAGGGGCAAACGTCCCTGCATTTAGCCCCTCCAAAACACCCCTTGGGGTTGATCACCACTGGACCTTCGGCGGTCTTATCATTAACACCAAAAGGACATAAAGTTGAACAGGGCGGATTGTCACAATGCATACACTTGCGGGGAACATGAACCTCGATCTTTTTCCCCTGGTGTTCCACCTCCAGATGCTGGACATAGGTCCAGTTGTAGGGGGTGAGGCGGTCGGTGACATGCCTTTTTCCAGACCAGTCCTCATGTTTGGGCTGTGGCCAATAATTTTTAATAGGCTGCTGTGGCTGAGGAAAATTGAGTTCATTTTTAACCCGGCATGCCAGAACACACTTGGGGGTATCCTGATGCACACAACCATCACATTTATTCAAATCATGCAGAATAGCGTAGTTCCCAGTTGATCTGGTCCCGGCCAGAACTTTGCCTGCACCGGTCATGATGCTGGCCGCCGCAATCCCGGATATTGTGGCCCTTTTTAAAAATGATCTGCGAGTCATAGTCATAACCTTCCTCCGTTTTATGTACCCATACAGGGTATAGTATATATATATTTTATTTATCCCAAGGTATTTTGGCAATAGGGGATATTGTTTTTAGCGGGCAGGCACGGGGATCAAATTTTTGGCCTATAATGTTCCATCAGACTCATTTTTTTGCTACTATAAATCAAAAGCAATAATATTAATGACGGTCAAAGTGCTTCTGGTGAAAACTTGGAGTGCGGGGATAAAATACCTAAGTTTTGCAACCGCAAGATAGGGTGTTTTTCTATGAGAAACGGTTACTGGGGTGGGTAGCCTGTAACAGGGCTGGCCGCTTTTTTTATTGTAGATTTATCAACCTCATTGGTGTTATATACAGAGGTTAGGAATAATAGGGGAACTGTGAATCCACGTTGAAAGGATTTACTGAGTATATGAATAAGGTCAAAGGTTGCCAGCTCAGAACTCAGCAGCGAATTACCGCATTATCCGGGAATTATATACCCAAGATTATCTTAACGAAGGAGAGATTATGAGGGACAATAACGGTCTGTTCCTAACGCAAATGATGCGGCCATTATCCAAATTTCTTGACGATAGGATGAGAAGCATTTTACTGCTGTTTTCAGCGACTATCATTGCCTTTATCTGGGCTAACTCCAGTTATTCCGACAGCTACTATGCCCTATGGGATACTCTCATCACCGTCAGCATTGGGAGATATGGAATTAGCAATAGTTTAGGCCATTGGATCAATGATGCGCTAATGGCCTATTTCTTTTTTGTTATTGGGCTGGAAATCAAGCGAGAGCTTTTGGTGGGAGAATTATCGAGCATTGAAAATGCTATTTTGCCGGCCATCGCTGCTGTGGGAGGCATGGTATTTCCAGCCTTGATCTACCTGCTCTTGACCCAGGGAGGCCCTGGTCACGCGGGCTGGGGTATTCCCATGGCAACTGATATTGCCTTCTCACTGGCTTGTTTAACAGCTCTGGGTTCATCAATCCCCCTGGCTTTAAAAGTATTCCTGATGGCTCTGGCGATCTTTGATGATATGGGGGCCATCCTGGTAATTGCGTTGTTTTACACTGAGCAGATAAGTCTGGTAAATCTGGGTTTTGGCTTTATTATTCTGTCAGTATCGGCTTTCTTAAATTTTAAAGGCGTAAGGAAAACGTATCCTTACGCTCTTCTGGGTATCGCACTATGGGTGACTTTCTTTCTTTCCGGCATTCACGCTACTATAGCCGGTGTATTGCTGGCATTTACTATTCCGGCACGGGCTCGCCATAATCAAACACAGTTTATATCAGAGGCGGAAGGTATCATAAATAGCTTTCCTAATGGAGATTTCCATCTCATGTGTACAGATGAAACTCAACGGAAAATGATGAAAAAACTAAAGGTATCGGTTGACAATCTGGATTCCCCCTTGCAAAAACTTGAGGATAAACTTTATCCATTCGTGAATTATCTTGTGCTGCCAGTCTTTGCCCTGGCCAATGCAGGGGTGAACCTGGGTCAAGGAAATGGCACTATCAGTTCGATGAGTCCGGTGTTCTGGGGAATTGCCGCGGGTCTGGTTATTGGAAAGCCGATAGGAATTACTCTCTTGTCCTGGTTATCCGTCAGGTTCGGTATAGCTCAACTGCCTTCCGGGATTATGTGGATGCAGATATGGGCCATGTCATGTCTGGCTGGTATAGGGTTTACTATGTCCTTGTTTATTACTAATCTCGCTTTTTCTGATCCGCTGTTGATACATCAGGCCAAACTGGCGATAATCATTGGATCCATCCTGTCTGCTTTCCTGGGCATGGCTGTCTTTTTCTTGTTCAATGCGATTCGCCGGGCAAAATGACTTGGCCCCGCCCCTAAATGTTTAATATCACTATGGCTTCCCGGAAATCCTTGATGTAATCATCACAGGTTTCAACTATTTCGACCCATTCTTGGTCTGCTGAGGGATCAAATACCCCTATCACCCTGAAACCTGCTTTTTTGGCGCTCTTAACGGCGTGAAGCGCGTCCTCGAATACCGTGATCTCACCGGGCGGCGCCCCGAAACCTGCTGCACAGCGCAGGAAGATTTCGGGATCGTCCTTGCCGGTCTTCATATCATCTCCGGTTAAAATAAAATCAAAATATTCGATTATTCCCATTCTAAGCAGAACCTGCTCGGTGTTGGTTCGCGGACCGGCGGTGGCGATGCACATTTTGACCGCCTTGTTATGCAAATATTCCAGAAACTCGCGGGCTCGGGGTTTTAATTGCACATGATTAAGGTATTCTTCTGTGCATAACTGATTGATTTCAGAGCTTATCTCGTCAACCGTCGGCAGAAGATCATATTTCATTTTGAACAGTTGTGCGGCTTCTCTGACAGTCAGGGTTTTTATGCGCCGGTGCATCTCCGGGGTGGGAGTCTGCCCATAACGTTTGAGAAATTTGGCATCCAGGCTTTCCCAAATGCCCATGGAATCCAGCAGGGTTCCGTCAAGATCAAAGATGGCGTATCTCATTAATTACCCACCATTTCACGGGCCAGGGTTAACAACTGAGCTGTTGCTTCTCCGATATCAGGCCGGGCAAATATGGCGGAAACCACCGCCACGCCGTCTATGCCGGCGCCCTTCAATTCCAGAATGTTTTGCGCTGTGATGCCGCCGATAGCCACCACCGGTATAGATACCGCCTGACAGATTCTGGTGAGTTCCTCCCGTGCAACTATACCGGCATCCGGCTTGACCGGACTGGCGAAAACAGCTCCGACCCCAATATAATCAGCGCCGTCATTCTGGGCAGCCACAGCCTGGGCAGCATTTTGCGCCGATACCCCCAGAATCTTGTCGGGTCCGATAAGCCCGCGCACCGCCGCCACCGGCATGTCTTCCTGCCCCACATGCACCCCGTCCGCATCTACCGCCATGGCGACGGCCACATTGTCGTTTATCACCAGGGGCACTTGGTACCTGTCAGTTACAGCCTTCACAGCCCGGGCGGCCTCCATGAATGTCCGATCAGATGCCTCCTTTTCCCGGAGCTGAACAAAGGTAGCTCCGGCGGCAACAGCCTCTTCGACCACCTCGGCAACAGTCTTGCTTCCCAGCCAACTCTGGTCAGTCACGGCGTATAACAGCATACATGCTCTATCTACTTTCAATTCTGGTCCTCGCCTTCAATATATTCTCATCAATCTGGCTCATGGCATCGATCAGGTGGATTTTAAAGGCTGCCGTACCACCCTGATATTTCTCTGTCTTTTCATAAGCCAATTCCCCGGCTATTCCCATCATGCAAACCGCCGCTGCCGTCGCCTCCAGCCGTCGGTCCAAATTGGCCCCGCAAAACGCGCCGATCATGGCACTCAGCATGCATCCTGTACCTGATACCTTTCCCAGGAAAGGATGACCGTTTCTTATCACAAATGCATTTGCAGGGTCCGCTACTATATCCACCGCCCCGGTAGTCACGGTAATCGCCCCGACTTTCCGGCTCAATTGCCTGCCCAGGTCAATAGCCCGGCCGGTGTTTTGATGAAGAGCCCGGTCGTCTGCGCTGGCATCAACCCCTTTGGTGCTGCCGGCTCCCGAGTTAACCGTCATGATTTCCGATACATTGCCGCGGACCACATCAAATCGAACCTCCTGCAACAGCTTAAAAACCGAGCCGGTCCTGAGATGGGAAGCACCGGCGCCGACCGGGTCCAGGATCACCGGGTGTCCGAGTTGATTGGCCTTTTTGCCGGCCTTGATCATGGACGCGATGGTTCTTTGATTTAAGGTGCCGATGTTGATCACCAGAGCCTGGCAAATTGAGGTAATATCTTCAACTTCTTCGATATCATCGGCCATAATGGGAGACCCGCCGCAGGCCAGGAGGATGTTGGCGCAATCGTTGACGGTTACATAATTGGTGATATTGTGCACCAGGGGGGTGGTTTCACGCACTCTGGCCAATGCTTCGGCAATGTCGTTCAGTATTTTATTGATGTGAATTACCTCCTCTATTCTTGATGATTTTTACTTCAGATCCTCCAGATTCGTCGGTTGTAAAAGGGCTTTTACCGCACTTCAGATCCACACAGAAATGGGATGTGCCGTAACATAGCACATCCCACAATATTTCCAGTGTTCCCTACGTTGGCATTATCCAAATCAGGTACGGTCGAAACTGCAGTTTCCTCTCAGCCTGTTCACAAGCTCCCGAACATATTCAGTTTCATTAAGGATAAACGTGTTAAGCGAATTATGTCAATATCCTTTTCTCTTTTAAGCCTAAAGGGGATTTATCAACCATCACCCCTTACACTCTATTAAAATATAATAATTATGGACTATTCCTGACCACCAAGGTCTTGGGAAAGTGCATAATTTAACGGCAGAACAAATTATTCAGGAAGTTAACCCCTGATTTTTTCCTCAATTTAACAGGAGAGACCAGGCATCATGTCGAATATGTGGCTTGGTGCGATTACTTCATAAAAAATTGAAAATAAAGGAGTTGTTTTAGTATGAGTACAGCCCTGGCAGTGGCGGGAATCACCACCATGTTTTTTGCCGGAATCGGGGTGGTCTTCTATGTTTTAAAATCGATTGGACTACAAACCCTGGCTGCTAACCGGGGTATTGAAAATCCCTGGTTAGCCTGGATTCCAATTGCCGACCTGTACATTATGGGTTTATTAGTGGAGGAAATGGATGTATTCGGTTATCACCTGGATAATTTGGGTTTGTGGTGTCCGGTCATATTTGTGGGCGGCGGAATCTTAGCCGGGATTCCGGTATTAGGGGTTCTTATAAGTGTTGCATTATTGGTCTTTGCGGCATTGTTTGTTTACAAATTATTTGAAATCTATACATCCCAGGCGATTCTCTATACCGTGCTGTCTATTCTATTGGCCCTTTTACCCGTTTTCCTGTTCATTATTCGCGATAACACACCGATAGGCCGGTCACAAAGGAATTTTTAAGGGCAGACTATGGAATCTAAAGCGGGGTTCATGGTTGCCGGTTCATCTGCCCCTCTGGGGGCAATCGGATCGGCAACTCGCTTATTATTCACCCGGAATCATCTCCTGCCGCGGCGGATTTTTAGCCAGCCTGCCCGGTTTTCTTTCCCAGAACGCCTTCGGTTTATGTATTTCATGCCCCGCTGTTGACAGCGATTTCCCTAGCATTGCGGGGGTTTTCAATCTATCCATTGCTGAAGATGCTCCTGGTGACTATGATAGCGCGGCCGGTCTGTTTCGCATTAAGTTATCTGATAAGAAAGATTCCTCCTCCGAGGAGGTTTTTTCGTAAGGACAGGCGGAACAGTTACTCACCCCCATTAATCTTATCCGATGATTCCGCTTAACTCCCGTCAGTCGAACGGCATTCCGTATCACCCTCCACTGGCTGTCAGCTACCCGGAAATGCGGCAAGCGTCCACTTGAGGCCTTTGGTACCATCCTGTTCGAAGCATGCATGATTTTAATCGATCAGATGATAATAGTCTAAAGAGCTTAAATGCTTCAAGGAGGTTTAATGAAATGGCCGCAACCGATTTACTTGATAAAGGCGCCGTCTTGCAGAGGGACAAAGAAACCTTCGCGGTGGTTCCTCACATGCCCGGCGGGTTGGTGACCCCGGAGGTTTTGAGAAGAATAGCCGATGTAGCGGAAAAATACCATGCCCAGGCCTTAAAGCTGACCTCGGCTCAGCGCCTGGCTATTGTAGGCCTGAAAGAAGAAGACCTGGATGAGGTGTGGCGGGATCTGGACATGAAGCCCAGCTACGCTATCGGTCTATGCGTGCGCAGCATAAAATTCTGCCCGGGAACCACTTTCTGCAAGCGCGGGCAGCAGGATTCGGTCGGTCTGGGGTTGAAGCTGGACGAACGATATCACGGCATGCAGCTGCCCAGCAAGTTCAAAATGGGCATAAGCGGATGTGCCAACTCCTGCGGGGAGAATCATTTCCGCGATGTCGGGGTGATGGGCATGCCCAAAGGCTTCAGGCTGATGGTGGGCGGTAACGGCGGGACCACTCCACGAATCGCCAGGACCATCTATGATAACCTCGATGAAGAGCAGATCCTCGAAAAAGTGGACCGGATCGTCAAGGTCTATTCCCAGAGTGGCAAAAAACATGAACGTATCGGCAAATACATTGACCGCGTCGGCCTGGAGGAATTCATAAACCAGCTGGAGAGTTAGCCTTTTTGGTTGGGTATTGGTGGCCAAGCAACATCCGCGTCTCCCCATTCATCTCATCGTATAGTTGAAGCGAAGTCTAAGTCCGCTGCGACGGAGATGCGCAGCAGTCGACTTTATGAAATAGTTCTCCTGAAGCCGGTATCGATCAGGCTTTGCCTTTCTCCCGGGCGATGCGTTGGAATTTTTCGCGCCCGTTACGGGGTGGAACGTGCACAACCGACCGGCGGGACATGGTTACAGAGCTATTGGGGCAGAAGTTTGCGCAAACCCCGCATCCCAGGCAGACCTTCTCATCCACAAACGGGACCTCGTTTCCATCCCGGTCTTCCTCCATGGCGAGGGCCCCGATCAGGCATTTATCAGCGCATATACCGCAGCCGATGCAGTTTAAGGAATCGAATACCGGAATGAAGTTGCTGGGATGGGTGGCATACTGTCCGTGTTTGTTGATGCCGGTCATAACCACGCAGCAGCATCCGCAGCAGTGGCATATATAAGTGGGCTTGTTCAAGACATTGTCGCAGTTATGGACTAACCCCAGGGCTTCGGTTTCATCGAGCACCCGCAGCAAATCGTCTACGCTGGCAGGTTTACCCAGACCCCGCCTGATTATCCACTCCGCAGCCGGGCCCAGGGTAGTGCATACTTCAAGCGGCGCATCACAGGCTCTACCCAGATGCTGTGCTTTATGGCGGCAGGGACATATAGAGAGCGAGCCCCCGCCGGACTGGCGGATGATCTCCCCGGCCCGCTCATAGTCCAGGACCTCAGTCTCGACCGCTATGGGTATGAGGTGTTCATACACCAGTGTGCGCATGAATTTGGTGTCCCGCCCGGCGAACTCAGTCTGAACCTCTTTATTATCAAAATAGCTGCTGAAAAGCTTGGCCAGTTCCTTCATATCAGCTTCCCTGCCGGCCCGCATGAAAGTATACTCAAAAAAGCCGACAACCATCGGTGTCAGCATATAGTAAAACGTATCCTTACGGGGCAAGTCCATCACCAGTCCCCGTTCAGCCATGCCATCCAGTATTGGTTTCAATCGTTCCATATCCATACCGGTAATACCCGCGATTTTTTCGATACTTACCGGAATCATCGGGAACTTGCTTCCTATCATAGCCTCGCCTTCGGTATAAAGGCGCTGCAAAATTGCCATCAGGGTGTCGTTTATCGGCGCTCCCACCGGATTTTTATTGAGGCGTACCGCCAAAGCACGATAGACCTCGTCTTTGGAGTGAATTATGTGCCCCATAAAATAACCTCCTATACAGTTCGTACTCAATAATAGTAACACAAAACCGAATTTTTCTTGTACCAGCGACGGGAGCGGGGGAAGGTGACGGACGCAGGTCTCCGGGAAAGGCATGGATACGAGACTGAGTAAATGGGGTTGGAAAGCATCCCACTTACGCCTTCCCATGCTTTACTCTCTTTTGTCGCGCTTGCCTCCCTACTAGCCTTTAGCCCCAAAAATTACGCCCATCCTTATTATCTAATGATGGGCGGTTTGGGGGAGCTAATCTAATCAACTAACAGAGGATCTTCAATGAATGTGGTAAACTGGAAATCGTGGTCATGGCCGAAGTTGGTGGTAGTTTCACCCTCTACAAAGTGAATATGCTTATCGTGATCGATATAAATTGCCGGACCCGTTCTTATCCCGATTTCATGGTAATGATTGAAGAAGAAATCAGTGTTGACCAGAATGGCGTGGACATGGCTTTTTCTGTACGGAATCGCTTCACTGGTAACGCCCGCGAACCTGTGGTTATGGAGAATAGCACCCTCTAATGTAGTGCTTCCAGCGAATTCGTGAACATGAGTCTGAATTGCTTCGCATTCCCGCTCACAATGATCCGGTATACAATCATTCTTGGCGGCATGGATTTTAATTTTTGGCAAATGAGATACCTCCTTCCAATTAATTGGTATATCATATGGATAATTATTCCTGGGTGTTACACAGGGCAAAGCGATCGCATTATAGATTACTGGAAATGACTTGATCAAAGAATTCAGAGTTCTTTTTCATCTCATTTTTTAAAGCGCTTCCCCTGTCACCTGCGTTTGTCGAAATAATGACAGGCGGATTGCTAAATTTTTACTATATGTTACGCGATATAAAAATCAATCCAGTTTGATTAGGAGGAGACAGTTATGGATCTGGCGCAACGAATTGAAGATCTGCGTTGCAAACTTGATAGGCTGGTTGTAGAGAAAGGACTGCAAGATCCCTTCATCAGTGAACTTAGTGAACGATTAGATGTACTTATTACCGAATATTATCGGGACAACTTCCGGCCTGTCTGACGGCGGCTCCTTTGACATCCCATATATTTTCATATATGGGAGTGACCGGAAGAAAAAAGCAAATACCATTGCAGGAAATAAGTCTTTTTTGCTGAATACTGGAAATAGCAGGAAGCTAAGATTTGCAGTGAATACCCATTGTAAAGGCTTGCTTTTGCGATTAAGCAGGTTCTATTGTCGAAAACGCCACAACTCAGAGACAAATCTTGGAAATTGACGCAATATTTAATAAATATAAGACATATTGATATGTGGACAGCGGTAAGTTAGAATTGAAAAGCCGGGAAAAATGCTATGCTGAATTTAAGGAAGCGCTCAATGGAATTTGTCCATAACATGCCGACAACATTGGTTTTATTGAATTACTAGTACGAAGACACTTTTAACGTTTATTGGGAAGAAGTAATTATCGCATTATATGGCACATCGACAAATCAAGGCTTATCTTTAAAACCCCGGTAAATATTGAGTTCAATGAGTAACTCAAAATAACCTTGAGATCCTGCCGACTATTTTAGTGTTTAGTCTGCCGGGCTTAAATGCTATATCCTTCCGAAGGTCGGAGATCCATTTAAATAAAATCCATAGCGTATTGGTATCAAACTGGATATATTGTCCGATCCTGCAAGGGGTTCTAACCTGCTGCGTATTGTTAGTCGGACAATTTGCTTATGGTACAAAGGGGAATTGATCATGGATATCATTACAAAAATAGAAGACTTACGCTTAAAGCTGACTAAACTGGGGGAAGAGAAAGGATTAAAGCATCCCGACGTTATCAGGTTGAGCAAGCAGCTAGACGACCTTATCATCCAGTATTATCGAGTTCACCCGGAAGAGAGAAAAGAGTAAATAGCCAGGGTTGACAACTGGGGACGGTGGCAAAAAGGACCGTCCCCAATTGTCGCCGTCCCGTGCCTCCGGCCTCATAGACATTTATTCACAAAGATGTCTTTGTTGCTTAACTAGTCTTTGAATCCGAAACTGCGGGCGATCATGGCATAAGTGGTAACCGGCACCCCATATTGCCGGCCCATACGCACCACTTCAAATATCAGCCCGTCTATTTCCGAATCCTTACCCTGCTTTAAATCCCTCTGCATCGAAGTAGAGGCCTTGGGTGACAGATTATCAAGAATCTGCAGATTGGTCTTAACGATGTCCACGCTGAAGTGAATGCCCATGGCCTCGGCCAGGGTATCGATTTCCCGCATCAAGGTGATAAAGGCATCCCTGACCCGCCCCTCCTTCTGCATTTCTCCGGCATCGATATCATAATAGGCTCCGCAAGCCGCCATCGGGGATACATAAGAGAATTTCTGCAGGGCGTCCCTTTGGATGTTATCCGATATCAGGGCGGTGAGGCCGCTTTCCTCCAGATCTCTAGCCACATCTTCAAGCGCCGGCCGGTACTCATCGGAGTTTCTCACTCCGTATACCACCCGGAAAATGTCGCCGGCCTGCAGGATGGCGCCCGGCCTTTTGATCTCAGCGGCTATATAAATGCATCCATCCGTCACCAGGATTTCCGGCAGCATGGCCTGCAGCCTCCCGCCGGTGCCATAAATATTAAGCAAGGGGATCACTACCGTATCTCGGTGGGCGACCCTATTTATAAAAGGGATGGTATCCAGCAGCGAATAACCTTTCACACAGATGAATATCACATCGGGCTGCTCCCGGTAATGATGCATGTCACTGGCTTTCATGGGATAGACTGTGTAATTCCCTTTGCGGGTGGTCTCCATTTTCAGACCGTGTTCCCGAATAGCCTCCAGGTGCTGCCCCCTGTCAATGACGGCGACATCTTTGCCCGCTTCGGTCATGAAGGCCCCAATGCTTCCGCCCGTACCTCCGGCTCCGATTACAAGATATTTCATATTGTCCTCCGCAGTGTCGTCAAATTTCCTTTAATGATACCAATTAACTACATTAATCCGCTAGGGGCAAGAGATGAAGCAAAAGTGTCGTCTCCGTTGCTTCCTTTTGTTCAAAAGGAATTATGTAATTTTTTGTAGAAGTTAGTTTTTAAAAATAAGGGAGCGGGATTTATTATGAAGGGACTTGTTAACTGGGAAGCACTGCAGAAGCTAAGCTTCGGTCCGGCATATGAACGAATGAACAGCGACCCCGCAAAAATGTGGGGCCAGACCGCAGTCATGTACAACAAGATGGTTCAGTTGGAGAAGGAATATACCAAAAGCCAGGTGGAGACTTTTATTCTGGAACCCGAAGACACGGTTCTCGATATAGGATGCGGTCCGGGAAGGTTGGCAATCCCGGTAGCCCAGAAAGTCGCCCGGGTTACAGCGCTGGATGTCGCTCCACAGATGCTGGAAGTATGCGAAGGCAACGCCCGGCTGGCCGGAGTGGACAATTTGTATACCCGCTTGCTTAACTGGGATGATGCTATTATCGGGGACAATCTGGAACAGCATGATGTGGTTATCGCCTCCCGATCAGCGGGTTTACACGATCTCGTCAAGCTAAATGGGGCAGCCAGGAAATATGTATTCGTACTGAGTTTCGCTCAAAGCCCCAGCCTCAAACATGCTCGGGACAGCTTGTTTATCGGAGCATCTGAAGAGGTGAAGCCACTGCCCCCCATGAACCGCATGCTGGGTTATAACCTCACCTTCAATATCCTCTACGACCTGGGTATCGATCCATCACTAAAGGTAGTCACAGATGGTTTTACTGGCAGTTATGGGTCGCGGCTCGAAGCCTACGATGATCTCAGGGTATTATGCGAATTTCCGCCCGAGAACGAGCACATTTTCCGCAGCAATGTCGATAAATGGCTGCTTGATAATCCTGACGGCAGCTGCACTTTCCGCATCGAAACCAAAACTTATATAATGTGGTGGGAGCCTAAACCCCTGAATGTTTAGTCGGCCCAGGCCGGAATTATTCGCATTACGCATTTCAGCAGCCCGGGAAATACATGAAATTCTTACATTTAGGTTTCTCAGAGAATATGGTAGAATTTTGTTAGTTATTTAGTTATCCAGAGTGATTAGCTTATACTTCTGACAAATTATGCAATGCGGGTACCAATCGAATAGAATATCTGGGACTTCGAGTTTTGGTTCCTAAAGGCTGAGCCCATGGGCCAAAACCGATGAGTTTGTTGGGAAATCGGCAAGCTTTCCGTGTTTGAGAAGAAGGCCATTATAACCGTTTATCAATAAGATAGGCATGTGTTCTTATGGCGCATGCCTATCTTTTTGATGAAATATAATTTCGATTGGGGGTACATAAATGAGGAGAAAATGGTTCGTTTCTATGATGTTAGTCATCGCTGTGATGACGATGGCCGCAGGCTGCGGCAAGGCGCCTCAACCCGCCTCAACCGCTCCCCAGCGCTCAATAGTGGATATGGCCGGGGTTGAAGTGAAACTGCCCGCCGAGGTCAATACCGTAGCCAACTGCTGGCCTTCCAGCAACCAGATCATGATAACTCTTGGCGCAACAGCCAAACAGCCTGCCTATTTCAATATTCTCAAGACTGAGAGCTTTACCTGGATGCAGTACGTAAATCCTGCTATCAAAGAGAAACCGGGCTTTGGCAGCGGTTCCACGGTAAACGCCGAAGAACTGCTGGCCTTGAAGCCGGACCTGGTAATCACCGCCAACGCTAATGACGCTGAGGCTTTCCGCAATGCGGGTCTGACAACTATGTACATGATGTTCAATAATTACCAGGCTCTTAAGGAATCGGTTCTGAAGACCGGTGAAGCACTCGGCGGAAATGCGGTCACCCGGGCTCAGGCTTATGTAAGCTACCTGGATGGCAATATCAAACTTGTCCAGGATCGCCTGGCCGATGTCAGAGCTGAAGATAAACCAACGGTTTATTATCTTGACGGGCAGGCCGGCAAGACAGCTTATTCTACCGGCGGATCGGGAACCATGCAGGAAGAGTGGATCAACATGGGCGGTGGGAAGCTTGCAACTGCTGAACTATTTCAGGGTATGAACAAAGAGATCACCCCTGAGCAGCTGCTCAAGCTAGATCCTGATTATATCGTGATAGGCGGCCTGAACCAGGCCAGCGCTTATAAAGCCCTGATGGAAGATTCCAACCTGGCAGATTTGAAGGCCATCAAGGCAAAGCATGTCTATCGAGTTCCTCAGGGTACTTTCCAGTGGGATCGCTTCGGGTCCGAATCGGCTCTACAGGTAGTGTGGATGGCTAAGACCCTGTATCCCGACAAGTTTGACGGTGTGGATATGAAGCAGATGACCATAGATTTCTACAAGAACTTTCTAAGCTACGATCTTTCCAGTGAATATGCCGATGCCATTCTGGCAGGCAAGAATTCACCCACCGGGCTATAGCAAAACCCTATCCCGATCTCCATAAAGCACTTAGGTGGCAGGGCGGCGGCTCTGCCGCCTTGCAGATTGATGCAAAAGGATTATGTCATGAATAGCACCAGTGTGATTGAAAGCAAAACACCCCGCCATCAGCGGCCTCTCGCCGGAGTGCTGCTCCTGCTGTGTCTGGCGGTCTTTATCCTGTCTATAGCGGCGCTTTGTCTGGGTCGCTATTATGTCAGCTATGAGCAGGTAGTCCGCATTTTAGGATCCTATGTATTCCCCGTGGACCCAACCTGGACTCAGACCATGCACAACGTGGTCATGAATCTGCGCCTGCCCCGAATATTGGCAGCAATTCTGGTGGGTGGGGCCTTGGCTCTTTCCGGAGCTACCTACCAGGGCATGTTTGAAAATCCTCTGGTATCCCCGGATATACTGGGGGTCTCATCCGGGGCCTGTGTGGGCGCCGCCGCAGCCATTTTGCTGGGCTTAGGCAATACCGAGATTCAGCTGTTCGCTTTCTGCGGCGGTATCACAGCGGTCAGCATGGCCCTGGCTATCCCTACCTTGATGCGCAGTAAATCGACCATCGCCCTGGTTCTGTCGGGTGTCATCATCAGCGGGTTTATGATGGCCTTGTTAGGCCTGATGAAATACATTGCCGACACTGAGACCGAGTTGGCGGACATGGTTTACTGGCAATTGGGGAGCATCGCCAAGGTTACCTATGAGAACTTGTTTGCCACCGCCCCCATAATGATTCTTACCGGCCTGGTTTTACTGGCCATGCGCTGGCGTATCAATATCCTCTCCCTGGGCGAGGAACAAGCCCGAACTCTTGGGGTGAATCTGCGTTTTGAACGCGGAGTGGCCATTACTTGTTCCACCTTGTTGACTGCCTGCGCGGTATGCTTGAGTGGCACGGTGGGGTGGATCGGACTGATAATGCCCCATATAGCCCGTATGATAGTGGGCAGTGACAATGTCCGGCTGCTGCCTACTGCCACCCTCATGAGCGCGGGCTTTCTGATACTCATCGACACTGTTGCCCGAACCCTGACCGGAGGAGAACTGCCCCTGGGCATTCTCACCGGATTTATCGGCGCCCCTTTTTTCGCCTGGATACTGATCAAACAACGGGGGGCGATTTAATATGGCATTGCTGGAAGTCAAAGAAGTTGCCTTCGCCTATGAAGGTCATCGCACCATATTTAAGGATGTCAGTTTCAGCATCGACAAGGGAGATCTATTCACTATCCTGGGGCCTAATGGCTGTGGGAAATCGACACTGCTGAACTGCCTGGCCCGCATCCGTCCCTTAAGCCACGGGCAAATTATGCTGCAGGGAAAAGATATGAGCCGCATGTCTGCCCATCAAGTCGCCCAGAAGATAGCCTATCTGCCTCAGAGCATCTATTTTTCCTACGGCTACTCGGTACGTGAATTTGTCGTTATGGGGCGCACCCCGCACCTGGGAATGTTCAGCCGGCCCCGGAAGCCGGACTATAAGCTGGTTGATGAAACCATCGCTATGATGAACCTCTCCCATCTCGCCAACAAGTCGGTGAACCAAATCAGCGGTGGGGAACTGCAGCTGGTGTGCATAGCCAGAGCCATCGTGCAGCAGCCCGAAATCATTTTGTTTGATGAGCCCACCTCAGCATTGGATTACGGCAATCAGCTACGGGCTCTTCGTTTGATAAAAAACCTGGCCGATAAGGACTATGCCGTAATAATGACCACCCACAATCCTGACCATCCCATCCTCCTGGGGGGGATCGCAGGAGTTCTCTCCCGTAGCGGGTATATGGAAACCGGCAGCGTTGAGCAGATTCTGCAACAGGAACGACTGAGCGAATTGTACGGCACCAGGCTGCAAATCGTCTATGTAAATGAGATTTCGCGGGTGGCCTGCCTCCCTGAAAGTCTATAGTACAGTGAAAGTCCTGGGCAAGTATTTTTTGCTTGGCTGTCGTTCATAGTCACCCCCCTGCTTGCGCAGGTTCGGCTTGACCAACCGGGAATTAGATGCCCATAATGAAGAATTAAAGAGCATCAGTTTACGGGGGTATCAGTAAATGGTAAAAGAGTGGAATCCTGATCTGTATGATGAAAAACATGCCTTTGTATCCAAACTGGGAGAAGATTTGATCGAACTCTTGCAGCCGCAAAGTGGTGAACTCATCCTGGATCTGGGCTGCGGCACCGGCGATTTAAGCCATCTTATAAAGCAATCCGGCGCCACAGTGGAAGGATTGGACGCGTCAAAGGAAATGGTGGCACGAGCCCGGGAGAAGTACCCGGATATCCAGTTCCGGCCCGGCGATGCCTGCTCTTTGAATATTTATGAACGCTATGACGCCGTTTTCTCCAACGCGGTATTGCACTGGATCAAAGAACCGGAAAAGGCCCTGGCCGGTATCTGGCAAGCCCTAAAAAAGAAGGGGCGCTTTGTCGCCGAATTCGGCGGACGAGGCAACGTCAATAATGTTACCCGGGCGGTTATGAAATGTTTGCGGGAGATGGGACACCCCGTCAGCGATGCAGACCTCCCCTGGTATTATCCCAGCATCGGCGAATACACCAGTTTAATGGAAGAGCATGGCTTTTGTGTAACCTACGCCCGTTATTTCGTCAGGCCCACCATTCTGGAAGACGGGGAAAATGGGCTGAGCAACTGGCTGGATATGTTCGCCGATCTGTTGTTCAAGAACTATACCGCGGATCAGAAGCAGATGATCTTTGGGCAGATAAAAGACCAGCTCAGAGACAGTACGCTGCAAGACGGCCAATGGATCGTGGATTATAAAAGGATACGGGTGGTGGGGATAAAAGAAGAATAATCACATTGAGCAGTTGATCTGTCAACAGCGTCTATCATCGTAATTTACTGCTCCAACCGCCACCTATTGGCACTTTCATAGTCATTTAACAGTGGTGTCTCTCTAAATCCCGAGTCCCTATATATTGCGCTTTAGAAGGATGCAGGTGGTTCTTGACTTTCGCCAAATGCGAAAGTCAAGAACCACCTGCAT
>DHBS01000017.1:103517-118349 GCA_002398825.1 Syntrophomonas sp. UBA4922 | reverse complement strand
GCCTGCCCGGAGATATTTATGGATCCGCGCCCATGCCGGGCGCACAACAAAGACGCCGCAGATCTGATATGATGCTGTGGCGTCTTTTATAAACTCTCTGGCCTAATCTTATCTAACGCAGCACATTTCCGGCAATAACCATTCTCTGTGCCTCGGAGGTTCCTTCATAGATTTCGGTTATTTTAGCATCGCGCATCAGGCGCTCCACCTTCTGTCCTTTGATGTAGCCATAGCCTCCGTAAATCTGAACCGCCTTCACGGTGTGGCGCATAGAGCACTCGGCAGCAAACAGCTTGGCCATAGCCGCCTCTTTACTGAAGGACTTGCCCTGATCTTTCAGATAACAAGCACTATGAGTCAAATAGCGTGCTGCAGCAACCTCGGTTGCCATATCGGCAATCCACCATTGAACGGCCTGGTTTTTGCTGATGGGTTTATTAAATTGAATCCGTTGTTTAGAATAAGCTATCGACTCGTCCAGGGCGGCCTGCGTGATGCCGACTGCCTGAGCGGCTATGCCGATGCGACCGTGATCAAAGCTATTCATGGCTATCTTTAAGCCATCTCCCACCTTACCGACTATGTTATCTTTAGGTATGCGGCAATCCTTAAATATGATTTCTGAAGTCTGCGAAGCCCGGAGGCCCATCTTGGCAAAATGTGCCCCAACCCGCATCCCTGCTGTCTCTTTAGGAACAATGAAACAAGTCATGCCCCGGCCGCCTTCTTCTTTTTCCACCCAGGCGAAGGTGATGTATGTATCCGCTACCGGGCCGTTGGAGCAAAAGGTCTTGGTGCCGTTTAAGACCCACTCGTCACCATCCAGAACCGCAGTTGAGGTGGCAGCCCCGACATCAGTGCCGGCTCCGGGCTCAGTTAAGGCAAAAGCCCCCAGGTGTTCACCTTTGGCCAATGGAGTCAGGTATTGTTTCTTTTGACCCTCATTCCCAAAAAGCAACAATGGCATGCAAACCAGGCCGGTATGTACGGACATGGTAAAACCTGTAGCGGCGCAAAAATAGGAAAGCTCTTCCACCGCGATGGCGTAGGTCAGATAATCGGTGCCGGCTCCGCCATACTCCTGGGGAATCGGCATTCCCATCCAACCGCCTTCGCCGAGCTTTTGGATGACCTCGGCAGGAAAGCGGCTGTTCTCATCGATTTCTACCGCTATCGGATCTACATAGGTCTTGCCAAACTCTCGCATGTTCTCTCTAACCAGTACCTGCTCCTCTGTTAGCTGGAAATCCATTACTCTCACTCCTTTTCACCATATTGTACTCCGCCTGCGCACAAAAACTCAGGCGGCAATATCCCGTCGTAACTGAATTGTATAAAACAGGCAAATGCTTTGTCAATCATATATTTGTATGCAAAGTATTGCAGGAATCTTGCCATTTCCTGGCTGCAGGTCTGATAATGTCGAATAAAATCTAGTCTGCTAAAAATGAGTGCTGTGTATGGATCATACCATGACAGGAAATTAAGGTAAGTTATGAACCGTGATTCAGCTCTTCCAGCAATTTCTTAAGAAAGGCCGACTCCTGGGGTTCCAGTCTCTCCAGAGCCTTCTTGTTGGCCCGTTCGATAGCGGCATTGACCGGTTCGTTCAGGGCCCGGCCCTGTTCGGTCAACATAACCCGTACAGCCCTGCGATCCTTGGGATCGGGCTGGCGGCTGATCAGGGACTTGTTTTCCATCCGGTCCAGTATACCGGTCACAGTGGATCCGTCCAGATAGAGCCGTTCGGATAGCTGCTTGGCAGTCTGGCCATTTTCGTCCCAGAGACACTTTAATACTGCATATTGACCCGGGGTCACGCCATACGGTGCCAGTTCAGCTTTAAATAGCTGCTGTACTGCGTTCTGAGCTTTAGTCAACACAAAATTCACGCATTGTTCTAATTCCATTAAATTACTCCTTAAATCGCTATATAGTATTGATTATAACATAATGTGGACGCAAAATATTTATCGGGTTGAGATTACGCAACAGGCTTGATCAGGCCTGGCTTTTAAGACCGGCAACGGGCTTAAATACCGGCATAAGCTGACCGTTTATCGCTCTTACCACCATTTCAACCCCCATATCCACATGAACCGCTTCCGGGCTGCAATCGACTATGCGGGTAGCCAGACGAACCCCCTCATCCAGGGTGACCAGGCTATAGATATAAGGAACATCGTCATCTGCCAGGCTCTGTACGTGAATGATGCTGTAGCTGTACACCCTGCCCTGTCCCTGGCTTTTTCTCCACTCCAGTTGCTGGTCCAAACACCCCGGGCAATGACTGCGAGGGTAAAAAGTATGCTCCTGACAGTTTAAACAGTATTGCAGCCATAATTCTCCCTGTTTCAAATGCTGATAGTAAATTCGGGTTTGATCATCACACATGCTCCGTCCTCCCTAACACCAGGCTGCTCTCCGTACTCATCACACCGCCATTGCCGTTTACAAAGGCCAGGCGGTTTTGGGGAACCTGGCGTATCCCGGCCTCCCCCCGCAATTGGCGAACTGCCTCGATAATATGCGACATACCCCCGGCAAATGAAGGCTGCCCCATGGAAAGCTGGCCTCCATGGGTGTTGCATGGAAAATCGCCCTGATATGTCAGATTGTGCCGGGCTACAAACGAGCCCCCTTCGCCCTTGGCGCAGAAGCCGGCGTCTTCCAAAGTGATCAGTACTGTGATGGGATAACAATCATAGAGTGAAACCAGATCAATGTCTGCAGGGCCGCATTCAGCCATGGCAAAGGCCCGCTGGGCCGATTCCTTCACCGGGCTGATAGTTATCTCCTCCGAATACACAATGGAATTATGCGTGCAGGCCTCTCCCCAACCCAGAACACTAACACTGCGGTGCGTATTCATATCGCTGCTGGCCCGGCTGACAACCGCTGCCGCGGCACCGCTGCAGGGGCGGACTATCTCCAGGAGATGCAGGGGGTCGGTAATAAGCAGCGACTGTAATACCTCTTCGATGGTGAGCGGAGCCTGGTTGAATAGAGCCAGGGGATTGTGCAGGGCATTAAAGCGCTGATCCACGGCAATTTTGGCCATTTGCTCAGGGGTAGTACCGTAGAGATGCATATGCCGGCGCGCGATTAAAGCATATCCGGTATTGAATCCCATGGGCAGATAAGGCAATTCAAAATCTATTTCCGCCTGGGACATCACTGACATTTTGCCCTCAAGGGTATTAAAGACCTGGCTGTCCCAAACCCCGCCGCTCAGGCACAGACAATTATCGCATATGCCTGCTTCAACCAGCATGGCCGCCCGGGCTACAGCTCCAGCCGCACTGGCTCCCCCCAATTCCACCATATTGAGAAAAACCGGTTTAATCTGCAAATACTCGGCTACCTGGGCCGGCCACATAAAAGCGCTGTCTTCGCTGGGAGGAGTGACCAGGAGCCCATCTATATCGCGTTTTTGAAGGCCCGCATCCTCAATCGCCAAACGGCTGGATTCAGCCAGCAAGGCCAGGGTCTTTTGTCCATATGCGGTTTTATGCGGAGCCAATTCAGAAATCCCGGTAATTAAGGCACGCTTCTTTTTCAATACCCAAGCCTCCTTTCCTTTTCCCATGATACCGCATGCCGGGCAGCTTGTCTAAACACATACCGGCGCATTTTCTGCACTGCGGCACGGCCTGAGGGATAAGCATTTGCCCGGTACTGCCGTGCATTTTCAGAAGGATTTAAGAAAGGGCCAGAGGATCAAACAGGGGGTGAATACCTCACCCCCTGAGCTCTCTTATTTTAGCGGGACAGAACAACCTCTGGCTTGTTTTCTGCCTGCAAGTAAGACTCCAGATGGGGCATGAAATAAGGAATGATATCGGGCAGCATCTTGGGCATGAGGTCGGCCATGGCCGGTGGCATCAAGTCCGGCATCTGTTCGGCCATAAAGTCGGGCATAGGCACCTTGGCCTTGACCATTTCCAGCATTTTAGGCATCACCCTGGGCAGCATACCCGGCAACAGGATGGGAAAGAGCCTGGGCATCACAGGCTTCATCGCTGCAATCAGAGGTTTTTTTAGCGCCGGTTTCCGGCTTCGCAGCCACTTCATCATACCCGCCATTGGACCGGGCATGGCCTGAATCAGGTCATCCATCATCTCGGCCATCATATCCGCCATTCCCCGCGGGTTTAACATGCGTATCATAATATCGAAAGGCACCCAGTCCCGTTCCATCACAGCTTCACTGTCGGGAATATCATAACCGCAGGCCCGGGCTGCAACCGTAGCCAGATCGCGTACTTGAATATCCATGTTGTTAACCCGGCCAGATACCTGCAGTTGAAAGCGGCAGCACGGACAGGCGGTGATTATGGTTTGGGCCTGCACCTTTTGGGCATCGTTCAGCCTTACCTGGCCGATGCGGGCGGCAGCCTCGGGGTCAGCCACCAGAGTCATCACCGACCCGCAGCAGTGGGCTTGTGAACGGTTAAACTCCATTTCCTGGTAGTCAATGCCGGGAATAGCCTGAATAAGCCGGCGGGGTGCCTCGTATACACCGCTGGCCCGCCCCATGTGACAGGGATCGTGGTAGGTGAATCTCCCTTTTAAAGTTTCAGGTATTTCAAATCGGCCGGCAGCGATCTGTTCCGCCAGTACCTCGGAGTAATGTTTGGCGGTAAAATGGTATTGCTCTCCCCGGTCTAACATCCAGCGCTTATAGTAAGTCTCCCACACCAGGCGGCAGGCCGGGCAGGAGGTAACAATGGTTTTGACGCCTTTGCTTTTCATCAATTCTATATTATGGTCCATTATAGCTTCCCAAGCATCCCAGCGCCCGGCCATCAACATGGGTATCCCGCAGCAGGCCTCTTCTTTCCCCAAATAAGTGAACTCGATCCCGGCCTTATCCAGCAATCTGGCAGTGGCAAGCGCCACATCCTGCTCAACAAATGCAGAGGTACACCCGGGAAAGTAGGCAATTTCCGCCCGGTCTTTAATCTTGCTTCTAAGATCATCGGGCAGCCAGGCATCACGGTCCTTGGCATAGCGGGCCCAGATATTCCACTCTTTACGGGCACTGGCTTCCATAATATGAAAGGCGGGCAGAGAATGAAATCCCTTTTCCTCAACCAGCTGTCCGCGCAGTGTCATCCAGGCGGGTTCAATGGGCATTTCCAATTGGCACCTGGCGTTGCAGGTTTCACAGGTGGTGCAGGCCAAAAAGGTTGAAACGTCCGCCTGAGTCAGCCTGGTCTTGCCTTCGGCCACCATTTTCAACAGCCGCCACTTGCCGCGCGGTGATTGCGATTCCCATCCCCGCCCATAATACTGGTCGCAGCTGTCCACACAGTATCCGCAGGAAGAACATGTATAGCTCAACCAGGCCACTTCGGCAGGAAGTCCCGATTGGGGCCGGGGATGCTCGGCCGGGGGATTACCGGGAAAACGGTTGGCTACGGCAGTTATGACCCCCTCCCAGGACAGAGCCTGGCGAACCGCCCGGGCCAGTAAGGTTGTATCGATGGTCTTGCCGGGGTTCATAATCCCCGCCGGGTCGGTTCGCTTTTTCATGCTTTTTAGCGATTCCACGGTCTGAACACCCAGCAGCTGCGGAGCGAACGCGGAGAAGTACATTCCCAGTCCATAAGGCCTGCCTCCGTTTTGCAGGGCGATTTTAAGCACGGTCAGGGAAAGTCCGAAAGCAGCATTAAAGCCCAGCTTGCGCTCATCGTGGGGGATGAATCCTAACAGTACCAACTCTTTGCCCCTGACCGCAAAGCCTTCCAGCAGCAGGGGAAGAGCGATCTTATGCTGCAGCCCGTGTAAAACCGCCGCCAGCCCGGAGGCCGGCACCACCACCTCAGCAGGTATCAGTGAAGGCCCCAGGCGCTTGGCTTTCATGGGGCTAAAGCGGTTTTCCCACTCGTGTAAGGCAGTCTCATCATCTAATAATGCCCCGCCATGTTTAGCGGCCATGTCGCCCAGCAGCTCCCGGGCTGAAGAGGAGTGCCAATAGGCCGCCAGGACGATGAATTGTTCCGGAACCTCAAGGCGATCCCGGCCCGGGCCATGGTGGGGGTTAAGCGGCATGCGGTTGCGGTACCGGGCTGCTTCAGGATTACTGAAACTAAGCGACCATAAAGGCACCTGCTCTTCATATAGGGCTTCTATAAATTGAGCCGCAGCGCTGGCCTGATCAAAGGCAAAAGCCTGCACCTCCAGTTTTTCCAGGGGCATGACCCTGAACTCGATGCTGCTGATGAAGCCGCTGATGCCTGATGCGTTAACAACCAGATCCAGATCTTCACCTGAAAGAACCTTTATCTCGCCGTCAGGTTGGACCAGACGCACCTGTAAAACGCTGTCCCTGAAATAGCCGGCCTCATAGCTGCCAATTCCGGCCCCTCCGGTTGCCAGCCAACCGGCCGCAGTTGAGGCGGGATAACTGGTGGGGTAGGATTTCAAGGTCAATCCCCGCTCTCTGAGCCTCCGGTCAATATCCTCCCACACCGCACCGGGCTGCACCTTAATGCTGCAGGCCCCGGTGTCAATTGCCATGATCTTGCGCATGCGGTTGAACTCCACTACCATGCCGCCTTGAAAAGGCACGGTGCCTCCGTACCCCGAAGTGGCCTTGCCGCGGGCTATCAAGGGGATTTTATTATTCTGGGCCCATACCGCTATTTGAACCAGTTCGTCCTCATCCCGGGGCTGCACTATGGCGGCCGGTTCCGAATGGCCGGCCATACCGCTCAGAAGGCCCGGCAGGGCCGCTACATCAGAGCTATAAAGCTGCCGTTCCCTCTTCTCAAAATTAATCCTATCACCGAAAATATCCTGCAAATACCGCCTTTGTTGAGATGTCAATTCCATTACCTTACCCCCCTTGGGTATATTGTATCTTGATTCAATTATATGCCTGCCAAGATATAAAGGCAATAGTATTAAGCGGCATTGACAAATCAGGCAGAAGATTGGTCCTGACAAATATTGCGTAGTACGAATATACAGATGTTAACAAAAGCAGGCGGCTGACAGCAGGGCGTAAAGCCGGCCGCCCTCTTGGCGCTGCGCCCTGACTGATGACGCCACGGCTGGCAAAAAGGCGGCCGGCTTATCCATGAGGAATAAACTCCGGTTCTGCGGCAAGGTGTATGAGGTGTTCAGAATTGCTATTCTTGCAGGTTGTCGATCTGCTGTTTGATTTCATCGATTTGTCGGTATAGGGTATCGATTTTCTGGCAGATTTCCATCAATTCGGCCTCGGCATTGGCATTGTTGCGATAAGCGGCGTAGAGCTTATCTCCCAATTCGGTTTTGAGTTGGGTAATGTCACGCTCCAGATTAGAGATATTGAGTTTCAACTTTCCGCTTTCCAGAAGTTTGCCTGATTTTTGCGCCAGCTTATTGGCCTGTTCCTCTAATTTCTCCTTGTTGAACTTGAACATAAATCGTCCTCCTCAAGCAATTGATCATGTTGATTTCATTCTATATTGCCTGTTTAACAATGACAACCGCATTCGGTGCCAAAGCCGAATAAAGGACCGGGGTTAAAACCCCGGTCCTGAAGCCTGTCAATTGCCTAGGTCAGCTTGTGGATAAATATGCCGCTGCGCAGTTTGGGTTCAAACCAGGTTGACTTGGGGGGCATGATCTTACCGGCATCAGAAATGGCCATTAAATCGGCTATAGTGGTGGGGTACATGGCGAAAGCGATTTTCATGTCATCGGCCACCCTGCTTTCCAACTCCTCCAGGCCGCGAGCCCCGCCAACAAAATCGATGCGTTTGTCGGTACGGGGGTTGGTGATCCCCAGAATGGGCCCCAGGAGATTGTTCTGCAATATAGACACATCCAGGCGCGCCACCGGGTCAAGGACATCATAGGTGCCCGGCCGGGCTTTTAGAATATACCAGCTGTCCTCCAGAAACATGCCATAGGTTTTGGGCGCCCGGGGTTGGTAAGGACCCGGCCCGGAATAGGCAGTAACCTCAAAATCTTTTTCCAAGAGGCTTAAGAACTCTTCCCGGCTGTGATTGTTTAAATCCCGAACCAGGCGATTGTAATCCATTATGTAGAGATCGTGATCGGGGAAAATAACGGCCAGAAAATAATTGTATTCTTCCCGGCCAGTATGATGGGGATTATCAGCTCTGCGCTGCAGGCCCACCTGCACCGCTGAAGCGGAACGGTGATGGCCGTCGGCGATATACAGCCTGTCGATATGGGCGAACAGCTCCACCAGACTCAGAATCACTTCGTCATGGTCGATGCTCCACACGGTATGGCCAATACCGTCCTCGGATACAAAATCATAAAGGGCCTGGTGCCTACTTATCCAGGCCTGAATTATCGCGTTGATTTGCTCCTGGCTGCGATAGGTAATGAAAATGGGCCCGGTTTGCGCATCACAGCTGTCAACATGGCGGATGCGGTCCTGCTCCTTATCGGCCCGGGTCAGTTCATGCTTTTTGATAATATCATTGAGGTAGTCGTCTATGGAAAGACAAGCCACCAAACCAGTCTGTGCGCGCTGCCCCCGTTGCTGCCGGTAAATATATAAACGAGCGGTTTGGTCCTGAATAAAAACCCCTTCAGCCGCCATTTTGTCCAGATTGCTTCTGGCTTTGACATAAACCCGCTCATCATAGAGGTCGATACCGGCTTCCAAATCTATTTCCGCTTTATCAACATGCAAGAATGAGTAGGGGTTGTCGCGTACCATTTCTCTGGCTTCCGCACTGCTCATCACGTCATAAGGCAGTGCAGCCACCCGGTCCACTAAAGACGGGATGGGCCGCAGCGCTCGAAACGGTCTGATTACTGCCATAATAGTCCTCCTCAATAATTAATAATCAGGATCCGAGCTGAAGGATATCCTCAATATGCCCCAGTAATTCTTGAATATCCTCCAGAGTATGATCTGCCATATGGGCGATGCGGAAAGTCTTGTCTTTCATCTTGCCATAGCCGTTGGATATTTGGAATCCCCGCTCTCCCAGTTGGCGGTTGAGATCGGCCACATCGATGTTGCGGTTATTGGTGATGGCGGTTAAGGTATCGGAGAGGTAGCGCTCGTCAGCAAACAGGGCAAAATACTTCCTGGCCCATGACCTGACATACTCCGCCATCTGCCGGTGTCTTTCGCAGCGTTTTTCCAGACCCTCGGTGAGGATGCGTTCCAGCTGAAAATCCAGGGCATACATATGACTTAAAGAAGGTGTCGAAGGATACTGGTGATCCTTATTCCTGATATATTCATATAGCTGCAGCAGATCCAAATAGTAGCCGCGGAAAGGGACTTCCTTGGCGCGCTCGATGGCCTTCTGCGAAAAGGTGCAAACGGCCATTCCGGGCGGCAGACCCAGGGCCTTTTGAGTTGAAGTTATGCAGATATCAACCCCCAGATCATCAACATGAATCGGGGTGCCTCCGGTTGAACTGACGGTGTCCAGGCAATAGACTACCTCAGGATGGCTTTTTACCACCGCAGCTATATCCTGAACCGGATTCATCACCCCGGTGGAGGTTTCGTTATGGGTGATGGTGATCAGGTCATATTTGCCGGAAGACAGAACTTCATCAATCATATCGGGGGTATTGGCCCGGCCCCACTCCACTTCGAATAAATCAGCCGGAACATTGTTATTGGACGCAATATCAAACCACCTTTTACCGAACGCGCCAACGGAAAAAACCGCCGCTCTCCTGGCCGTGCAGGATCTTACCGCTCCTTCCATCAATCCGCTGCCGGAGCTGGTCGATAATAGGATTTCATGCTGAGTGGACCACAGGGTTCTCATTTTATCGCTGATGCGGCCTTGCAAAGCCGAGGCGTCTTTACTGCGGTGCCCGATCATGGGGCTTGCCATCTTCTGTAGTACTTCCGGGCGCACTTCAACCGGACCCGGGATAAACAACCTTTTATGCATTCTGCCAGCCTCCTAGACAATCATCTTCAGGGTCTTTTACTATTCTACTGATTTCCAGCTTTTTTCTCAATAATGGCTTCAATTTACCTGATTTCCTGGCAATAAATCACTCCACCCAAAATCATACTACGATTTTGCAAGCATACAGTTGTGGCCGTTATGCATCAACCCGGGCTGCATTCTATGATATACTGATGCTAAGCTTATTTTTAGCTGATACCGTCATATATATTTTCTATATTTTTTCGGTACAGTTTGTAGTCAGTGATCATGCTTTCCGCAACCGGTGTCGGAATAATAACATGGCATCTATCAATATAATAAGGAACATATACTCGTATGTGGGAATCAATAGTTCGCCTTTTAGAACAATACGGCATTTGGGGGCTGCTCTTCACTGCTTTTGCGGAATCTTCTTTTCTGCCTCTGGCACCCGATTTCTTTCTCATCCCCTTGAGTCTGGCCATGCCGCATTGGGCATTGCTCCTGGCTTTACTCACCACCGCCACGTCTATCTGCGGGTCAGCATTCGGTTATTACCTGGGTTCTTGCATCGGCAAGCCGCTGCTTAAAAAACTGGTCTCGCGGCGCAGTCTGGCTCGCATCAAGATTATTTTCAACCGTTATGGAGGCTGGGCTATACTTATCGCGGCATTGATTCCCCTGCCCTTCAAAATCTTTACCATTTCGGCGGGGTCATTTTCCATGCATTTCCCCAAATTCATCATCGCTGCTTTGGTCGGCCGGGGGCTGCGTTTTTTTGGAGAAGCCTTACTGGTTATGTATTTGGGCTCCAAAGCCTTGACCCTGATCAAGTCTGACCTTGCCGACTTCAGCCTCATCCTGGCGGCAATCGTAGTTAGTATTATCGCACTGTACAGCTATTGGCGTCGCCGCCATCCGCGTTTGAAAAAGCGCCTTACGGCTTAAAGCCAGTCACTTCTTTAATAATATGGGGCATGTTCCATTCATCTCGGCAGTTAACGGTAAACCATGCATCATCAACACTGGCAGCGGCTACCCCACTGCAGAAGACATTGTCAACCGTTTCTCCTACTGGTAGGGCGAGCACCTCTACCAGCCCGGATGCTGCCCAGCGGCGCCCATACCCGTGAGAAGCCTTTAGGCCGGTGATCCCGGCAGGATACCAGATTTATCCCGACAAAATATAATCATGCCCGGTAAACTGAAGGCGAGGTTCTACGGCAAAAACCGTGCTGTCCCGGTTCATAAGAATCGCGGCAGCCTTAATTTTCACATTTCTAGATCAAGTGGGTTTCAGATTGCGCTCAAAATGTTGTATTATAAGAAAATAAATGATATTTTCCGGGTTGATCCCGGTTGTTTTGTGAATGGGGTATAATTTATGGAATTGCTTGAATATCTATATCATATTGCTACAACATACATTGATGCCTGGGGGTATTGGGGCCTGATTATCGGCATGGCTTTAGAAAGCGCCTGCATCCCCATACCTTCGGAGATTATATTGCCATATGGGGGATACATGGTTTCCCGGGGCATATTGGGATACTGGCAGGCGGTACTGGCTGGAACCCTGGGCGGCACTATCGGCTCATGTATCGCCTACTGGGTGGGTTCAGTGGGAGGACGGCCGTTTATATTGAAATATGGCCGCTACTTCCTGGTCTCGCCGCATGACCTGCAAACCGCTGACCGCTGGTTTACCCGCTACGGGCATCAAGTGGTATTCTGGGCCCGGCTGCTGCCGGTGATAAGGACCTTTATCTCTTTGCCGGCCGGCATTTCCCGTATGGATTTTCGCCGCTTTTTGGTTTATACCATCCTGGGTTCAACCCCGTGGAGCATTATATTCGTCTACCTGGGCCTGAAATTGGGCCAGAATTGGGATCAGGTGCGCAAGGTTTTTGAAGAGTTTGACCTGATAATCCTGGCCGCGCTGATCGCATTGATCATCGCTTATATCGTCATGAAAATTCGCCAAAATCGCTCTGACTCATCCGGCTATTGATACTATTGACCACTATGTTATGATATAATAACTTCCTTAAATAATAGTCGTGTCTGTCGTCCGTACTGTTATCCCGGTGAGTCTATTCTTTTTGATGAGGTAATGAATAGTGAAGCAAAAACCATCACGGAATCTTTGGCGTGAAATCCTGCATAGTTTTGCCAGACCGCGCGAGGCCTTCAGCAGCTACAGCCATTTCGCAGGAGCCATCCTGTCGATCCTGGCCTTGATCGCGCTTTTGCTGCGCCTCCCTGAGGGCAGCAAACCCGGGGCTTACATATCGCTGGCAGTATTTGCGGTGAGCATGTTTCTGCTCTACACCACCAGCGGTTTCTATCACCTGATAGTATCCTCCCAGAAGGTGATCGAGGCCTTGCGCCGCCTGGACCACATCATGATTTATATGCTTATCGCGGGAACTTGCACTCCAGTGTGCGTCATCTTCCTCTCCGGCGGGTGGCGCTGGGGAATGCTGGCGGCTATATGGTCATTGGCCGCCGCCGGGCTGGTTTTCAAATTGCTGTGGATCTCGGCGCCCCGCTGGCTGTCCACCCTTAGCTACGTTTTGATGGGATGGGTGGTGGCAGTGGCCATTCTTCCGCTCTCCAGGTCCCTGGCCGTTTCCGGCCTGGTCTGGCTGGTGGCAGGCGGGTTGTTTTACAGCGTGGGGGCATTGATCTATGCCACCCGTTTTCCCCGCCTGAATCTAAAGGGGTTTGGTTTTCACGAAATCTTTCACCTGTTTGTGCTGGCGGGCAGCAGCAGCCACTTCTGGTTGTTTTTCAGCTCGATATAAGGTCAAACCGCCCAGGTTGAAACTGCCACTTCAAGCCGGGCCATATTATCAGGAATCGGCTCAGTAGTCGCCACCCCGATATAGTGGTCAAGGCCTCCTTTCTCCTCCATGCGCCCTTCAGAAAAGTAATACAGGGCTTTTGTCAGCCCTGTATTTTTTCATTTCATCTTGATTTGCGTGTTTTTGACAGACTCAATTTTAACCGAAGAGGTACTTCTAACCAAGGCCGTCTGTCGCCATGTAATTTAAAAATCGATAAACTTGACCTTTACCCCTTCAACTGTGTCCAGCTCATCGAACAAGGCCTGGATATCTTTCTCCTTCCCAAACAACTGCAGCATAATCAAACCATCCATCGAGCACTGGTCTTCACTGACATCGTGAAATCCCACCCTGGTTTTGATATTGCACCCATACTTGGTTAAGATCTCCTGCACATTGGTCGCATGGTCGGGCCGGTCATTGATTTTGATAGCCATGATTGGACCCATGTAAAAGACCCCTTTCATTTATATTGTGATCGCTGCATCAAGCCCAACGTCTCCGGACTCAGAATGCTCTATATAGCTTGGCATTTTGGACCGCAATTAATGCAAGGCCCGGTTGGCTTTTCCAATCGATTAGATTTCAGTTCCAATTGGGCATGAAGCCATACAATTAAAGCAATAATACTGGTTCCCCACCAGAATGGATTGGTAAAGACGCCAATAATCAACACTGCCCATCATGCGCTTTTGTTCCTCTGGTGAAGCCGCCAGTATCTTTTTCCAAAATGCGATATTGGCCCCCAAACCGTAAGGTTGACAAGTCTTGAAGCATTCATTGACAACTGTCTTTCCTTCTTCATCCAATGCTCTGGCCGGACACTCATCAACGCAAATATTACAGTCAGTGCATAGCTCATCCGTCAGGGGCGGATCAGAAGGCAGATCCAGATCACTGAGAACTGCCGAGAAGTTGACGCGGGTTCCAAAGCGGGGATGGATGATCAGGTTGTGCCGGCCAAATACGCCCAGTCCTGCGGCTTTAGCGGCATGCCGCAGAGAGACCTGGCCCACCGCCCCACCGGTTTCTTTCAACATGGCGAAAGGGTTCGAACCTGGCACCGCATAAGCTCTGGCGTTATATTTGCTTTCCAGATATCTGGCCAATCGATAGTTTGCTGTCCGCGCAAATTCATACACAGCCTGTCTGCCGGCCATGGCAGTATCTTTATCCTGGCTGTCACAGGAAGACAGTTCTTTGTAAGCCAGAACAATTATTGATTTAATGGCCGGAGAAATCGTCTCGATCCGGGGAGACCTTGGACTGTTATAATCGGCCACAGCCGCAAAGCCGACATCGTCAACCCCTAAACCCAATGCAAACTCCTTAATACTCTGTTTCATAGCTTTACCCTCCCAGTCTATTCTTGACCAGATAGTAACACAGGGTTTATGATTAAACAAATTAATAATAATAACAAATATTATCAATAATTCTAATGATTTTTGAGGTATTTTATGGAGTGGCAGCAGTTGATCGGCTTTTATCATATCGTTAAATCCGGAGGGTTTACTAAAGCGGCCAAGCTAACCTTTCGTACCCAATCCGCCTTGACACAACAAATCAAAAAACTCGAAGCGGAATTGGATTGTCAAATCTTTGAAAGGATCGGCAAGCGCAAGATTTTGCTCACCGCTGCAGGGGAAAAGCTGTTTGATTTTACGCAGCAATTGTTTACCAATTACGAAATACTGCTTGAAGACATCGGGAATTTGAAAGGACTGCACAAGGGAAGACTGAGCATCGCTGCTCCGTTCACTACTTTAAGCCAGCTCTTGCCCCCCAAAATAGAGTTATTTATCAAGCGATACCCGCAGATCGAGCTGTCGCTTTTTGACCGGCCCCAGAACAATGTTTTAGAGATGATTCATGACGGCGAGGTTGATCTGGGGATAACCCTGGAATCTGCAGTCCCGTCAAATTTAGAAAAAATCCGCTGGAAAAAGGTTGAGACGGTGATGATGATACCCGTGGGGCATCCTCTCCTGGATGTGACAGAGGTGAGCCTGGATCATATTTCGCAATACCCTTTGATTTTGCCCCCGAAAGGTTCAACTCCCCGCAAAAAGCTGGAGAGGTATTTTGACGAAAGCGGTTTA
>DHBS01000017.1:91416-103385 GCA_002398825.1 Syntrophomonas sp. UBA4922 | reverse complement strand
AGGTATTTTGACGAAAGCGGTTTAACCTATCGGGTAATCATGGAATCCTCTAATATCGAACTGAGTGCTGTTTACGTCGAAATGGGTCTGGGGATTTCCTTTGCGACGATAGTTAGCGATCTACCGGCCTTTGCCCAGAGGGATTTCAGGTTTATATCAATGGGACATTATTTTGACGTTGATTATTTAAGTTTGGTTTTTAGAAAAGATAAAGCCATCAAGTCCATTCTAAAAGCTTTTATTGCAATAGCAGCTCTTGATGACCCGGATGAAACACGGGGATGACACCCCAACATACCGGATGCCTTCACGGTGTCATTCTTTAATTTAAGGTATTGACCCAGCCGGCCTTGCCGGGAGCATATAGAAACCCGTAGGGAGTCACAAAATCTCTCTTGCAAGACCCCAGGGATCTTGGACACTTAAATCTTCTTTCCCCAGCCTGGCAGCATAGCATTGGTCTTTCAGTCCGGCACTCTGCTTTTATTGATAATTCATCAACATCACCCCGGAGACGGCCAGAGCGATCCCGACGATTTTATACAGATTCAAGTCTTCCTGGAAAACCAAAAGCCCCAAAAGCACCGACAGTATACTCACAATCGCTGATGAGAACGGCACAATAAAACTCAGCTCACTATTCGCCACAATCCCTGTCCAGATCAGAAAACTGGTGGCATACATCACCAGGGCCAAAGCCATCTTGCCGCTAATATCGAGATGAAATACGCCATTCTGCAGAATAAAACCGATGGGCTGCCCGCTTAGCTTCATCAGGAACAGGCCGCCTACCGTAAAAAATATGTACGCTATAAAATTTACCATGCTTTTCTCTCTTCTCTCCATCGGATTTGCTCCTAAAGTACCTCGATGCGCCGCTTCCGTTCGGGTAATGGAAGCAGCGCCGAAAGAACCAAAAACGGACAGATCAGCGCAATAAACCACAGATACCGATAATCCTGGGCCGGCATGGTCAGAAAGACCACCGCCGCATTACCGACCACTGGAATATAGAGCACTACCCGCCGATCTCTCTCGATAATCAACGCCAGCAGCAAAATACAGATAATTGCCAGCCAAAACCCGGTTCGCCATAAAAATGTATTGGCCAGATACTGATGGGTCGTCTTCTCAGCATAGGTATTGACGCTGTCGGTCAGCATATTTTCATGCCGCTGAACACCAAACACCGACTGCATTTCCGGCTCTATCGCCGTAGTATAATTATTATTGTAACTGAACGGATCCTGTGTCACCGACCACATGGTCACAGCCAAATTGAACTTATCCCCTAAGACGATATCAGGAAATTGTCTCATAGTGGAGACATAGCTGGCGAGCGCTGCCCCGGTGCCGACTGCGGACAAATTATTTAAAAACCGGGGGATATTGCTGGAATAAGTATCTGCAAAATAGGGATTATAAAACTCCTTGAGCTGCTCCGGCGTCGCCACTGACTCCACCAGCTGACGGGCTCCCTCATTCATGCTGGCTTCACGTCCGGAAAAATACACCGCCCCCAGCCCCTGATAAATGGGCCGCAGTTTCATTCCCGGCGGATTGGGATTGGCATCGAGCTGCGCAGGCGTCACCACATTGACGATAAAAACCGTCACCAGAATCAGGGCAGTTGACACCCCAAAGTTTATACTCTTTTTGTGATCCCGATAGCGGCCAATATAGACCAGACCGAATATAAGCATCAGCACAAAGGTCAGAATCCCGTTATGCCGGAACAAACATATGGCCAAGGTACACACCACAAACTCCAGCCCGTGACGTTTTTTAGAAAAATAGTCTGTGGATAGACACATCAGCAAAAGAATATTTGTCCCCCACAGCAAGGCCGCCGTATAAGGGATATCCTTCCATTGGGTCACCACATTGATGCCGGTACCGGGCAGCAGGGTTATCACCATAGCCAGGGCGTACACCAGCGGCAAGCGCACCCGATACTGAATCAGCGTCCCATAAAACCGGCTGGTCACAAAAGCAAAGAACAAAATCTGAAAAATCGTCACTATGGCCATGTCAGGCCAAATCTTCAACAGCAGACCGATAAACAGGGTATGACCGAGGGGATGCCAGGTATTGTAAGGCACCACCCCGGCAATCTGGCTGACCTGATTAAAGGTGTCATAGGACATATTCCCCGGATTAAGCGCCGCCATATACAGGCTGAAAACCAAGACCTGAAAAACAAACAGAATCAACACATGGCCTAAAGGATTCCTCACCTCCGGATGAGCAAGAGGCCGAATCGCATCCATCTTCAGTTTCTTTAGCGCACTCAGGCTGAGCAAGACATAAATCCCGACAAAAACGGTCATCACACCAAAAATAGGCAGATGGGCGCCTGTCAGCCATAAGCCGTCCGCCGTATACAAAAGCGGCTTGGCAAAAAAGAGAAAGGTCACAATGATTGAGAACAGTGCCCACAGCATGACCCTGCCAATCAAAAGCCTCCGACCAGACCCGGAGAGCATAGCCAGCAGCAGAGAAATCAGGGCAACGGCCAGAAAACACACCGCATATCCCCAGCCCCGTTCCACTCCCATAGCACGCATATTAAAATAATAAGACAGGTCCGCCAAAAAAAGCGAAAACGTCAGCCAAAAGATATAGACTATCCAATTGGCTCCTAAATACCGCATATATGCTCTTCATCATCTTTCTGGTCTTCCTGCTGATCAGCCAAGGCCTTCTTCAGCAAGGCCACTTCTTGTACCAGCCGGATCACTCGTTGGGTATTCCGCGAACTAATCAGAGAGATCAGGAAAATAAACATCAGCATCATAAGAATGACAATAAAAAAAATCGCGTTAACCGGCGTTGCCACCCCGAGCAGCTGTGCAACCCAGTTGATGAAACCGGGGAAAACCGCCAGGAGCATGACGCCCATCAAAGAAATCAGCCACGGCAGCGAATATTTTAAAGTTATCTTATCTTTTCTGATCATATCCACAAAATAAAGCAAAATCGCGGCACAAATGAGCAGAATCAGTATGCGTAATCTTATACTCATGATGTAAACTCCTATTTCCCAATATCCCTAGGCCTACATTTTGAAACGGTCGATCAGTATGGAGAGACTGACCTTGACCATATAATAGACTGAGCCGGGTATATTGATAGACGACTGCCCTTCATGACGCTGGCGCATTTCCACAGGGAACTCATCCACCCGGTAACCCTTGCGCAGGCAGGCCGAAAGCGTCTCCGGTTCCGGATAATCATTGGGGTAATACTGGCAAAAATCATCGATAACCTTACGATTGACCATCCGCAGACCCGAAGTCACATCCCTGATCTCCTTTTTGTTCAGGACCTTGATCAGCCAGGACAGGAACTTAATGCCGCCTCTGCGCAGGGCTGAAGACTGAAAACCCTGACCGTGGAGAAAGCGAGAACCAATGATCATATCACTGTTTTGTTTCATCATCGCCTCAAACATCGGATTCAGATAAGAGGCATCATGCTGGCCGTCGCCGTCAAACTGCACCGCGATGTCATAATCATGCTTCTGTGCGTAAAGGTAGCCGGCCTGTACACAACCCCCAATGCCCAAATTGACCGGCAAATCAATGTGATTGTAGCCCTGACGGCGGCATAGAGAGCGGATCCCGTCTCTGGAACAATCATTGACAATCACATAATCAAATTCAGGGGCATGCCGGCAAATATCGGCCACTACGAAATCTATATTTTTTTCTTCATTATAAGCTGGAATAATAATCAATTTTTTCATAATCTCTCAGCGATACCGCTTATTAGCGGTATCTCCCCACTTCATCGGACTGTGATTTAAATATGAATCTAAAAATAATTATTTTAACAGCCGCCTAAATCCAATTTTTGTTTAATAGCCATCACCTAATTATCTTTGACGAAAACGATTTTGCCATTTTCAATTCGCATTAACAGCACATTTTCAGCAGTTTTATAAAGCACTTCACCTGCACCGTTTATAACCATCATTTTATAGGGCGACTGACTGTCTTTATCGAAAATTGCCGCCAGATAGCCGTTTTGAATCTCAAGCTTATTGAGTTGGCCTCCAGGATTGATTGAATATTCGCTGCCGATTCTGAAAAGCTGACTGTCCTCCGCCAGTGAATAATATACTTTTCCCTGCAAGACCTCATAAAGACCCACCGCTTTGTCAATCAGCAACTCCGCTTTTCCGCCGCTTAAAGGAACTTGGTAAAGAAATTGATTCTGGCCGGTAAAGTATATCATCTCATCAATGATTTTAAAGCTCGCTGCCTCCTCCGGACACAATCTCACAGTTTCATTTGTATTGATATTGACTCTGTAAATACCGGTGGTGGCAGCGGAATGATCGTTGTCATAATAGCCCTCATAACCCAGCACATATATTTCATCGCCGATTAAATACAAGTCATCATTGGTTTTCGCCGACCGGGTTGTGCCATTGTCTGAAATAAACAGGCCAAAGGAATAATCCGGGTCGCCTACCTTTATATACTCGGTTTCATTGTTCTTTTTTATCTGCAGGTTGTTGGTAGAAGGCGGAAACCTGTGGTCAACCCGGAGGGTATATTCATCGTATATCTTCAGGGATGAGTAGCCGCTGTCAATTTCCTGAGCCGTCCCGTCCTCCTTCAACCAGATAAGGTGGTCGGCGCCCATAGTAACACCGCCGGTATGATATTTTAGAACGGCTCGGCCGTTGTCGGTTTGCAGCGATGACAAAGCAAAACCATGACCCAATCCACTTGGCGGCAGCTGATATACAAACCGGCCGGCAGAAGGATTGGATACTGGAGCCTGATAGATCTTGCCGCCCACCCCCTCATAATAAAAATAGTCCCCGGCCATCGTAAATGAGCCTTTGCCTCCCAGCTCGCGGCTTACAATGGGAAGTGTCAACTGGGCGGCAGCAGAGCCGCCGGCAGATGAATTTATAACTAAGCCGTTGTGGTGGTCAAAGGAATAATTCCAGCCAAATTCGTCAACGGCAAATCTCCAGGTGAGAGGAAAATAGATGACATTTCTAAATAGCAGCAAGGGATATTTTTCAGAACTATTATCAATTTCCTTCCCATTTACGGTTACCCTGAATGAAGCCACCCGGGCATTATAACTGCTGCTGTTTTTGGCGGAAGCCGAATATTTGTGATAGTCCCAATTCACATCGGTTTTAACTACTACCAGTCCGGTATGGCTGTTCCACAAGCTCTCCAGGCCCAGGAATCTGCAGTCATAATAAGTCATGGGAAAATAGGTTATGTCCTTATAGACAAGCAACGGGTATTGGCTATAGCTGTTGTCGATAACAACTCCGTTCAAGCTTACTTTAAATTCCGGCAGAAAAACCCGGACGCCGGTTGAGGCCTCGGTTCTGCCTGCCGGCATTACCAGACAAATTATTAATATGATGGCTAGAAATAAAGCGCCAACGGTTTTCCTCACGGGGATTTCCTCCTTATTCCCGCCCCTTGATTGTTTATATTTCCGTAGATTGTTCTTGAATATCGTGATTTACTTGGGTATTCTTTTCCAAACGATTCAGGTCAATAACCACAACTTCCGCTCCACTGCCGCCACCGGTCAAGGCTTCGGCCTTTTGGTCCGCCTCGTTTTCCCGGCGGTTTTCCTCAGCTGTTATCCTGGGCTTATTTTCGCTTATAGAATAGGGTTCTGCTTCTCTGTTTCCGGCGGCTTTTTCCGGGGGAGGGCTGTCTCCCGCCGCAATATACTCTTCATTTCCGTTTTGGTTGTCTATGGGGCTTGCCACCGCTTCATTCCGCGGCGGCGGATCCGTCAAAGACTCTGCGCCGCTAATGTCAACGGTTACTCCTGAAACAACGACCCATACCGCTAAAATTGTTATAGCCACAATTCCCGGTCTTTTCCCGGTTGAATCAAATATGTTTTTTATTCGCGTCTCCAGAGTATCTTTGCTGCTCCTGATGCTGGTGGACAAAACCGGTCCTTCAGCCTTGTTATTTCGAATCGCCAGGTTGAGGAGAATATTGCAGTAGCGTTTTTTGGCATCAAGGTCCAGGCCTCTCAAAACATGGTTGTCACAGGATAGTTCCATGTCCTGGCTGGCTTCTCTTACCATTAAATGGACCACCGGGTTAAACCAGTGCACGGCAGCGGTGATCATCAATACAAGCTTGTACCAAAGATCATGCCTTTGGAGGTGGAGCAGCTCGTGAGCGAGTATCATTCTTAATTCAGCGTTGCTGAACGACTCTGCCGGCAGTATCAGGGTGGGGCTTAGCAGCCCGACTATCATGGGGCTCGACACTTTTTTGCAAATTCTTACGGGTATCTCCCTTTGAATATTGCGCTTGGTTTTCAATTCCGTCAGCAAATCTTCAATTCCCTCATCCGATGGTTTGCGGCTGCACCGTAAAACATTACGGCGGAATGCAGCATAAGTATAAATTTGGTAAAAGATATAGGCTAAAAACCCCATTAAGTAAATTACAAATAGAATCTGTGCCGGACTCGGATCAGTTGCCAATAAACTGGCTGTATTTGTTAACGGTTTATCGAGTATGTAGGACGGTGTTAATCCATCAGTCACTCGCGCAGGCAATTGAAATGATACAGGTACCGTGGGGGAAACTGGCAATAGCAGTCTTATAGAAATTATCATCCACATGATGTACCGCCACTGCGCGGAATACCTTTTATTCAGCACAGGACCCAGCCACAGTAATAATATTATGATTGGTGTAACGCTGAGGCTCACAGCCAGCAGATCATAAAACCAACTCATCATTTTGAAACCTCGTCCACATATTTTCTTAACTCTTCTAAATCTTCCTTACTGATGGCATCTCCATCGTATAAAGCCGCCACCAGGCTCGTGAGGGAATTTTTATGCATTCTCTCCAGAAAGGACTTGCTTTCTTTCTTCAAGTATTCGTTTTCATCTATTACCGGTTTGTAATAATTAAATCTTCTCTGTTTTGATATTTCCAAAAATCCCCGGTCCACTAATCGGGCCAAAAAATTTAAAATGGTGGTATTGGCCCAGTTTTTCTCGCCAGCCAGCTTCTCCATGATATAGGCGGACGTCACCGGCTGATCCGCCTCCCAAATGATCATCATTATCTCCAATTCGCTGTCCGGCAATCTTTTTATAGTTTCCATCTTATACCCCTTAAAACTTAATTACGTTGGGCATTATTATTAATTACATTGGTTTTATTCTACATTTGTAGAATAAAGGAGTCAAATGCTAATCGTTGTTTTTATCCTATTATTGGAAAAGGATTCGGAAACAAGGTTTGCACACATACCGATGCAGTAATGACAGTAATGACATAAACCGCCAATCAAGGAGATATTCCTTAACTGGCGATCCTTTAGGACATATATATTTCTCCTCCCAGTGATATATAATTTACTGTTATACTTAAACATCCCAAAAGGAATTATAGTTATGATTCTAGAAAGGTGTGTTGAACATTATGTGGAGGGTGAGCATATGGATTTCAATCAAAGAGAAGAAGCAATGATCAAAGAAGCAAAAGAACGGGCAGAAAGTTTATATAAAGACGGCGATTATCTCTGCTCTGAGGCAGTTTTTACCGTGGTGAATGATTATCTGGGCCGGCCTATTCCGGCAGAAGCAGTAAGACTTGCATCCGGTTTTCCAGTGGGTATGGGCACTGCCGGTTGTGCCTGTGGAGCTCTTTCAGGAGGAGTAATGGCCTTGGGCCTCAAATTCGGGCGCACCGAACCAAAAGCTGAAATGCCCGATATGTTTAGGGTAGCCAAAGAACTGCACGACGAGTTCAAGAAGAAATTTCGTAGCGCCTGCTGCCGTGTACTTATAAAGAAATTCGAATTCGGCAGCCCCGACCACATGACTCAATGTATTCATATTACCGGGCAAGTTGCCGAGATGGTCATGAAAAAAATAATCATAGCGGAAAGACAATAAATACGATTTAATTTTAAAGCGCCCGCTACTGGTTCGACGGGCAACTTGATATCAGATATGAAGCTACGGCAGCCTTAGAGTTTTTATTCTTTCTGCAAGCTGCATGATTTTTTCCTCAATTATACGGATGACGGATATAAACTCCTCATCGCTTTTGCCGGTCGGGTCATCCAGTCCCCAATCCTCCCTGTGCCTGCAGGGAAGATAGGGGCAGGTGACATTACAGCCCATCGTAATAACCACATCAACCGGAGGGATTTCCGCAAGCAGCTTTGAATGCTGGGTTTTCTCCATGTCAATGCCGTAAAGCTGTTTCATCAACCGGACGGCATCCTGATTAATCTGCGGTTTGATTTCCGTTCCCGCCGAATAACTTTCAAAAGCATCGCTGGCCAGGTGCTTGCCCAATGCTTCCGCAATCTGGGAGCGGCAGGAATTATGCACGCAAATAAACGCGACTTTGGTCATCATACACATCCTTTCTATCATAGGCTCAGCAGCTTTTCATCTTTAATGTAGCACTCCAGGCAATGACCGCAAACCGGCCCTTGGTATGCGCATCCACCCGGTTGATCCATGGAATCTCATGGCCTGGCAGTTCCCGAGCAACGCCAACGCCGCACAGACCGGTTGGACAGCATATAGCCGGCTCAAAGATTTGTATTTTTTTCATGATTAATCGTTCTATTTGCTAATTTTTGCTACGGAGAACTAAATAGGTCTTCACTGCGTAGCAAGCCCAGGTTTAAAATATTTCTTTTTAAACTTTAAGGCCACATTCACCAGCAGGATCAATACCGGCACTTCTACTAGCGGTCCGATAACAGTGGCAAAAGCCTGGGCGGAATGAATTCCGAAGACAGCAACCGCCACGGCTATGGCCAGCTCAAAGTCGTTGCTGGCGGCTGTAAAGGCGATCGTCGTTGTCCTGGGATAGTCAGTTCCCATCCACTTGGCGATAAAAAAGGTGGCATACCACATCAATAAGAAGTAGATAGTCAAGGGAATCATTACCCGTACAACATCTAAGGGCAGCGATAAAATAACGTTGCCTTTCAAGGAAAACATGACCAGAATGGTGAATAGAAGCGCGATTAAGGTCAGTTTGCTGATGCGGGGGATATAATTCGTCTCATACCAATCCCGGCTTTTGCGCTTCAGCATAATGGTTCGGGTGATGATCGCCGCAATAAACGGAATTCCCAGGTAGATAAAGACGCTCTTGGCAATCTCCAACATGGATACGTCCACCACAACACTGGACAGTCCAAGCCAGCGCGGAATAACCGTTAGAAAGATGTAAGCGTAAATCGAGTAAGTTAGCACTTGAAATATGGCGTTAAAAGCTACCAGACCAGCCACATATTCAGGACTGCCCTCGGCCAGGTCGTTCCATACCAGCACCATGGCGATACAGCGGGCCAGACCGACCAGGATCACGCCGGCCATCAGTTCCGGCTTGTCAGGCAACAATAAAACAGCCAGGGTGAACATAACCAGCGGCCCCACAATCCAGTTTTGAATCAAGGAGAGGGCCAGCAGCTTAACATCCTTAAACACAGTGGGCAATTCTTCATAGCGAACCTTGGCCAGGGGCGGATACATCATAAGAATTAACCCTGTCGCAATAGGTATGTTGGTAGTTCCGACCTGAAACTGGCCCCAGAAGTCGGAAATACGCGGAAACAAATAGCCTGCCCCTATTCCTACCGCCATGGCCAGAAAAATCCACAGGGTAAGATAACGATCCAGAAAAGACAATTTGCGAACAACGGATTCTCCCACACCAGAACCCCCCTCATACTGGTTTGTATAATATGTTTTGAAACTATGGGCCTGCTCTTTTAAACCCCATCAATACAAATTTTGTCCTCGTCGCCGCAGATGTTCTAGCGGGTATCGCGCCGATGATTACGTTTGGCATTTTTTTACCTCGGCAATTCCCTTGCAAATGCAGGTTTCTTGCTCGGTGGTGATACCATTCAAAAATTCTATCACCATGGAAACTTTTTCTGCGTTGATGCTGTATCTCATCCAGGCCCCGTCGCGCCTGCTGTCAATCAGACCGCTTTCGGTTAAAATTTTCATATGGTAGGATAGCGTGGGCTGCGTAATGCGGAAAAATTCCAGGATGTCACAGGCACACATTTCGCCACAGGACAGCATCTCTATGATTTTCAATCTGGTTTCATCGGATAACGCTTTGAATACCGGCACATATCCGGCATGCAGATACTTCACGTTTTGATTCACCTCACATCGAAACCTTTCTATTATATCGATAAGCATCTATACGAATATAGTATTCATCACATCGATAAGTGTCAATATATGATTAAGTTAATTTTTAAAGATTTTTCCTGCATACATCATCCATAAAATATTAAAAAGCCAAAATATCACAGAAAGGACTGCTATTTTTGGCTTTATTAAAATGAATTATTGAAAGCCCCATATGGCCCAATCCTATCGAATTATAGGTAATAACTTAAGGTTTCTTCGCCTGCAAAATGCAGGGTTTCAAGAATTTTTGAACGCAATCTGAAAAAATCAGGATGGTTTCTTGCTCTTGGCTTACCTATGGGAACATCGATTATTTCTTGTATTTTCCCAGGTCTGGGCGTCATAATGACAATACGGTCGCTCATATAGATGGCCTCGTCCACGTCATGGGTTACAAGTACCACGGTGGTCTTCCTCTCTTGCCATATACGCAGAATCTCATCTTGCATTTGCATGCGGGTAAAGGCATCCAGCGCCCCTAAAGGCTCATCCATGAGCAACACCCTGGGATGATTGACAAGGGCTCTGGCCAGCGCCGCTCTTTGCGCCATACCGCCGGATAGATGATGAGGATACGATTTTTCAAATCCGGAAAGACCAACCAGTTTGATATATTCCGCGACATCTTGTTTTTTTTCGCGGTATATCTTGCGCGCTACCAAACCGGAAGCCACATTGTCATAAACATTGAGCCAGGGGAAAAGGGTGGGGTCTTGAAATACCAGGCCCCGCTCATAATGAGGGCCGGTAATCTTTTCTCCATTAAGAAAAAGCTCACCTTCGCTGGGAACGTCTAATCCAACGATCAGCCGCAGCAATGTGGATTTTCCACAACCGCTGGGTCCAATGAGTGCAATAAATTCTCCCGGCTTTATATGCAGGTTTATGTCTTTTAGAGCAATAACCTGATTGTCAGACGCTTCCCCAAAAACTCTTCCCACGTTCTTAATTTCAATTGCGCCGCCAACGGTATGACTACCGTTATCTTGTTCTGTTACCATTTGATCAGTCCTTTTTGCCAGATTAGCAGGCGGTCTCTAGTCTTAAACAGCAAACTTATAATACTGGAAAACATCACCGCTATTACAATCAAGCTGGTATATACTTTGGCGTATTCCGCCCAGCCCTGCGCCCAGTTTATATACCAGCCCAAACCAGCTTTTACGCCAAGCATTTCCGCTACGATCAATGTTAAAAACGATGTGCCCATGCCCATAAAAAGCCCCACAAAGATCATGGGCATGGACGCCGGGACGGCGACTTTAAATATTAAATATTTTTGATTTCCACCCAGCGTTTTCGCCACCTCGAAAAACGCATTTCTAACATTGGCGATTCCCGAACTGGTCATAACCGTAACCGGGAACCAAACCGCAAGTGCGATTAAGAATACGCTGGCTAAAAAGCTGGTCGGGAAAGCGACCAGCGCAATTGGAATCCAAGCCGTTGCCGGTATGGGCCCAATGATTTTCAAAAGCGGGCCGATCCAGTAATTCCAGCGTTGGCTCCAGCCCATTAAGGTTCCCGTAACCAGGCCCAGCAGAGCGCCGATGGCATAGCCGGCAAACAGCAGGCGCAGCGAATACGCCGTGCACTTGAGCAGCAATGGCCAGTCCTGTACGAAAGCGTATAATACTTTATCCGGTCCTGGAAAATAGGGAAGCGGAAGCAGCTTGAGCTTCAGCGTTACCAGATCCCAAATACCAAAAAATGAAAAAAGCACAGCCAGCAAAGGCACCTTATAGCTCATGGCCTC
>DHBS01000017.1:68587-91170 GCA_002398825.1 Syntrophomonas sp. UBA4922 | reverse complement strand
GTCACATTGGAAACCTGTTTATTGGGCAAGAAACTATGCAGTGCCAGGTTAATCAACAGTACGATCACGGGAATGAATCTTATGAATAAGATGCGATATTTCGCTATTGATGGTGGTGCGGAAACCGCCGCCCTGGTTTCTTCTTGTTTGACCATTTGTGCTGGATTTTCGGACAATTTATTCACCTCGTTACATTGAAAAAGAGGGGTTATAAAAGCTTATAACCCCCCCGCCTCTACAATGATGATTACTTGCCATTGTAATCGGGTATTACTTCGGCGAAAACAGTTTTATACAGATCCGCTTCGCTGGTTCCGGCTTCCAGAATACCCTGGGTTTTAAGCTCCTTGATGTAGAACTTGATGTTATCCTGGGCTTGCTTGATGCTGGGGTTCCAGTTGTAGCTGCCCAAAAGCTTGGCGTTTAATTCGACATCCCCGCCGACATATTTGTTGTCCAAAGATATCTGAGCCGCTTCCTGGGGATTGCTTTGCACCCATTCCGCAGCTTTGAGCAAAGCCCTGGTAATCGCCGCCGCCTTCTCAGGATCTTTTGATACAAGATCCCCATTAACGCCCACAAAGCAGCAATAGTTATCCTTGAACGGATCATCCGCACCGATATCGAGCAGATAGATGTGGTTGTTATGGTCATGGGCCTGGGTGGGGAAGGGGTCCCAGGTCATATACGCCTGTATTTCATTTTTCTTAATGGCTTCGTCAAGCTGGGGTCCGGGATATGCTTTCCATTCCACTTCGGTGGTGGGGTTGATGCCGTTTTCTCTCAATTTCGTGGACAATGCGATCATCGGACCTCCGCCAATGGCGTCAACACCTATGGTCTTGCCTTTCAAGTCTGTAATATTTTTAATACCCGAATCCGCCGGTGTAACAGCTTTGATACAACCGGTATGTATCCCGGCGGTAAGTTTGATGTTGAGCCCCTGCTCTATGGGCTTGAACCAGGCAAAATTAGCCTGGGCAGCGTCAATGTTCCCGGCCGTCAGGCCCAGTTTAAGCTGTTCAAATCCGGCCTGAACCAGTTCAACCTCCAAGCCTTCTTCCTCAAAAAATCCTTTATGGTATGCCACAAATGTCGGAGCCTCGCAGGTTCCTCCCGCATAAGCGATAACCGCTTTTTTCTTTACAGCCGTATCCTGCGCAGGTGCCGGCGTTTCACTCTTACTGCAGCCGGCCAACAACCCTGATAAAAGACCTATCGCCAGAATGAGTCCCAGTATTTTAGCCAACTTTTTGCGCTTCATCCGCTGCCGCCTCCTCAGTGCTTTTTTTCAAAATATCTACCAGTATCTCTACCGCGCCGCCGACATATTGTTCACAATGCTGATGGTGTTCGGGTTCCCCCCATATGACTGTTTTGGTCAGTCTGCGGCAGCACGTGGCCTTGTACTTTTGCTTGAAACGGTTATGCAGTTCCTGGGTCAAAGCAAAAACTTCATCTACATCGTTTTCCGGGTTTGTTCTGCCTTTAACGGCACTTAGGACCAGAACCGCACCTGTTAAAGAGCCGCAGCAGCATTTAGAAGCGCCCAGACCCGCGCCAAAACCAGTTGCCATTTTAAGAGCAGCATCGCTCAGCCCTAGATCCAGATCTTCATTAAACACTTTGAGAATTGCCTCCGAACAATACAAGCCATTTTTGAACAAATCAACTGCTTGTGTGGCCAATTCCTCCTTTTGCAATGGCATTTTATTCCCTCCCTTAGCCAATACATAGTAATTCAATATGTATTATAAGATATTCCATTTGACCCAGTATACGAACTATATCGAATATTGTCAATATCTTTTTATTTATCCTATCTGTTTAGTTTGATTTCAGGCATACCTGGTATCCTCCATGTTAGAAAGCAAGATAATAGAAAAGAACAACCATGGGCTGGTTGCTCCTGAATAAGGCCGTTATCCGTTCGTTTGACTCAGGCAATAATAATCTAATTCGAACAAAAGCCGGAACAGTTAGTTAATTCACTGTTCCGGCTTCAGACTGTCAAGGTGGTAAATTGCAGCCTATTCCACGGTTACGCTCTTGGCCAGATTCCTGGGTTTGTCAACATCCAGACCCCGCATCACGGCCATGTAATAGGCGAAGATCTGCAGGGGCATAACCCCGATTATTGGCGCCAGGATGGGGTTTATATCCGGAAGCAGGATCTGTTCGTCACACTCCTGGCAGGCCTCCTGCAGGTTGTTTTTACAGATCGCCACCACTACGGCCCCCCTGGCTTTGACCTCTTTAATATTGGACATGGTCTTTTCCACCAGGCCATCCTGTGTAATCAGGGCCAAAACCGGCACCCCGTTGTCGATTAAGGCCAGGGGCCCGTGTTTGAGTTCACCGGCGGCATAGGCTTCGGCATGGATGTATGAAATCTCTTTCAACTTTAAGGCGCCTTCCATGGCCACCGCATAATCAAAGCTGCGCCCCAGAAAAAAAGTGCTCTGCACGTGAGCGTATTTATGGGCCAGCGCTTTGATCTCGCCCTCCTCGGAAAGAACCTGTTCAGCCAGGGTATCGGTATAGAGCAGGTCACTGTACAGGTGCTGCAATTCCTGTTTGTTCATGGTACCGCGCACGTCAGCCAGATAAAGGGCCAGCAGATACATCACGATAAGCTGCGTTGTATATGCCTTGGTAGAGGCTACCGCTATCTCCGGTCCGGCATGGGTATATATGACCTGATCGGCTTCACGGGCTATAGCGCTCCCCACCACATTGGTGACCGCCAATACCTTGATGCCCTGTCTTTTGGCTTCCTGCAGGGCTGCTTTAGTATCGGCGGTTTCCCCTGATTGGCTGATGACTATCATCAAATCATCAGGGTTCCACAGGATTTCACGATAACGAAATTCCGATGCAATATCAGTCTCCACCGGCACCCGGGCCAGCTTCTCAATGGCCACCCGGCCCACCAAACCGGCGTGATAGGCGGTGCCGCAAGCGACAATAAATATTTTCCTTATCTTTTGAAATACATCATCCATACCCAGATGGGAAAAATCGACTCGTCCGTTAACTGCCGTTCCCCTGAGCGTAGCCCGGATGGCTTCAGGCTGCTCATGGATTTCCTTGAGCATGAAATGCTCATACCCGCCCTTCTCCGCGGATATGGGGTCCCAGGTCACGGTAAATACCGATTTATCCACCGGGTCACCGATTAAATCGGTAATAACCACTTCATCCGCCTTGACCACCGCAAATTCGTTGTCATCCAGAATATAGACCCGGGTAGTGCGTCCCAGTATGGCCGGGATATCGGAAGCCACATAATTCTCGCCTTCCCCCAGCCCGATTATCAAAGGACTGTCTTTTTTGGCGACGATAATCTTGTCGGGTTCATCCTGGTGGATTGCCGCCAGCGCAAAGGAGCCATGCACCACCGCCAGGGTCTGGCGCACCGCCGCTTCCAGGGAGTGATGGTAATACTTCTCTACCAGGTGGGCTATCACCTCGGTGTCAGTTTCCGACACAAAATCATGGCCTTCCAGTATCAATTGCTTGCGCAGTGAGGCATAGTTCTCAATGATGCCATTATGCACCACCGCGATGCGCCCCGAACAGTCGCTATGGGGATGAGCGTTGCGGTCACTGGGAACCCCGTGGGTGGCCCAGCGGGTATGCCCGATACCCAGCGTGCTGCCGGGAAAATCCTGCAAATTGTCGATCAGTTCGGCCAGCCGGCCTTTGCGTTTCATGGTATCCAGGCTGGCGGTCATTCCGGGCCGGTATACAACAATACCGGCCGAATCGTAGCCGCGGTATTCCAACCGGCTCAATCCGTCTATAATTACCGGCACAGCATCAGAGCGGCCGATATAACCCATAATTCCGCACATGTTTTTTTATTTAACCTCCATAGGGTTTTTTCGTTTATATTGCACCATAATACAGGCCGGAAATATCCATTCCCGACTTTTGATAAACAATATTGGCATCCACTAAAAGCCTCTTTGTGGCAGGCATTACTGCCGGCTTTTGCAGGCTTTTTAACGATGGTGGCCACCGGGGGGCATCCGCCGAAACACTCGATAAACCCCCTCCTCGTCAACCCCAGATGAAAACTCGGGTTCAGGCGCTTTAATGATTATTGACCGGCTACCGCCTCGACAGCCTTTTTGATATCATCAATCACATCCTTTAAAAGATATTGGTCAGAACCCTGGGCCATGATTCTTACCAGCGGCTCAGTTCCCGAGGGCCTCACCACCAGTTTTCCCCATTCTCCAAGTCTCCGTTCCGCTTCATTGAGCGCGGTTTGAACAACCTCATGCGACAAAACCGCTTCTTTGTTCTCGATGCGGACATTAACCAGCAGTTGCGGGTATTTTTCCATCTCACGGCCTAGCTCCGAAAGAGTCAATCCGGTTCTTTTCATCACCTCCACCAGCTTGATAGATGTCAGCAAACCGTCTCCGGTTGTGGCATGACTTTTAAAAATAATGTGTCCGGACTGCTCGCCGCCCAGGAGAGCGCCGGTCTCCACCATTTTTTCTAAAACATAACGGTCCCCTACCTTGCAGCTATCCACCCTGACATTTTCACGGCGCAGGGCGATCTCAAAACCGATATTGCTCATCACTGTCGCTACTACTGCAGGGGGATTGAGCAGATTTTGGCGATGCATATCCAGGGCGCAGATGAGCATGATATAATCGCCGTCCAGCTCATGGCCGTTTTCATCAATGGCGATGCAGCGGTCGGCATCACCGTCATAAGCGATCCCCAGATCGGCATGATAATGCTGCACCGCTCTTTTTATCAACCCGGTGTGGGTTGAGCCGCAGCGTTCATTGATATTGATGCCGTTGGGCTTGTCACCAATGCTTATGACCCGGGCGCCCAGGCGCTGCCACAGAGCGGGAGCCACGTGATAGGCTGCTCCATTGGCACAGTCCAATATCACTGTCATCCCTTGCAAATTCATTTTTTGACCACAGCACGATAAAAGATATTCCAAATAACTCTCCGTGGCTGCTTCAACGGTGTAAACCCGGCCAACATCAGGTCCCTGCGGACGGCTCAGTCCATCCGTTCCCTGCCGGACCAATTCCTCAATTCTTTCTTCAATTTCATCGGGAAGTTTATATCCAGCCGGGCCAAAGAATTTGATGCCGTTGTCCTCTACCGGATTATGCGAGGCAGATATAACGATGCCGCAGTTAGCCTGGTATTTTTCTGTCAGATAGGCTACTGCCGGAGTAGGGACGATTCCTGCTGTCAACACATCTGCGCCGGTAGAACATATCCCAGCCACCAGGGCTGACTCCAGCATGTCTCCGGATATGCGGGTATCTTTGCCCACCAGTATGCGCGGTCTCCCGGCAGGGTTTTGCTGGGCTAATATATAACTTCCTGCCCGGCCTAATTTGAAGGCCAATTCAGCAGTTAAATCCAGGTTGGCAATACCTCTGACTCCATCTGTGCCAAATAAACTCCCCACAGTAAGATCCTCCTGCAATTAATAACTTTACGATTGTTCGAAGATAATTCAATTCTGCTTTTTTGTCAATACGCTGTTATCCGGTAAGGTCTTGCAATCCCCGGGCCGGACATAAAGATTCATGCTCTAAGGTCATCGCTTCCAGGGGCGGCCGGTAATCCTGGATTATAGCTTCAGCGGCCTTCAAACCATCTGCTGCCGAGCTCATGATACCACCGGCATAACCGGCTCCTTCCCCGCAAGGGTAAAGGTTGGCAACATTAACCGATTGCAGGGTGGCATTCCTGAGTATGCGCAACGGTGCCGAGGTTCTGGTCTCTACTCCGGTTAAAACCGCCTGCGGGTGGAGGAAGCCCGGCATCCGTTTATTCCAGAAGGATATGGCTTTAACCAGGCTGCGGCACCAGGTGTGCGGCAGCAGCTGCCATAGATCGCCGGGTGTCAGGCCGGGCTGATAGGTAGCCAGAGAGCCCTTCAGCGAACGGCTGGATTCCTGCTCCATAAAATCAGTCAGCATCTGAGCCGGGGCTTTATAACCGCCTCCCCCTAACCGGTAAGCCTGTTCTTCCAGGGTTTCCTGGAGACCTATCCCCCCTAAAGCGGTGTTTTCCCAATCGCCCGGGTTTACGGTTACCACCAGGGCTGAATTGGCAATACCCGAATCACGTGCGGTGTAACTCATGCCGTTGGTAACCACCTGCCCGGGCGCTGAAGAGGAGGCAATTACGAAGCCGCCCGGGCACATACAAAAGGTATAAACCCCGCGCTGGCTCTTGTCGTCCTGATAGGTCAGATGGTAATCAGCCGCCCCCAGACGCGGGTGCCCGGCATAATCTCCATACTGTATGGAATCTATTAGGCTCTGGGGATGCTCCACACGCAGTCCGATCGCGAAAGATTTGGGAATCATGGATACACCACGAATATTCAGCAACCGGTATGTTTTTCTGGCGCTGTTGCCCACGGCCAATACCAGCAATGAACAGGATATCTCCAGACTGTTATTTATTACTATGCTTTTTATTTGCCCATTGTTAATACTAATGTCTGTCAGCTGGGCATCGAAATAGATCTCGCCGCCATGTTTAAGAATCTCGGCGCGTATGCCTTTAATAACCTTCCGGATGCCATCGGTGCCAACATGGGGCCTTTTCTGATAACGTATGGAGGGTTCAGCCCCGTGGGCGACAAACACATCCAGAATCTGTCCTATGCGGCGGTCGCCGCTGCGCGTGGTCAATTTGCCATCGGAAAAAGTGCCGGCGCCGCCTTCGCCATACTGGGTATTGCAGTACTCATCCAGGACCCCGTCTTTCCAGAATTTTTCTACCGTATTAATCCGCCGGCCTACATCCAGACCCTGTTCAATGACAATAGGACGATAACCGTAGCGGGACAGCAACAATGCAGCAAACAGTCCGGCAGGCCCGGCGCCGACTATGATGGGCGGACTGCTGAGGAGGGTCTGGCCTTGAATTGGGCGCCATTCAGCTGGTTCTTCTAAGGGCGCAATCTGAGGGTGATCCGGTATAATTGCACTCTCGGGGAGCAGTACCTCCAGGGTGACATTAAAGTGCACCTCTTTACGCCTGGCATCCACGGCTTCACGAATAAGCCGTACCTGGCCCAGGTTGTCCGGGGATAGCTTGAGGATTTTGGCGGCTTCCCTGTACAACTCAGTCTGCTGGTAATCCAGCGGCATTTTGACATTTTTTATTTTAACTCTCGTTGGCATGGCCGGCTTCTCCTATGGTGACATTAACTATGACCCGGGCGGGAAAAGCCTTTACCCCCTGAGGAGTCTGCAAGCTCACTTCCTGTTGAAAGGATTGGTCTTTGCCGGTCAAGTCCAGCAGTTCGGTTTTAATGTCACCCATATTCTCCACGATACCACTGTTTCCCATTACTTTTACCAGGGCTGGCTGGGCTGACACATTTGTCACCTGAAAGCCAGGGGCAGCAAATCCATTGCTTATCACAGTAACCGGAACCTCCCTGGCAGATTGTTTTGGCGCCACCACTGCGTGTACGGTAGCCTGGCGGGGCAGCAGTTCGAAATTACCGCTCACTAATTTTCCGGTTGCATCCCGGGCTTCGAGGTTGACGGTATGGGCGGCTATATCTGTAGTCTGGCTCAGATCCACTTCTCCTACAATATGGTCGATTTTACTTATAAAGGCCTGCTCCCCTCTGACCAGGCATTTATCAGGAGTCACACTGATATCCAGCAATTCATAACCTTGTGGAGGGTTGTTAACCACCTGATGGACAACAGTAAAAACACGTTCCTGCTGGCCGGCCAGGGTCACCTGTACGACACGGGGCTGGGCACTGGTTAAAATGGCTCCCGAGCCGGGCTCTACCTGAACCGGAACATCAAAAGAACCGGCTTCATAGCCTGCCAAATCGACATAAGCCTTCACGGCAGCCTTCTTTTCTATTATGCCCCACAACTTGACATTAACCTGATCCGGTCCTTTTACAGCAAGCCCCGCTGGAACATTGCGGTAATCAAGCGAAACCTGAACCAGGTTCTGCCCGGTTGCAGCGCTGCCCTGATTGACTACGTAGGCCCACAGTAAAACCGACATAATAACAGAGATGATTTTAAGCCCGGTCTTTTTTCGCTTTAGTTGAGGATTCATATTGTCTAAACCACCTCCTGCGCAAGCTCTCGCCCCAGTTGGGTTTTTGTATAAACTCCAGCTCCAAGACCTGCCGCAAATGATTTTCGTCCGAGCAAGCCAATAAATCACCTTCGCGAGCCAGGGAAATCTGTCCGCTCTCTTCAGAGACGATAACCGCCAGGGCGTCTGAAACCTCGGTTATCCCCAGACCCGCACGGTGGCGGGTGCCCAGGTGCAGGCTTAAATTGGGATTATCGCTCAAGGGCAGAAAACAAGCCGCCCGTTCCAGCCGGCCGGCAGATATGACCACTGCCCCGTCGTGAAGGGGTGTATTGGGCCAAAATATATTGATCAGGAGGCTGCTGGTCACCGCCCCATCCACCAATACACCGCTGGCGGCATGCTCTCCGATGCCAGTCTCACGGGTGAGTATCATTAAAGCACCCATGCGGTTGCGGGACAGGATCCCGGCGGCACTGCTCACCTCTGCCAGAACATTGTGCATGGCCTCCGGGTTCCATTGTAAATGATGCCCAGAAAAGAAACTGCCCCGGCCGATTTGTTCCAAAAAGCGCCGTAATTCCGGCTGAAAAACAATCGGCAGGGTAATCGCAAAGACTATCCATAATTTTTCCACCAACCAGGTTACCATGGCCAGGTTTAAGTAGCTGGCCAAAACAGAAAACACCAGGAGGAGCAAGAGCCCCCGTAAGAGCTGTTCCGCTCTTGTTCCGCTAATTAGCCCTAAAATGCGGTATATGAGGTAAGCCACAATGGCAATATCCACCAGGCTCAGCAACAGGTTCCATGAGCTGGTCAACACGCCAGACAGGAAGTTGAAATCCAAATCCCTATCCTCCGATTTCTGGATTAAACAACTTCTATTATAAGTTTTCCCCGGGGCATTGCCAAATCAAGTAAGTCAGCCATCTGACGTTAAAAAATGGAATACCGCCAGAATACCTTCTTCTACGCTGATTTCCCCTTTTTCCTCAGCCAGAGTATTAGAAACCGTATAGGGATTTTTCTTTTCTAAGACCACATTTTCCAGAGGGTATTCAAAACCTTTTTCGCATACTCCCAGGGCCTTTTCACTCAGAGGCAAAACCGATACCACATCCCCTTTTTGGCCTTCTATGACCAGGCGCCTGGCAGTCAAGTATACCACACACTGGGGAGAATAATGCATCACTTGCTTGCCCATCATGGCTAATTCGATGCCGCTGTACAAATTGCTCAAGGTATGGTCAAGGCGTTTCCCCAGGGTGCCCAGGAAAACGACCTCATCTGCACCCATTTCTTCTGCCAGGGAAAGCGCTAGTTGAGTGTCGGTAAAATCCTTGCGCCGCGGGTATTTTTTAACTGTGACCCGGCGGGCGGCAAAGAACTCCTTTACCTCTGGCTTGATGGAATCCATATCGCCCACGATGTATGCCGGTATCAGGCCCATTTCATAAGCGTAATTAGCCCCTCCATCGGCGCAGATGATTAAATCGCTATCCAGTACCACACTGCTATATCTTTCTAAAGGTCCGTATTCGCCATTGGCGAGAACCACGCATTTCATCTTATCACCTATTTTTATCGGCATTTGTATAGCACAAACATCCATATATTGCTTTTTATTATAATATATCCACAGGCTCTTGAAAGGACCTAATAAAGAAATTAGAAGCAGATATTAAGAAATTCGGGTTATTTCCCTCTAGTCGTACCGTGTCGAGAATTAATATTAGCAAATTGACAAGAAAAAAGGCGTTCATTATAATTCATATTAGTGCAAATGGAGCAAAGGAGGCGAACTCAGTGGCCTACAGCATTAATGACGACTGTATTTCATGCGGGGTGTGCGTAGATGAATGCCCGGTGGAGGCGATTAGTGAAGGGGAAGACAAATATATCATAGACCCCGATTTATGCACTGATTGTGGATCATGTGCTGATATATGCCCGGTGGATGCACCGCAGCCGGAAGAGGGCTAACCCAGCAATGCCATGACAATGAAAAACCCGTTCGCGGGTTTTTTGCTTTTTCTGAGCTTACCGCTACTTTAGCTGAGGAAAGCCCTGCTGGCGCAAGGCCTCGAACAGCAGTATGGCCGCAGTGTTGGCCAGGTTCAGCGACCTGCCCAGATCGCGCATGGGTACGCGTATAGTGCTGTCCCCATACTCCTGCAGCATAGCCGGCGGCAGTCCTCTGGTTTCACGTCCCAGTACCAAAAAATCATGGGGTCGATAACAAACCTCGGTATAAATCCGCCTCGCCTTGGTGGTAGCCAGGTAGAAACCGGCTTCTTTATAGGCAGCCTTTATCTCTTCGAATGAATCCCACACCGTTACTTTCACCTCATCCCAATAATCTAACCCGGCCCGTTTAAGATAACGGTCCGCCAGGGAAAAACCCAGCGGTTTTACCAGGTGCAGGTCGGTGCCGGTCAAGGCGCAGGTTCGGGCAATATTACCGGTATTCTGCGGTATTTCCGGTTCAATCAGGACAATATGCATATGCTATCCTACTTTCGCCTGAATGACGTGGTAATTGATACTATTATAACCCTTTGTTTCCCAGTAATAGCAGCAGTCAGGCTGGAAAAACTACTGAAAAAAGGAGGGATTCATTTGCCCAGATCCAAGTCAAGTAACATCCTGGCCATCATGCTGCTGTTTGGCCTGTTATTGGCCCTGAGCGGCTGTCAGCAAGCTGCCAAAAAGCCAAATCAACCAGGGCAGTTGGCCCCTGAAGTTCAGAAATACAGTGCAGAACCTGCTATCAGCCTGTATCGCAGCGACACCGGCAAGGTTCAGAATCTGCAGCTGGAACAATACCTGAAAGGCGTGGTAGCAGGCGAGATCGGTCCCAAGTTTCCGATGGAGGCCTTAAAGGCACAGGCCATCATCGCCCGCACTAATACTCTGGCCTTGTTAGAGTATGAAAACGGCACCCGCGGCAAGCACAACACCGATGCCAGCGACGACCACACCGAGTTTCAGGCCTACGATGAAAAAGCCGTCAACGATAATATCTCCAAAGCCGTCGAAGAAACCCGGGGGATGGTTTTGACCAATAATGGCAAATTCGTTTACGCGCTGTTCCATTCAGCCTCCAACGGCACAACCGCCAGCATCGAGGAAGGCTTCCCCAAACTGGCTGAAAAAGCCCCTTATCTGGTGCCGGTTGCTACCGACGGAATAACCAAGGCCCCTGAAAAATATAAGGCCTGGACAGTGAAAGTGCCGCGCAGCACCGTGAAAGAAATAATGGGCACTGAAGCCGGCAACCTCGACGACATCAGTATCGGCCAAACCGGTCCTTCCGGAAGGGTAATGACTGTAAAGGCCGATCAGGCCACGGTAAACGCGGTTGATTTAAGGGAAAAGATCGGTTTTGATAAATTGTACTCGACTCAAATCAGCAGTATCAAAGCCCAGGGCAATTATATCGTCTTCACCGGCACCGGTTGGGGCCACGGGGTTGGCATGGATCAATGGGGAGCCAGTCTCATGGCTGAGCAGGGCAAAACTGCCCGTGATATTGTAGCGCATTACTATCCGCAGGCGCAGATGACTCAGATCTATCAGTAGCCGGGAGCGATTTCTGGTCTTGACGGGTGGGGACGATTCTTGGCTTGCGCGCAAGCGCTCAAGTCAAAAACCGTCCCCTACTTGCGTCGAAACCGGAGCTCCCCGCAAGTGATGCGCGGGGAGCCGTTATGATTGATTTTGCTGATCAGCCCGATAGTTCAATAAAAGGATGTAAAGGGATGTCTTCATACTCCTCTGCACTGAGAAAATACTGCAAGAGGGGATCTGAAGCATATTTCTCGAACAACTCCAGGAACAAACGATCCATACTGCTCGTCGCACCCCGTTTTTCCCCCAGGACCCCCTGCTGCCTGGCAAATACATGGGTTGCCGCCATGCCCAGGCTGCTGATATGGTAAATAAGCTGTTCGGCGTCCCCCCGCAGGGTCGCACAAAGGTAGAAACGGCAAATCAATGAACGTATGGGGTAAATGCTGCAAAGCTTGTCTTTTAGAAAAACACAAGGATTGGGAAGCATGCGCAGCAAGCCGATACGTCTTTTTTCGGGCTGAAAATAGTTGTCAACCAGGAATTCAAAGTCGCATCCCAGGTGCCCGGCCATCTTCTTGAAAGCAATCAGATCGGGAATCACATAGGCGGTATCGCAGCAATTGTGGGTGCAGGCCCGGCAGGACTGTTTCGGGTCGGAAGCGTATTTTTTGCCATAGGCAGATTCATCGCACAACGGCTGCCAGGCAGCCAGGAGATCATTCAGGTTGGCATTGGAGTCTATATGGAGAGCTATGCCCTCATTATGCGGATTGTTGCAATAGTAAACCTGTACCTGGGCCAAACCGATCTTCCTTCATATCCATTTTACAGCGGTCAGGTTGTCATGGCTTTTATTGCCTGGCGGGCCAACTGGTCACAGCGTTCGTTCCACACATCTCCACTGTGGCCGGCCACTTTGGTAAAAGCAACCCGGTTCTTCTTCATCAAATCTAAGAGCTGCCTCCACAGGTCCTGATTGGCCACGGCCTCCTTCTTGCTGTTCTGCCAGCCGTTGGCCTGCCATTTATCCAGCCAGTGCTGCTGTATCGCGTTGACGATATAAGCGCTGTCCGAATGGACTACAACCTCCCATCCCGTCACTTTTAAGGCTTGGAGAGACTTGATCACGGCGGTGAGTTCCATGCGCTGATTGGTGGTGTCAGGTTCTCCTCCGGACAGCTCTTTGATGTTTTCGCCATAGATGAGAACTGCGCCCCATCCTCCAGGCCCGGGGTTGCCGGAACAAGCCCCGTCGGTGTAGATAATTATCGGTTCTCTCATTGGCCGGGACTCACTTCATGACGGGGATTGGGGGCAACCTGTTCAATGGCTTTGGCCAGAGCCACCAAAACCGCAATATAAGTGGTTTGGTCCAGGCTGTCGGCCCGGGCCAATGCTTCCCCTTTTGCGCTGGTGACATAGCGCGGTTTAAGGTTGTTAAGAGCCAGGGCGGCAATATCGGCCTGGCATTTGGGGCAGGTACAGATACCGTGTTTCTCCTCCAAAACCCGTCTCATCAAGTCCCAGACCGCCTGTTCCACCACATTGACAATTCGAGAATCCATAGTATCCATCACCCATCTCAGTTTATTTCAGTTCCCCTGGGAGGCTCTTTCAGAATAGAACCCGGACCCGCTACTGCTGGCTGGCAGCCTGCAGGTACTCTAAAGCACCTTTATCAAGCCTCCTGAATCTTCTTAGTGGTCTCCTCCGACTGTTTAACGTAGGATTTGACATCTTTATCCAGAATGGCTTCATTATCTTTTTGCCGTTCTTTGTTAATGCTTCTGGCCCGGTCTTTGAGGGTGCCGTGATCAGTTTTGTAAAAGCCCGGCCCCTTGAAAGCTATCCCTATATCACGGCTCACCAGTCTCTCTACTTCGCCTTTACAAGTAGGGCAGTTTTTAAGAGGCTGGTCAGAAATCTTTTGCATTTTTTCGAATATCCCACATTCCTGGCAACGGTATTCATATATTGGCATAATCTCACCCTTCTCTCCAAATCTTATATCTGTCTTTATATCTGTATCTTAAGCAAGACCAGGAGCGACATAACGCCGTTCCATACCCCGTGGGCAACCATGGGCACATATATACTCCCGGTCCTCTCATAAACATAACATAAAACCAGGCCTCCAATAGCCAGCGGGATGGTTCTCCATACATCCCAGTGGGCCAGTCCAAATACCAATCCAGCCAATAAAATGCCCCATACCGGGCCCAGTGCATTGCGCAGGAAAGGATAAATCATAGCCCGGTAAAACAACTCTTCTGATACAGGAGCCAGAACCGCCCCCATAAAAAATAATAACACAAAAGAGGCGCCATGGCCTGCATTACGCAGCATGGTCTCATACAGCTGCGGCGAAATATCAGGCATAAGGCGGCTCAGGGGCCAGCTCACAACCAGCATGAATAACAGGAGCACCAGCCCGGTTCCACACCCATAAATGAGTATATCCCGGAGGGAAGCCGGACGCAATCCTAATTCCGCCCAGGAAGCCTTTTTCCCTATGGTGAAAACCAAGACCAGGCCTATGGTCGCCAGAAATTGAACCCCGGCCACCAGGGAAAACTGAACCAGCGGCTTTCCTTCCAGCCACCAGGAGTGCATGCTGTACGCTCCCACCAGGTTGGCTATGAGAAGAACCCCGCCATAAACCAGAACGATTTCCATCAATCCCCAGCGCAGGCGATTATAGCCTTCCGTCAAGTTGATCCACTTCCTAACATTACTTAAAATTCCCTAAGCCGCCCCGGCTCTCCAACTTGCCCCGCTATATGGTTTATGAACTGCCGGGCTGTCCGTCCTGACGGACCGTGTTTGCCGCGTTCCCATTGCAGGGCTTGGCGCCGCAGCAATTCAGCACCTATATCCAATCCTTGTCTTTGAGCCAGACCTTGCACGATAGCCAGGTACTCCTCCTGGTTGGGGGCCGCAAAAGACAAGGTCAATCCGAAGCGGTCCGCCAGAGAAATCTTCTCCTGCTGGGTGTCATGAACATGGATCTCATCATCCAGATGATCCCGGTCATGGAAAAACTCCTTGACCAGATGACGCCGGTTAGAAGTGGCGTAAATCAGCATATTTCCGGTCTGTCCCTGCAGACTTCCCTCCAAAACCGCTTTCAAGCCTTTATATTCGGTTTCGTAATCTTCAAATGACAAATCATCAATAAATAAAACGAATTTAAGGTTGTAGCCGCTTAGTATTTCAGCCAGGTGATGCAGGCTGGGCAGGCTGTCACGGTGTACCTCCACCATGCGCAGGGGCTTGCCCCGATAGTGCTCCAGCAGGGCCTTGATCATGGTCGATTTGCCGGTTCCGCTGCCGCCGTAAAGCAACACATTGTTGGCGGGTAAACCGCCCAGAAATTTTTCCGTATTGAAACACAGCATCTTTTTTTGATATTCGTACCCAATCAGGTCCTGCAATCTGGGCAGGTGTGGATGGGCAATTCCTGCCAGACCAGATTCCGCGTCCCAGCGCAGGGCCTGGTAGCGCGCCATAATCCCCCGGGAATTAGCACGGTAGTGTTCAATCAATTGATCAATTTGCAGTGCCCAATCAGAACCCTCAAGGAGGGCTCTATCGTGTTCAAGACCTTTGCAGCCACGGCCGTTCATGACCATGGTACATACGGATTGCGGCGCCAGTTCTGCAAAGTCCAGACCCGTTACTCTCTGCAGCAAGTCCAGATCCCGCGCTGCTGACTGCCTCAACTCCGGTCCAATTTCGCCCTGCTTTTCTGCAGTTCTGCTGAAAACGTTGTCATCCTCTAATATAAGGCTCTGCAGGTGGCAGGAAAAACAGCGTTCCGTACGCAATAACTCAAAACAAAATTGGTGATAGCGATTACATATTTCCACATAATCCAGATCTTGACGAACATTGCTCTCCAGCCAGGCCTGAAGGGCGGTCAGGGCAGGGTCATGCAAAATATTGCGGTATATGGCCAAACTGGACAAATAAAGACGATATTGGGTATACACCAACATTCCTCCTGAAAAGCACGACTAGGTTAAGAAGAGCAGAGTAAGGAGCACGATCAAAGAATGGGTAAAAAATCCCATCGCACTGATGCGCTCCAACTTCCAGTTAAAAATCCCGGCGCAAGTGATGCGGCCGCCAAAAAAGTTCCGAAAGTTCACAAATACCACACTAAGATGCCACATTTCTATTACTATTATTAACCCTGTCAAAGCCAGGGTGACGGGGTTGGAAACGGCCAGGAACACCAGGCTGAAATAGACCACTTCAAACAAAACCGAAGCCCACAGGAGTATCCACAGAGCTTTAGTATTGCTTTCCTGCAGCCAGTTTTGCAGGGCATCCAATAATTCCAGCTCAAATTCCTGGGGATAACCCCTGATAATCTTAAGAAAATAGATACTATAAGTAGCGAGTATTAAAGAGGCCAGTATGCCCAAAAGGATTGTCAACCATGCCACACCTTTCAATGATATGTCTCAATATATCACAATCAAGCCATCAAGCAAGGGATTTTTCAAACTAGGCCGGTGAGCGCTGCTGTAGCATTGGCTGCAGCAGTTCTTCTCATTGTTACCATAATATTAAATACAATTACTCTGATTGTATATCATGACAGAACCGCAAAACGTAACCGGTAACAAAAAAGGCGCGCACGATTGGCCTTGAAATGATCTATATTATTAATTCGTATATCAGAACTTGAAATGATCTATATTATTAATTCGTATATCAGAAAAGGATGTCATGAAATGATAGCATATAGAGGGAGATAATGGGGGTTAATATGCGCAATCGAAAAAGTATCTTAATGATTTTATTGGCTATTGGCAGCATCCTGCTGGGATATAGCTATGCTCACGAGTTGTATGGTCCTTTAGAATCAGAGGTAGAGCTATGGGGATATTTCAGTGAGGGTTTAGGAGCGTCATTACTTATTCTTGCGTTTTTTACGACTCATGGCATCGGAACACGATTGCTCCTTTATATAGGCACGGTTATTCAAATACCTCCGATAATACTCTGGTTTATATTCCATAGCGGCGAAATTACCGATTATCCTCCGGCATTTTCTGACAATTTCGTTGCTCATTGGGCTTTTTCTATCCCACATATTTTTTTAATTATATTGTGTTTATGGATTTTAAAACTGATTGGACCAAGAGATACGGTTGTTAACTCGCGCTAGTAGTGCGCAAGCCAGCAACCGTCTCCATCAAGTTTTCGAACGGAGCAGCGAGAATGGATAATGCGTGCTTAGCCGGGCCCGCGGCGAAAATAACCCTCCCATAAGGGAGGGCCCAGGTTATACGACATAATCGATTCATATTGTTTTAAGTGGCTTTAGCCATGCGCTGGCGACTCCTCAGAGCGGATATGGCCTTTTCCAGCCCGTCGATGGTCAGTTCCTGCATGGGGAAGATTTCACTGATCTTTTTTATAGTAAATGAACCTTCCACCCAATCCCAGTACTTTTGCGGTATCGGATTGAGCCAGACCGAATATTCAAAATGCCGGCGCAGATCGCGCAGCCATTCCAGTCCGGCTCTGTCGTTGTAAAGATCCCAGTCAATGACCCCGCCCGAGCGCATCAATTCATAGGGAGCCATGCTGGCATCACCCACGATGATGGTCCGGTAGTCCTCACCCAGGTTGTTGAGGATATACGCGGTGTCAGTGTAATCGTTCTTGCGGCATTCAGGGGAATGATACAACCAATCGTATATGCAGTTGTGAAAATAAAAAACTTTCAAGTCTTTAAAATGGCTGGAGCGATGCACCGCGGTAAACAGCTGATTGCACAAGCGGCTGTAAGATAGCATTGAACCCCCGGCATCCATCAGCAGCAGTACCTTGATGCTGTTCTCGCGGGGGCGCTCCCATACCAGTTCCAACCGGCCCGCATTCTGACAGGTCTTATCGATTGTACCGTCTAAATCCAATACGGTTTTTGCGCCATCCAGCCGGGAGGTAAACTGCCGCAGCTTGCGCAAAGCCACCTGGAATTGCCTGACACCCAGGGTCTCATCAGAGCGGAACTCCTGGAAACGGCGCATTCCCGCTACTTTAACCGCAGAAAGGTTATTGGATTGACCGCCGACCCTTATGCCTCCCGGATGGTAACCCGAGTGTCCAAAAGGAGAAGTGCCGCCGGTGCCAATCCAGTAGCTGCCGCCGTGGTGTTCTTCCTGCTGCTCCTTGAGGCGCTCTTCCAGCATTCGCCTCAATTCATCCAGATCCAACTGCCGGTGATTGCGCCGCATTTCTTCGGTAATCCCCCGGGCGGGCAGCTCTTTATCCAGCCATTCCCAGATCTTATCGGGCAGACCTTCCGGGGTTTCCACCCCTTCGAAAAAGCGGGCGAAGGCCAGATCAAAACGATCGTAGTGGGCTTCGCTCTTCACCAGGACGGCCCGGCACAGATGATAGAATCCGATAAGACTGGAGCCGCACAAATCGGCCTCCAGGGCTTCAAGAAGGGCGTCCCACTCCTTCATGGAAACCGGCAGCCCCTGGTTTTTCAACTCATAATAAAAACGGGTAAACATCAAATCCTCCTGAAGGCGCTTTTAGCGGTAGCGTCCCATGGCATTGCGAGTTTGGGTTTTACCGGACAGTTGCTGCAGGATCATATCCAGGTCTTCATTCTTTTTCAGCAAGACACCCAAAAAAGGCAGTTCTTTTTTAATTCGAGCGGGCGACACGCCGCCGACCACCAGAGCTTGAAGCCAGTCGATCAATTCGCTGGTACTGGGGCGTTTTTGCATATTGGGTAGGCTGCGCAGCGCGTAAAAAGACTCCATGGCCTGCTCCAGCAGTTTTCGCTCCAAATTGGGGTGGTGAACCGCCACAATCTTTTCCATGGCTTCCGCATTGGGAAAATCTATGTAATGGAAAATACAGCGGCGCAAAAAGGCATCAGGCAATTCCTTCTCAGCGTTGCTGGTGATGATCACAATGGGGCGATGCCGGGCTTTTACCGTTTCACGCGTTTCCGGGATGTAAAAACTCATTTGGTCAAGTTCCCATAAAAGATCATTGGGGAATTCCAGATCAGCTTTATCGATTTCGTCTATCAAGAGCACCACCGGCAAAGGTGAAAGAAAAGCCTCCCCCAGTTTGCCCATCTTAATGTAGCGTTTGATGTCGGACACGTCATGCTCACCGAACTGACTGTCATAGAGCCGCTGGACAGTATCGTAAACATATAGACCATCCTGGGCTTTGGTAGTTGACTTGATGTTCCATATGATAAGCTCCATCTGCAGAGAGTCGGCTATGCTCTGCGCCAGCATGGTCTTGCCGGTGCCTGGCTCCCCTTTTATCAGCAACGGTTTCTGTAATGCTATGGCAATATTTACGCTGTTTCTCAATTCATCAGATACTATGTAACCGGATGAACCATTATAAGTGCCTTGCGGCCCACTCATGACATAAAGCCCCCATTTTGTAATATATTTCACTAGGTAATGATAACAGACTGCCTCTGTATCGTCAATGTGTTGAATCGACTGCATAACGGGCTGCATACTTGCCGGCCACGAAACCCGTAGAGAACGCCGCCTGCAGGTTGAACCCCCCGGTATAGCCGTCAATGTCCAGGATCTCCCCGGCAAAAAACAGGTCAAGGGCGAGCTTGGACTGCATGGTGCGTGGATCCACCGCTGCTACATCCACTCCCCCTCTGGTGACAATAGCCTCTTTGATGGGTCGGGTTGCGCTGATGGTTAAAGGCAGCTTCTTCAAAATATCCAACAGCCTCAAGCGTTCCGTTCTGGTGACCTGATGGCACGGCTTATGGGCGTCGATCCCTGACAGGCTCACTATAACCGGGATCAAGAGCCGGGGCAAAAGATCGATCAGGGCATTTTTGAACTGTTTGCGCGAATAGAGCTCCAAGTCCCGCTGCAGCCGCTCATCCAGTTTTTCCGGAGATAAGGCCGGCTTTAGATCGATATGGAGAGTGACCTTTTTACCTTCATCGCTCAGCAACCTGGCGATATCACTGCTCATGGTGAGAATGATGGGACCTGAAACCCCGAAATGGGTAAACAGCATTTCGCCGCACTCTTGATTGATCATCCTGCCCTCTTCATCATAAGCTGTGGCCTGCACGTTTTTGAGACTGAGACCCTGACATTGCTTCACCCAGGTTTCTGCGGCCTCCAAAGGCACCAATCCCGGGCGGGGGGTTATTATACTATGACCAGCCTTTGCGGCCCACTGATAGCCATCCCCGGTTGAACCTGTTCCCGGGTACGACAGGCCTCCGGTGGCGATGATGACAGCATCCCCTTCTATGCAGCCCTGGTCGGTTTTCACCCCCAGTACCCTGCTCTCTTCTATCACTATATCGCTGACCCGGCAGGGCTTGATTACTTCCACCCCATGCTCCATGAGGCTGTGGTGCAAGGCTTGCACGATATCCGCCGCCTGGTCGGATGCGGGAAAAACCCGCTGCCCTCTCTCTATCTTGGTTTTTACGCCCCGCCCTTCAAAGAAGTCTATCAAATCCTGATTGCTGAATTGATGTAATGCGCTATATAAAAAACGGCCATTGCCCGGGTACTGTGCGATAAACTCACCGACCTGACGCGAATTGGTCAGATTGCAGCGGCCTTTGCCGGTAATCTCCAGTTTTTTACCCAGAGCGGATTTCTTTTCCAATAGCTTTACCCTGGCCCCGCCGGCGGCAGCACTGATGGCTGCCATCATCCCGGCAGGCCCTCCTCCAACTACCACTACCCTTTTCATTTTAGCCTCCTAGCTGCTTGTGCTGTTTGATAATGGCCTGCAACAGCGGATTTTTCGAGAAAATACAAATTGTTTTCAGATGAACAAAAGTGTTACAATCAACTTAATGATTTTCGGGAGGTGCCCACTTTGAATCAGACTAACCCGGCAAGAACCGGTGTGCCGAAATTATTGCCTGTACTTATTGTAGCAATAATGGCGGGAATGTATTATTATGCGGCCTTTGTTGATGTTTCTTCTCCGGATAAAACCGTGGATCATTTTTATCAGGCCTATTTTGACCGGGATTATGAAACCGTCGCCCATGACTTGAGTGTGTTTTGGTCGCTTAATTACCTGCCTCAATATCGTGATATGAGCTCAGCCGAACTGATGCAGAACCGGGCTGAGATCGAGCAGGAAACCGCAGCTATGCTTAAAAGCCTGGAAGAGAACCAGCCCACCGAACAAGACGTGTCAGTCGAGGTTTTAAAAGAATACACCAAAACCGGGGAATACAGCGCCCTGGTAGTATATCAGGTAATGCAGCAGGAACAGCCGGTGCAAAAGGAAGTAGCCTTTTTGATCAGAGAAGCCGGGGGTTATAAGATCATCAATTTGTCCCCCATCGAGGATTCCGATCTGGAGCTGGTAGAAAGTTACAGTTTGGATCAGCTGGATGAGAGTTTTAAGGAACTTCTGGAAGTATAGCCATTATTATCAAACCTTGAACCCAGGATTTCGCAGGGACACCCGCAAGGGTGTCCCTCAGCTTGTTGACAAAGTCAACCAGCTGTGCAGAGCAAGCGACGGAAGCGAAGAGCAAGGCGCTCAATAGGCCCGCGATTGAGGCGTACAAATAGTACGTTGATTGAGCGGACCTATTGGACAACGCAGTTATTCGCTTTTGTCGACGGTCTGGGATACCGGCAAGGGTATCCCTCTGGTTGGCTGGATTCGGGGTTTGCCTGTCCTTTTGTCAGCCCTGTTCCAGCTGCAGGTCGGAGCCGATCGAATTGAACACCTTGGCGTTAGCCGGTACCTGCATCCCATCGGCAAACTCACAGCCGCTATTTATAATGGCACCCGGAGCGATCCAAACCTTGGCGCCCAAAACACAGTTGCTGCCCAGCAGAGCTTCTTCAATGCGGCTATCCCTGCCTATGACGGTGTCTTTCCATAGCACCGAATTGCAGAAGGTAACGCCATCTTCGATAACACAGCCGTCCCCCACCACATTTATACCCTGCCAGTTGACCCCGTCACCGATAGACACATTCTTGCCCAGCAGTACCTGGGCTCCATTATTCATGGCAACAACCTGTCCCGGCAATGACATGGCAACACGCCCCACCAGTGCATCCACCTGGGCCTCTTTATAGCTGCTGATGCTGCCGATGTCGCACCAGTAATTGGAAACCGGCATACCGAAGAAAGGCGCTTTTATTTTGACCAGATGAGGAAAAAGCTGTTTCCCGAAATCATAAAACTGACGCGGTGGGATGTACTTGAATATCTCGGGTTCAAAGATATAAATGCCGGTATTGGCCAATCGGCTGCAGGCTTCTTCCGGCCTGGGTTTTTCCTGAAAACGCTCAATACGATGGCCGTCATCGGTTACCACGATGCCGAACTGCTCCACTTCCTGCACCGCTTTTAAGGCAATGGTGGCCAGGGCTCCCTGTTTTTTATGGAATTGCATCATCTGCTGCAGTTCGATATCGGTAAGGGCATCGCCGCTTACTACCGCAAATGAATCGTCTAGAAACCATTCGCAGTTTTTCACCCCGCCGGCGGTTCCCAGCAATTCATGCTCCAGCGAATAATCCAGGTTGACACCCCAGTCGCGGCCGTCGCCGAAATAGCCGCGAATGGCTTTGGGGTGATAATGAAGATTACAGATCAGAGAATCGAAGCCCTGCTCTTTGAGCCAGCATACAATATTATCCATTAAAGGCCGGTTGGCCACCGGTATCATCGGTTTGGGAACATGCATGGTCAGGGGCATTAAACGCGACCCAACTCCTGCTGCCATTATCATTGCCTTCACTTTAGCACCCCCTGAATGGTTATTATTTCCCTGTTGTATTAACTATACCATCTGGTATCTGAGCCTGCAATTTTGGAGGCTGCCCCTTTTGAAACAGCCTCATCAATAGGGGTGTCGGGGGGACGGGGTTGTTGACAACAATTGTTGT
>DHBS01000017.1:44789-68495 GCA_002398825.1 Syntrophomonas sp. UBA4922 | reverse complement strand
GGGGGGGGGGGGCCGGGGGGGGGTGGGGGGGGGGGGGGGTTTGTGGGGACTTTTTTTCGCCACCCCCCCCGCCCCCCCGACACCCCTAGTTGAATGACCAGGCTTATTATTTTCCCCGCTTTAACAGCATGTAGTTGATGCTGTCAACCAGGGCTTGAAAGGAAGCTTCGATTATGTTTTCCGACACTCCCACCGTACTCCACTTATCAGTGCCGTCTGCGGTTTCTATCAGAACCCGGACCCTGGCTGCAGTAGCCTCACTGCCATCCAATACCCTGACTTTGTAATCGGTCAGGTGCATATCTTTGATAGCCGGATAAACCTCGTTCAATGCTTTGCGCAGGGCATTATCGAGGGCGTTGACCGGGCCGTCCCCGTCGGCTGCGGTGTGGTAAACCTGACTGCCGACTTCAATCTTAACCATCGCTTCAGAGGTGGTTTGGTCTTCCTCATTTTTCTCTAGGATGACTTTGAGGTTTTTTAACTGGAAATAGTCGGTGAATTGGCTGAAAGCTTTGCGCAATAACAGCTCCAGAGAGGCGTCCGCGCCTTCATACTGGAAACCCTGGTTTTCAAGTTCTTTAATCTGCCGGATCACCTTGCGGGTTTCACTGTCGTAAGCATTGACATCGATATTGAATTCTTTGGCTTTATACAACAGGTTGGATAAACCAGAAAGCTCGGAAACCAGAACCCGGCGATGGTTGCCAATATCCTCGGGATTGACGTGCTCGTAGGTCAGGGTATCCTTTAACATGGCGCTGACATGAATGCCCCCTTTATGCGCAAAGGCCCCGTGTCCTACATAGGGCTGATCGTTATGATGAGGCATATTGGCAATCTCACTGATATAACGCGATACTTCCGTCAATCTTCTCAGGTTTCCTGCCGGGACGGCACGATAACCCATTTTAAGCTCCAGGCTGGGTATTACCGTACACAGGTCCACATTTCCGCAGCGCTCCCCGTAGCCGTTAATAGTCCCCTGAACGTGGGACGCCCCGGCTTTCACTGCCATAAGGGTGTTGGCTGCCGCCAGACCCGAGTCGTTATGCACATGAATCCCCAGAGGTATATCGAAGTGCTGCCTGACGTCTTCTACAATCAAGCTGGTTTCCCAGGGCATGGTGCCCCCGTTGGTGTCGCACAACACCAGGCATACCGCCCCGGCCTGGGCCGCTCTTTCCAGGACCTGCAGCGCGTAATCACGATTATCCTTGTATCCATCAAAAAAATGCTCGGCGTCAAATATGACTTCCAGGCCCTGGCTGGCCAGGTAGCCAATACTGTCCCTGATCATATTGAGGTTTTCGTCCAAACTGGTTTCCAATGCTTTGATAACGTGGAAATCCCAGGTTTTGCCGAAAATAGTCGCGGTTTTGACCCCTGAGTCCAAAACCGCTTTGATGTTATTGTCCGAGGTTACGGCCACGCCGGGCTTGCGGGTGGCGCTGAAAGCTGTAATTCTCGAATTATTGAGCTTGATCTCCTGGATACGGCTGAAAAACTCCATATCCTTGGGATTGCTTACCGGCCAGCCGCCTTCGATATAAGCAATGCCCAGATAGTCCAGCTTGGCAGCGATCTTTAACTTGTCATCGACGGTAAGGGAGATGCCTTCCCCCTGAGCGCCGTCCCTCAAGGTGGTGTCATATACGGCTACCCGCGTTTTATCCCCAATTTCAAAATCCTCCTCATCAAATATTCCATTACTTATTATTGAGCAGTGATACGCTCTGCGACCAGGTCGCCCATGGTTACGGTGTCGGCTGCTTTGATTCCGGCATCATTCAGGCTGGCCTGAATTAAGTCGGGAGTGCGGTAGCCGTCCTGCAACACGCTGCGCACCGCGGCTTCCACAGTCTGAGCCTCTTCAGCAAGACCGAATGAGTAACGCAGCATCATAGCGGCTGAAAGTATGGTGGCCAAAGGATTAGCCTTGTTCTGTCCGGCTATATCCGGCGCGCTGCCGTGAGAAGGTTCATAAAGTCCCACCGCTCCGCCAATCGACGCGCTGGGAAGCATCCCGATGGAACCGGTCAGCATGGATGCTTCGTCAGTTAAAATGTCCCCAAACATATTCTCGGTGACAATGACGTCAAACTGACGGGGATAACGGATTAACTGCATAGAGCAATTATCTACGTACATATGGGTGGTTTCCACATCCGGATACTCCCGGGCCAACTGGCTTACCACCTCCCGCCACAGGCGGGATGATTCCAATACATTGGCTTTATCCACCGAACACAACTGCCCCCGGCGCTGCCGGGCCGCCTGATAAGCGAATCTGACGATGCGTTCGATCTCATAAGTGGAATAAGTGAGGATGTCGGTAGCCTGCTGGCCGCCATCGGCAGTCATTTCGCGTTTCTTTTCCCCGAAATACAAACCGCCGGTGAGTTCACGGATCACCAGGATATCGACCCCACTGATGACCTCCTCCTTTAATGTAGAAGCCTGCAGCAGACCGGGGAAAAGGATGCAGGGCCTGAGGTTGGCGAACAGTTCCAGTTCCTTGCGCAAGGGCAATAACGCCCCGATCTCCGGGCGCAGTTCAACAGGCAGCTGATCCCATTTAGGCCCCCCGATAGCCCCCAGGAGAACCGCATCAGAAGACTTGCACAAGGCCAGGGTCTCCGCCGGCAGGGGATGGCCGACGGCATCATAGGCGGCCCCTCCCACCAGGGCTTCTTTAAATTCAAACTGGTGACCATAACGAGCCGCGACGGCTTCCAGGGTCTTAACCGCCTGGGGAACAATTTCCACTCCGATGCCGTCACCGGGCAAAACCGCTATTCTATACATTCAGATCCGTTCCTTTCATGTATCATCTACAGACTAAATCGATAATTACTCAGTTCGGGCTTTCTCTTTTACGTAATTGATGAGGCCGCCTTGGGCCATAATCTCCTGCATGAAGGGCGGGAAAGGCTGGGCTTGATAAGAGATGCCGCTTCTTAAATTGGTGATGTGGCCGGTTTCCAGATCCACTTCGATCTGGTCTCCCTCCTCCATTCCATCAAAGGCTTCCTCGCATTCCAAAATAGGCAGCCCGATATTGATGCTGTTGCGATAAAATATACGCGCAAAAGAGCGGGCCACCACACAGGAGACCCCGGCTCCCTTGATGGCGATAGGGGCATGCTCACGGGAACTGCCGCATCCGAAGTTTTTGTCGGCAACGATTATATCACCGGGCTTCACCTTGGACGGAAAGGTGGGATCAGCGTCTTCCATACAGTGTTGGGCCAGTTCCAGCGGATCGAAAGTATTCAGGTATCTGGCCGGAATGATGGCATCGGTATCCACATCAGGGCCGAATTTATAAATCTTGCCTGTATATTTCATTTGTCACACCTCTTTTGTTATCTTCCTGTTGAGTTGAAACAGATCAGACTTGCCAGGGCGGGGTTATTTCCCCGGTGATGGCGCTGGCTGCAGCAACCGCCGGACTGGCCAGATATACCTCACTCTGAGGGTGCCCCATGCGGCCTACGAAGTTGCGGTTGGTGGTTGCCAGGGCGCGCTCCCCTTTAGCAAGAATTCCCATATGACCTCCCAGGCACGGTCCGCAGGTAGGTGTGCTGACAACAGCTCCGGCTTCGATAAAGGTCTCGATATAACCGCGGCGCATCGCTTCCAACAGAATCTGCTGCGTACCCGGAAAGACGATGACCCGCATTTCAGGATGCACTTTTTTGCCTTTCAAGATTCGGGCCGCGATCTCCAGGTCTTCCAGACGCCCGTTGGTGCATGACCCGATCACTACCTGATCAATTTTCACTCCCTGGGCCTCGCTTACTTTTCTGGTGTTCTCAGGCAGATGCGGAAAAGCCACTACCGGTTCCAGGGCGGAAACGTCATATTCCCTTATCTCATAATAAAGGGCGTCGTCGTCAGACTGATAGAAGCGGTAAGGCCGCCGGGCCCGGTTTTTTATATATTCCGCAGTGACGTCGTCCGGGACGATGATGCCATTTTTCCCGCCTGCTTCAATAGCCATGTTGGCCATCGTAAAACGGTTGTCCATTGATAATGAGGAGATGGCCTCACCGCAGAACTCCATAGCCATATAGCGGGCCCCGTCCACACCGATATCCCCTATGGTGTGGAGGATCAAGTCCTTGCCTCCCACCCAGGCGGGAAGCTTGCCATAATATACGAATTTGATTGTTTCCGGCACTTTAAACCAGGCTTCCCCGGTGGCCATGGCCGCAGCCATATCAGTGGATCCCACTCCGGTCGCGAATGCGCCTAGGGCGCCGTAGGTGCAGGTGTGCGAGTCGGCTCCGATTATGACATCGCCGGGCAGCACCAGGCCCTGCTCCGGCAGCAGGCAATGCTCAATACCCATCTGCCCGATTTCAAAGTAATTTTTTATCCCTTTGGCCCGGGCGAATTCACGCATGATTTTGCACTGCTCGGCGGATTTAATATCCTTGTTGGGTGCGAAGTGGTCGGGAACCAGCACAATCTTTTCCCGGTCATATACTTCTTCTTTTCCCAGCTTTTCAAATTCGGAAATAGCCACCGGAGCAGTGACGTCATTGCCCAGGACGACATCGACCCGGCAGTTGATCAGTTCACCCGCTTCCACCGCCTTTTTTCCGGCATGGTCAGCCAGGATCTTTTGTGTTATCGTCATTCCCATATCTTGAGGTCTTCCTTTCCTGGAGGCTAGATTTCCTTATCTCGTCTTTGTACCTCGTAATAATGCTTGTTTATAGCGTTTATGTATGATTTGACACTGGCTTCAATGATATCGGTACTGAGGCCCCGGCCATTATATACCTTGCCGTCAATTTGAATGTGGGACACCACTTCACCCAGGGCGTCTTTACCCCCGCCCACCGCGCTGAGTTTATAGTCCAGCATTTTGCCATAATGGTCAGTGATCTTATCCACTGCCCGGCAGGCGGCGTCTACCGGGCCGTCCCCGGTAGCGGCGGCATCGAATACCTTGTCTTCGATTTTCAAACTCACGGTGGCGGTAGGCAATACCGTGCTGCCGCTGACCACATGCAGGTATTCCAGGCTGAATCTTTCCGGAATAGCATAGACTTTGTCCTTGACCAGAGCCTCCAGATCATCATTGGTGACCTGTTTCTTTTTGTCGGCGATTATCTTGAAACCATTGAAAGCCCGGGCCAATTCCTCATCATTCAAAGTGTAGCCCAGAGATTCCATGTGCTCTTTAAAGGCGTGGCGCCCCGAGTGTTTGCCCAAAACCAGCTGGCTCTGGCTTACTCCGATCAATTCCGGGCTCATGATTTCATAAGTAGTTCTCTCCTTGAGCATGCCGTCCTGATGGATACCAGACTCATGGGCAAAGGCATTTTTCCCCACTATGGCCTTATTGGGCTGAACCTGCATGCCGGTCAAACTGCTCACCAAACGACTGGTGCGATAAATCTCCCCATGATTGATCCCGGTGGTCTTTTTCAGGTAATCATAGCGGGTGTACAAGGCCATTATGATTTCTTCCAGGGCGGCATTTCCGGCCCTCTCCCCGATACCGTTCACGGCACACTCCACCTGGCGGGCCCCATTCAGGATTCCCGCCATGGAATTTGCCACCGCCAGACCCAAATCGTCATGACAATGAACGCTGATAATGGCTTCATCCACGTTTTTCACCCGGCTCATGAGCTCTTTAATGAAGCGCCCGAATTCCTCGGGGATGCCATAGCCTACAGTGTCGGGGAGGTTGACAACGGTGGCGCCTGCGGCAATTACGTTCTCTGTAACCCGGGCCAGAAAATCCATATCGCTGCGGGAGGCGTCTTCTGCGGAGAATTCCACATCATGGCAAAACTTCTTGGCATACTTGACGGCCTCAACCGCTTGAACCAGAACCTCTTCCCGGGATTTCTTGAGCTTATATTTCAGATGTATGGGAGAAGTAGCCAGAAAAGTATGTATACGGGGAGTTTCGGCGTCTTTAACGGCCTCCCAGGTCCTGTCGATATCCTCCCGGTTGGCACGGCACAACCCGGCGATTACCGCGCCTTTGACCGCACGGGCTATGGCCTTTACCGCGTCAAAGTCGCCTGGTGAAGCTATGGGAAAGCCGGCTTCGATAATATCGACACCCAGCCGGGCCAGCTGATGAGCTATCTCCAGCTTTTCCTCCACATTCAGGCTCACCCCCGGAGATTGCTCCCCATCCCGGAGCGTAGTGTCAAACAGGTAAATACGATCTTTGGCAGACATCCTGCACCCCCCGATTATATAAATATTTGAACCTCTATTTGGTCTCTTTCAGCCAGGGCATCATAGCCCGCAATTTTTCTCCCACCTCTTCGATGAGGTGTTCACGGTTGCGGCGTTTAAGGGCATTAAACTGCGGTCTGCCCACCTGGTTCTCCAGCAGCCAGTTCTTGGCGAAACGGCCTTCCTGAATGTCTGTTAAGGCCTGCTGCATAGCCTGGCGGGCTTCAGGGCCGACGACATCCGGTCCTTTAGTATAGTCGCCCCATTCGGCGGTATCACTTATGGAATAACGCATATAGCCCATGCCGCCTTCATACATCAGATCCACGATCAGTTTTAGCTCATGCATGCATTCGAAATAGGCTATCTCCGGCTGGTAACCGGCTTCAACCAGGGTTTCGAATCCAGTCTTGACCAGTTGGGTCCCCCCGCCGCAAAGTACACACTGTTCGCCGAACAAATCGGTTTCCGTTTCTTCCTTAAAGCTGGTTTCAATAACGCCAGCCCGGGTGCAGCCTATTCCACAGGCATAGGCCAGGGCCAGGTCTCTGGCTTTTCCGCTGTAATCCTGCTGAACGGCAACCAAGCCCGGTACTCCGGCGCCTTTGGTGTACATCCTTCTTACTAGATGGCCCGGGCTTTTGGGGGCCACCATGAAAACATCGATAAAGGCAGGCGGAACAATCTGGCCGAAATGAATGTTAAAGCCGTGCGAGAAGCCCAGGGCATTGCTTTCGGTGAGGTGGGGCTTAATCTGTTCATTATAAACCCTGGCCTGAGTTTCGTCAGGAAGAAGCACCTGAATAATATCTGCTGCCTGAGCCGCTTCCGAAACGGTCAGAGGCTGAATTCCGGCGGCAATGACTTTGTTCCATTCTTCTTCGGTAAAATCGTCAAAGGGCTTGCGCAGCCCCACCACCACGTTGACTCCACTCTCATGCAGGTTCTGAGCCTGGGCATGGCCCTGGGAACCGAAACCCATCACAGCCACGGTTTTCCCTCTAAGCAGATCCAGGTTGGCGTCAGCATCATAAAACATTTTAGCCATTGTCAACATCCTCCTTATTATTATGTCTACCCCCGGCTGTACCGGGGGTCAGCATCTGCTACCAGCATAACCCAAATATCTTTTTTTATCCTTTGCACCCCCCCCGCAGCATGGCGATCTTGCCGGTACGCACCAGCTCGGAGATGCCGAAAGGCCGCAGGGCTTCTTCTATAGCGTCAATTTTGGCGGAATCCCCGGTTACTTCAATAATTAAGTTATTTTTGCCGATATCTACGATGCGGGCGCGGAATATCTCCACGATCTGCATGACTTCAGCGCGCACGCTGGCATCGGCCTTGACTTTGATAAGTACTAATTCGCGTTCTACCGCCCGTTCATTGGTAACATCCACAATTTTAATCACATTGACCAGTTTGTAAAGCTGCTTGGTGACCTGCTCGATAATCTGGTCGTCGCCCTCCACCACGATCGTCATCCGTGAAATGGTAGGATTCTCGGTGGCCCCTACGGTGAGGCTATCGATATTGAAACCCCTTCTGCGGAACATGGTGGTCACCCGGGTCAGGACCCCGGGTTTATTGTCGACTGTAACCGCCAGTGTATGCTTCATTATTCGTCACCCCCGATCATATTAATGAGGGATTCTCCCGGGGCCACCATGGGGTAGACATCGGCTTCCCTTTCCACCACGAAATCGATAAAGACGGGACGATCTCCCACCTTCATGGCTTCCCTTAAAGCATCTTTGACCTGATCGGTCTCAGTCACCCGCATACCCACCGCTCCGTAGGCCTCGGCCACTTTAACAAAGTCAGGCTGCAGGCTGATATCGGTATTAGAATAACGCTTTTTATAAAACAGGCCTTGCCATTGCCTGACCATACCCAGATATTGATTGTTGAGAATACAAACAATCACCGGTACTTTATACTGCATGGCGGTGCCCAGTTCCTGAATATTCATCTGAATGCTGCCGTCTCCGGCGATATCGATCACGGTCATGTCTGGGCGGGCTATTTTGGCGCCGATGGCGGCCGGAAATCCATAGCCCATAGTGCCGAGTCCCCCTGAGCTGATAAAGCTTCTGGGGTTTTTGAATTTATAGTATTGAGCCGCCCACATCTGATGCTGACCTACTTCGGTGGTGATGACGGCATCGCCTTGAGTCATATCGTAAATGCTCTCGATGACATGCTGCGGCATGATGCGTCCTTCACATGAAGCCGGATAGCGCAGGGGATACTCCAGTTTCCATCGATCGATGGTATGATGCCATTCGCTCAGCTCTTCAACAGCTTCCAAGCGCTGGTTAATGGCCTGCAAAACCTCTTTTACCTGTCCCACGATAGGTATGTCAACCGCCACATTTTTGCCGATCTCGGCAGCATCAATATCGATGTGGATCACCTTGGCGTGCGGGGCAAAGGCTTCGATCTTCCCGGTGACCCGGTCGTCAAAGCGCACCCCTACGGCTATCAAAAGATCTGATTCTGACACCGCATAATTGGCGTATTTGGTGCCATGCATGCCCAGCATGCCCAAGGCCAGATAATTGTTGCCGGGGAAAGCCCCCATACCCATCAAGGTAGTAGTGACTGGTATTTTACGCTTTTCCGCCAGTTCCCTGAGTTCTTCCGACGCTTCGGAGATGATAACCCCGCCGCCGGCATAGATTACCGGACGCTGAGCCTGTTTGATCAGTTCCACCGCGTTAATCACCTGTCCGGCGTTAAAGCCTTTCATCACCCGGTAGCTATGGATGAAAACCTCTGATTTGTCGCTAGTAAAGTCAATGCTCTTATCCATGATGTCCTTGGGCAAGTCGACCACTACCGGACCGGGCCGGTTAGTTCTGGCAATGTAGAAGGCCTCTTTTACTACCTGCTCCACATCCTCGGTGCGTTCAACCAGGTAGTTGTGTTTGGTGATAGGCAGGGTGATGCCGGTTATGTCGGCTTCCTGAAAAGCATCCCGGCCGATGAGGTGTGACGCCACCTGCCCGGTGAAAAAGACCATGGGGATTGAATCCATATTGGCGGTGGCAATTCCGGTAACCAGATTAGTGGCGCCGGGCCCCGAGGTGGCGATACACACCCCGGTTTTCCCAGAGGCCCGGGCATATCCGTCAGCGGCGTGAGCAGCGCCCTGTTCGTGCCGGGCCAAAATATGTTTGATATCAGAATCATAGAGGACATCATATATAGGTAGAACAACCCCACCGGGGTAGCCGAAGATGGTGTCCACCCCTTGTTCCTTAAGACTATTAATCAGGATTTCAGCACCTTTACAATTCATAAAATCACCTCCGTAAATTCTTCCAACTCCCGCTTAAACCTCACGTTTATGATACAAAAGCGCCCAGCCAGTTATAAAGCAAAGGCGGGCTCTTGGCCCGCCGGTTTTATTACGCTTGCCATATTGAAATCATTCTTTAAATATGGCTCCTGTACTGGCTGATTGTACCAATTGAGCATATCGTTTCATATAACCTTTTTTTATTCGGGGCTCCGGCTCTCTCCAGAGGCTGCTCCTCTTTTCGATAATGCCGTCGTCTACTAGCAGTTGTAGTCGGCACCCAGGTATATCGATCTCGATTAGATCGCCTTCTTCAATCAGGCCAATCAAGCCCCCTGAAGCTGCTTCAGGGGATACGTGCCCAATGGATGCTCCCCGGGTAGCCCCGGAAAATCGCCCATCGGTAATTAATGCCACCTCCTTATCCAAACCCATACCGGCAATTGCCGAGGTTGGAGTCAGCATTTCTCTCATACCTGGTCCGCCTTTGGGGCCTTCGTAGCGAATGACAATAACATCTCCGGGTACAATTTTCTGATTGAGAATAGCCGCTACGGCTTGTTCTTCAGAGTCGAATACCCGGGCTGGTCCCGTATGCCGCATCATCTCTTCAGCCACTGCGCTCTTTTTGACCACGGCCCCCTCTGGCGCCAAATTGCCAAAAAGCATGGCCAAACCGCCGCTGGGGCTGTAGGGCTGGTCTATGGACCGGATCACATCATAATTGCGCACTGCGGCATCTTTGATGTTGTCTCCTACAACTGTTCCGGTAACAGTCAGGGCTTCTTTATCGATCAGGCCCTTTTTGTCGAGTTCACTGAACATGGCTTGAATGCCGCCGGCCTGGTAGAGGTCTTCCATATGGTGATGCCCGGCGGGGCTCAGACGGCAAAGATTAGGAGTTGAAGCGCTGATTTCATTGAAAAGGTTCAAATCTATAAATACACCCGCTTCGTGAGCGATGGCCATCAAATGCAGGACAGAATTGGTTGAACAGCCAATGGCCATATCCAGGCGCATGGCATTCGAGAAAGCCGCCTCAGTCAGGATATCACCGGGTTTGATATCTTTTTCTACCAGGGTCATGATCTTCATGCCTGCGGTTTTGGCCAATCGAATCCGCTCGGAATAAACCGCGGGGATAGAGCCATTCCCTGGCAGGCCCATTCCCAGGGCCTCGGTTAAACAATTCATGGAATTGGCGGTAAACATCCCGGCACAGGAACCACAGGTAGGGCAGGCGCTCTCTTCCAACCGGGCCAGCTCCTCAGGAGTCATTTTTCCGGCAGCCGCCGCACCTACTCCCTCAAATACCTGGGTTAAGGTCAGGCCTTTATCACCTGACCTGCCGGCCAGCATTGGGCCCCCGCTGACAAAGATGGCGGGAATATTTAAACGCGCCGCAGCCATCAGCATGCCCGGCACCACCTTATCGCAATTGGGTATGAATACCAGTCCGTCAAAGGCATGGGCGGTAGCCATAATCTCCACTGAATCGGCGATCAGCTCCCGGCTGCCCAGAGAATACTTCATACCCAGGTGGTTCATAGCGATGCCGTCGCAGACTGCTATGGTCTGAAATTCCAGGGGAGTTCCCCCTGCCACGCGCACTCCCGCTTTAACCGCTTCCCCGATTTTGTCCAAGTTAATATGACCTGGCACGATATCATTGTGCGAGTTAACTATGCCGATCAGAGGTCTTTTGATCTCTTCATCGCTAAGGCCGATGGCCCTGAATAAAGATCGATGGGGAGCCTTTTCCAGCCCCAATTTAATTGTGTCGCTTTTCACCCCGATCACCTTCCTTAGATAGCCCAACCTGCTCAACAAGTTTCTGTTTGCAAGCTATAAAAGAATATAAAAATCCCCTCGTCCCGGTCAGGGACGAGAGGAATCTCCCGCGGTACCACCCTGTTTGTCGCCCATGCGACCACTTACAGCGCGTGCTTTCCGGCACACTGTCTTGATAACGGACTTTTGCGTCCGGCAGCACCTACTCAGGCAAGCCTTTCAGATTGCTCCTCCGGGATGATCACCACCAGAAATGTTGATACTGGCTTTCAGCACATGGCCAGCTTCTCTGTAATCAAGTGATTTCAGGTGTCAAGTCCCTTCCTCGGTGTGATTAATTCATTATTTAATATTCATCAAGTATATTGAATCATACCGCTGTTTGTCAATAGTATACGTCGCATTAGCTGTCATTTCTGCTCGATTTTGCGAATGTATTCTTTCAGTATGATATTGTTAGGCTTTCCGCTTAGATGACGGTTCCCTTCCCTGCGCTTGATCTTCTTGTACAAAGCCCACAACAGACGGTTGCCCTCCTCGGTCTGCCGGGCCTCGGAGGGGCTCATCCCCTGTAAGAGGCTGAGGTGAGAATGCACCCACTTGTTTAAATATAGTTCTTTCAGTATGGCTGAAAGCTGAGGATAAGCTTTTTTCAGGTCAGCCGTAAGTATATCGAAGATGCCATCTTCCCGGATCTCCATGCCATCGAACTCCAGGCACCCATACATATCGGCTTCAAATTGCTGTCTGACCCGGGCCATGTCACTGTCTCCAAAGGTGGAAACGGCTATCCAATTTGACCCCATAATGTACTCAGCCTCAAAAGCCGGTCCGTGGGCAGAGGCCTCCACCTGATAATAGAGCTGGAAATCTCTACCCTGGAAACAGAAGTCTTTTCCCATGGTTTCCAGTCTTTCTACGACTCTTTGCCGGTCCTTGATATGATAGTGCGCGCTTATCAAGCGCATGCCGTCATCACAAGCCGCCTCACTGCCCGGTTCCAAAAGCACATCTTCGAAGCTTACATACTGCCCGCCCAAATAACGAAAGGCGGTGAGCACATTCACCTGATAATCCTCTCTTAATAGAACGCAACTAACCTCATCCTCCAGAAAATCATGGAGGCCGTTTAGGTTATCATCATCCTGGCAGATTACCACAAATTCATCCCCGTTCACTACCAGGTCGGCAACTACGCCGCTCATAAATGATACCCCGCAGTTAAAATCCTCTTCGCGATAAGTCAGGCGCATATGCATTCCATCAGGCAGTTCCTTAACTTCCCTTACCCCGTCCAGGTCATCCAGTTTGGCAAGCAGCTGCTCCAGATCAATAATCTCATATACCCGGCAAAAGGCGGGATCACTAAAAGGATTATACTTGGTGCTGCAACAATTTTTGTAAGTTTCTTCAAATGATTCGATCAACCAGCTATCTTCTGTTTTAATCAACCCCACCAGGTATTCGCGGTAATAGAACTCCCCTGCTTCAATGACGATGGAATAGGCCCCAACAATGGGTCTATCAACATCGCCCTGCTCTTTGCAGGCTCCGCCCTCAATAAATATTGCCGCGGAGTTCATGATCGCATCCATTTCAAAATCGGTTTTAAGCCCAAATGCCGCTTCACGGAGCAAGCACAGAATATAATCCCAATCATGATATTTATAAGCGTGAAATATGCTGTTAACCAGCTGGCGTGGGTTCAATTTCGCCGACAGAAGGCGAACCAGGTTCCGTTCGCGCTCAGAACCGAGATCGCTTTTTTCAAACAGATACTTTTGATACAGAAAGCGCCCCAGAGCCGGGCGGCTCATATGGCGGAGGTTGTGGTGATAGGCCTGGGAGACCAGGAAACAGGCTTCATCCAAACTGATTTCCGTCATATCCGGCAGGTTTTTGCGATCCCGGTCATACTGAGCCGGCAGCATATTTTCAACCAGGAAGAAGCTATGTATGCCGTCGCTGTTGAAAGTAAGGTAGAAGCATTCCACATGCAAGTTCTTTCGGCCGATTTTCCAGGCTACGTCCAGGGTTACCCGGCCGGTATGCCTGGTGCAGGAAGCATAGGCCTTGTAAAATGTCCCTTGAAAGGGGGCCAATACTGACCTGGGCATACCCGCCAGGTGCATTTTATCTAAAACCCGGTTGCATAATTGCTTATATTCCTTGTCAAACTCAAGTTTTATCACTTCGATAAACTCTATGACCGCCTCTTCGCGGAAAGCTGACAAACCCTCCAAGATTAAAGGCCGGGTTTCATGCGGAACCTCCTCGAATAAGTCCAGCATAAAGAGACGGCCTTCATTGCTTCCCGACAATTGACGGAGATCGCTGATAATATCCTTAAAATAATTAATGGGTAATCCTTTGCGGTTTCTCATGCCAGGTTCCTTTACCATCTATAAATGTAATTGTAATTTAACACTTCGCGGGGTGATTGGCAAACCATCCCGGCAAACCCCGCCGCAGTCATTTTTCAACATATGATTCTTTAATAGGAGCAATTATTGTGTATTATGCAATTTTTTTCTTGGTCCAGGCAGGAAGTATAACAGTAATAAAGAAATAATGGGAAGAATGACATTCTTTGTTGATCGGGTGGTATTTTGAGAAGAATTAAGATCAAACACCTGAAACCAAACATGGTGGTAGCGCGTTCCGTTTACTACGGCAATGCCCATGTTCTAGCCCAGGCAGGCATGGTACTGACAGTTGACGCCATCAAACGCCTGGATGAACTGGGCATCGCTTCGGTATATATTCGTGAGCAATACGTGCCTGAGACAGTGGAGCCAGAGGACGTAATACCGGAAAAGGTTCGTCTGGAAACCATAGAAATGGTCAAAGCGAGCTTTATAAACCTGCATGATCACCTCAAACTTGACATAAACCGGGTGGCTAGCATCGTTAACAGTATCATTGACGAGTTGCTGGCCTCTGACGATATTCTGGTGCAACTGACTGACATTCGCGCCTTTGACGACTATCTATTTGCCCACTCGGTAAATGTATGCGTTCTATCTATTATGACCGGCATTACTTTGCATTTTGACAAAGCCCGGCTGACTGAACTCGGGGTTGGCGCACTGCTTCATGATATCGGCAAAACCAAAATCGATTCAGAAATTCTCAACAAACCGGATGACCTCAGCCGTCAGGAATTCGATGAGATAAAGCGTCATACCAACTACGGCTTCGAAATGCTGAGGAACTATGCCGACCTTTCTCTGCTCTCCGCCCACATAGCCTTTCAGCATCATGAGCGCTGGGATGGCCAGGGGTATCCCCGCGGCCTGAGAGGCGAGTCTATTCATGAATATGCACGCATCGTGGCTGTGGCCGATGTCTATGATGCATTGCTGGCTGATCGGCCTTATCGCCCTTCTTACACGGTCAATCAAGCCTTAACCATATTGGAGCGTATGTCCGGGGTCTATCTGGATCCCAACTTCGTAACTGCTTTGGTTTCAAATATAGCCATTTATCCGGTAGGGAGTTTGGTGGAAATCAGCACCGGCTATATAGGCATAGTTATGGAAGTGAATAAAGTTGTACCCACCCGTCCGGTTATTCGCATCATTGTGGACAACACCGGAAGGCGCCTCAGCCGCACTCATATGATCGATTTATCCCAATTTGCCACTATTATGGTCATTCGAGCCTTAAATGGCGACGACATTGATAAGTTGAATTTAAGAGAATACGTCCTGGCATAATCCCCGCAAACAAAACCTATTTATCGCATATCTCACCGCGTTTTCCGGCAAGCTAACAAAAAAGCCGGAGGTTTTTCATGTTTGTTAAAATAGTGTCCCTGCTTCTGATTATTATTTTTGGCGGCACGCTGTTGTTTTTGTTGCTAAAAAAAGTAATCCCCACCTTATTGAACAAGTAAGGCCATACAAATCCTGAAATAAACCACTTGCATATGCTTAAACTACTCTAGAAGGAGGGAAAGCATATGACAAGATACCGGACTACCGACGGCAAAGAAGACTTGAGACAAAAATTCCATTGGTTTGGGGCTATGGCCATTCCTTTGGCTTTTGTCAACGGATTGTTTTTCGGTGGCTACGCCTTACGCAAAATCCGGCAATACTGGGAAGGCGGGCCCATGGACTAATCGATTGTCCTGATCCCGCCAAAATGGTTCATCTTTACAGGGATGAACCGTTTTTTTTCCTGGCGGCGTTGGCCTTTGTCAACCTATCAGGTTCAGGCAATGGTTGATTTCTTCTAAAGTCTCGCCGGTATTGGGGCCGTCGATTTTCACCAGGGCAGCGTGATCCAATTGGGTTGGTCCCCGGTTTATTATGATCAAGTCCTGATAAAAAGTGCTGAAGGCCCTTACAAAGCCTGCCACAGGATATACTGTCAGTGACGACCCGATAACCAGCAAAGTCCGTGCCCCCATTATCAAATCCTGGGCATCGGTAAAAGATTTGATAGGCTCACCGAAAAGAATCACGTCCGGCTTTAAAATCGAACCGCACTGGTCACAGGTGGGAATAATGACGCCCTGTTCGCGTACTCCAGCCCAGCTGAAAAGCTCCCCGCAATGCCGATTGGTACAAACATAGCGTTCGCTGTTGCCATGAACCGCCACCACCCGGCGGCTTCCAGCCTTCTCATGCAGCCCATCTATATTCTGCGTGACAATTCCTTTAATAAAGCCGTTTTTCTCCATTTCAGCCAGCATATAATGGGCCTTGCTGGGCTCGACGGTAGGAAAAATAAAATGCTGGTTATAGAAATCATAGAACAGCCGGGGATTATTATTAAAAGTTTCGATGTTTATTATACTCATAACCCGGTCTTCACCCAATTGACGATAAATTCCGTTTTGACCCCGAAAATCAGGTATCCCCGCTTCGGTGCTGATGCCTGCACCGGTGACCACCACGGTATTGGGTGAGTTTGCCAGGGTGCGCACTATCTGGTCGATCTGATGGCTTGGCTTATTCATGGCGCCGACTCCTTATATGTAAAATTGAACACTACTTCGCTATCCTGGCGGGCGATTCCTTTTACTTCCGGGTCGATAAGGAAGCAGGTTCGATTACGACGGGAAAACCCGGAATATGGTTTCATCCGGGCCGTTCTGTCCGACTCTGGTCATCGTCCTCGACTTGCAGGGGTATTTTATGGGGATCCCGTCTTCGACTTAACGAGAATCTCAGCTTAACATTGATGCAGGAGCATCGCTCCCATTACTTGGAGGAGGTGATTTTCATGGCAATTGTGGCAACGCCGGTAGCCAGTGATTTGGTTTTAGTCATGGACGCTGGCTTGGATGAATTTGGTCGGCAAGTAACCAGGAAAAGACAGTACGGCAACCTCAAAAACTCGGCTAATGATGAGGACGTTTTTGAGGCGGCTGAAGGCATCATCAGTCTGCACGAATCCGCCTGTCTGGCAGTTCAGCGGGTAAATACCGTCGAGCTGACCGAAGAAGGTTAAGCCGCTTACCAGCTCTGCAAAGGAGGGATTAAAATGGCCATTGAACGCACTATTGAGATGGGTTTTAACACCAGCTTGAACAAGAATCATACCATACGCATCGCCGGAGCCAAAGCAGCAGCTACAGCCCAAGAAATCTCGGCAGTAATGGACACATTAGTGACAAAAGACGTTTTTGTAGGCAATAATGGTACGCTGAACAGCAAGAAGAGCGCTCGCCTGGTAACCAGGCAAACCGATGATTTCGATATAGCTTAGAACCATGGGGGGGCTGTGTTAACAGCCCCCCGGCTTATTGACAAAGTCAACCAGCCGGACAGAGCGAACGGCGGAAGCGAAGAGCAAGGCGCGAAATAGGCCCGCGATTGAGGCGTACAAATAGTACGTTGATTGAGCGGGCCTATTGAGCAACGCAGATATTCGCTTTTGTCGACGGTCCGGGGGCTGTGCCAGCAGCCCCCGGCTTATTGCGATGAGGATCTGACTGTGATCGCAAACGGATTATAGCTTATTCCATTGTCGAAGACTTCTCCCTCGCGCTTTTTCAGCCATCCTACCAAAGCATAGGTAAACGGGGTAGCCAGAACTTCGTAAGCCACTTTCCATCCGTATTGAACCGCCACCATGCTCATAAAGATCGGAGCAGAATACAAGCCATAAAAAGCTGCTGACATAAAAATCAGGGTGTCCAGAGCCTGACCAACCAGGGTTGAGCCAATGGTGCGGGTCCACAGCCAGCGCCCGCTGGTTAAGATCTTCAAACGGGACAGTATAACCGCATTGGAAAATTCTCCGACAAAATAGGCCAGCAATGAGGCTAAAACCAACCGCGGGGCAAAACCCAGTACGGTGAGGTAGGCCGGTTCTTGCTCCCAAAACTCCGGCCAGGGCAATCTGACAACAGCCATGAAAAACACAGCCATGAAAAGGTTGGCCGCAAATCCCAGCCATATGGTGATGCGAGCTCGCCTGAATCCATACACCTCGGTGAGAACATCTCCGAAGATATAAGTTACAGGAAAAAGAAACAGATCGGCAGTTAATACCATGCCGCCCAGATCCACCAGGCGTCCCGCCACAATATTGGTAATTAACAGGCAGGTGATAAACAGACAGGTAATAATCAAGAACATGACAGATATCGGGGCATTTTTAGGCTGCATATAACAGACCTCCTTGTTTTTTTAAGGCGGGTAGGCTGCGACCGCCGTATATATTCTAGCATAGTAATAATAAAATGTTTAACATCTTCATAAGATTCATGGTGGACATTTACTGTTGCAATACTTAATAAAAGGTATAATATTATAGGTCACATTCATTAACGGGGTACAATCTATGGCAAAGGATTCCAAGAGGTCTATTGAACAGGCCGCCCTGATCGCGGTCATGTCCACCTCATTCATGGTTGCCTTTATGGGCAGCGCGATAAACCTGGCCCTGCCGGTAATGGTGCAGGAATATGCCAGCACGGCCACCATGTCCAGCTGGGTGGTCGCCTCATATTTGCTTTCGTCAGCGGCATTTCTGCTGCCGTTAGGGCGCCTGGCCGATATTCAAGGACGCCGCAAGTACTACCTGGCAGGCACAATCTTATATACCCTTTTTACCCTCTTGAGCACACTGGCCAACAGTATGGAAACTTTGATTTTCTGGCGCCTCTTGCAGGGTGTAGCCGCTGCCATGATATTTGGAACCGGCATGGCCATTTTGACCTCAGTATACCCGCCTCAGCAGCGCGGCAAAGCCATGGGGTGGAGTGTTTCCCTGACCTATACCGGATTGACTCTGGGACCGGCTCTGGGAGGTTTTCTGACCCAACACCTGGGATGGAGAACCATTTTTTATTTAACCGCCTTGTTGGGCCTGGTTGCCGCTTATCAGATATATCATCACCTGAGCGGTGAATGGCAGGGGGCTGCCAATGAAGACTTCGATTGGAAGGGCAGCCTATTTTACGGTTTAGGACTGATCTCCTTATTGTACGGCCTCTCCGCTATTACCACCGAGACCTGGGCAGGGGCTCTGGCAATTTTGGGAGTGGCATTACTGTGCGCTTTTGCCTGGGTGGAGCTGAGGAGCCTTTCCCCAATTCTCAATATACGCCTGTTTAGGGACAATCAAGCTTTTGCCTTCTCCAATCTGGCGGCCATGATCAATTACAGCAGCACCTTTGCCCTGACCTTTTTGCTTTCGATCTACCTGCAGATTGTTAGAGGCCTGGACACCCAGACGGCAGGCTTGATCCTGCTGATTCAGCCGGTTTTGATGGCTGTATTCTCACCTATGGCAGGCACCTTATCCGACCGTATCGAGCCGCGTCTGGTGGCCTCATGCGGAATGGCCCTCAACACCCTGTGTCTGCTGGTTTTAGCCTTTATCAATGAAAATACTTCGCTGTGGTTGGTCATGGTGATTCTGCCCTTGATCGGACTTGGATTTGCCCTGTTCTCCTCGCCTAATACCAATGCGGTCATGAGTTCTGTCGAACCCCGTTTCTATGGCATAGCATCATCAACCATCGGTACCATGCGTTTGGTAGGGCAATCCGTATGCATGGCCATTGCCACTCTGATCATCTCTATCTATGTTGGCCAAACCCCTCTAAACTCAGCCAGCCATACGGCGATCACCCACACCCTCAGAACTTCATTTATCACCTTCACTGTTTTGTCATTGTTCGGTGTTTTCGCCTCGTTGGCCCGCGGCAAGGTACACCAAAGTCCACAATCCGGCACTTCCCACCCCTCTCCCCAAGGCAACCGCTAACCCCTGAAAAATATGTTACGGCGCCATTGTGCGTGCCAATTATACTGTTCTATAATGTACGCTTCCTTTCTTTCCCATTCCAAGGAATTAATAGATGTGATACCATGCATTTTTATTTATAAGCATTTTTTGTAGTAGTACAATAGAAATTGGAACTATCCTGTCACAATAAATCGAAAGGAGGGCTAAGTAGCATCTGCACAGACGTGTTGGGGACATAGAATTATAGGGGGAAAGTTGAGTGAGAGATACATACGTAGAATGCGGCAGTTGTGAGGTATTTGGATACTGCACACAGACCGAGGCCGAATGCAAGGCCTATTATGCAGGTTTCGGCTGGGACAAATACAGAGAAATCCCGGGATGCAACACCTGTTCAATAAGTATGTGCAGTCAAACCTCCCTGGAGTGCGACGCCTACAAAGACATGAATGGCGTCGGCCAGATAGTGTTTTCCGATGCTGCCGACCGGCAAGACCAGCTGCACAGCCTGCCTGCCAACCTGGGGCTGATGAACTGGTTCACAGGTGTGATCGAACGGATAAGTACTGGAGACGTTATGGCTCTGGTCACCATTCGCTGCGGTGAACAGCGTTTGACTTCGATGCTTTCATTGCAAAAGCTTCACGAAATGCAGTATCAAATCGGTGATACCATCTCAGTCGCCATCAAAGCGGTCAATGTCGTTCTGATGCGCTAGATTCATAGGCCCCCTTGAAACTTCAAGGGGGCTGCCCTTATTCCAGGCAACACAACTCATTTTTAAAACCCTCCCCTATAACTGGCTTAGGTTTGCACTTCTTATTCATTCCACAGTTTTTACACACTTTTCTTATAATTTTGCAACAATGGGGTTTTAACATGGGAGATGGAATGATCAGGTTCTGTGAGGTGAAATTTCCCATGACTGAAAACGAAAGCCTTCCCCAAACTGTAATGCCCCAGCCATTTAAACCTAGAAAGCCAATTATTATTATAGGTGTGCTGCTGGTCATAGCAGCAACCGGTTTTTTAGTTTACCGGCAAATGGATAAGCCGGCTGAAGCCGGTTATCTGACTGCTTCGGCGGTAAGAGGCTCAATTATGGATGTAGTCCAGGCTACCGGCACCATCGAACCGGTCGAAAGAGCAGAATTACAGTTTAAGAACAGCGGCGATGTTAAATCCATCACCCTGCAGCCCGGAGATAAGGTAAGCAAGGGCCAGGTTCTGGCAGAGCAAGATGATACTTCTCTTTTGGCCCAGGTAAGGCAATCAGAGATAAACCTCTCTCAACAGGAGATTCAAATTCAGAATCTCACCCGAAAAGAGGACCAGGCCAAAACAAAACTGGAGCAGCAACAAGAGCTTTTTGACGGGGGATTTATTTCCCAGTCTGCCCTCAACGAAGCCCTGGACGGATATAAACAGGCTGAATTGGACCTGGCTTCAGCACAGGCGCAGTTGGAAAGCAGCCAGGCTAAACTGGAAATGGACCGCAACGAATTGAGCAGCGCCAAATTGATTGCCCCATTCTCCGGCATCATCAGCACTGTGGACAGCCAGGCCGGCCTCAGTGGAGGTTCTTCCAACAGCGCCTCATTGATCACCCTCATCAGCGAAGAACTCTATCTCAAAGCCCTGGTCAACGAAGTCGATGTGGGCCGGCTCGAACCCGGCCAGGAGGTCGAATTCACCAGCGGAACTTACACTGATAGGACTTTTACCGGCAAGCTGGATAAGATCTCACCGGAAGCTACTACCGTCAGCAATGTCAATTTCTACCCGGTAATTATCATCATCGACAACAGCGAGGGGTTGTTGCGCTCAGGGATGTCGGTAAACGCCAATATCATCATAGCGGCGTCAAAAGATGTCCTGACTATTCCCATGATGGCTGTATCTTATGCGGAGTCCTATGTCAGGAGCGGTGCGGCAGCCGGCAGATCTGCAGCCTCTGCCAGCGGTATTGCAGCCAGGCAGACCGCAGCGGCGGACCAAGCCCAGCAAAAAGTGGTGCTGGTTTTAGAGAACAACCAGCCGGTCCAAAAAGCGATAAGCACAGGGCTGAACGACAGCCAAAATATTGAGGTCATAGAGGGTTTGCAGGAAGGTGACCAAATCATCATCGGCTCATCGCTGGGCGGCAGCGCCAGCGGGGACAATCCGGCTGCTTCGGCTCAAACCAGGAACAATGATAACCGCAGTGCCCCGGGAATGGGGGCGCCTGTGATGATACGCCCTTAGCCGTTTTTTCACAAGAGGGACCGCCATGAATCAACCATTAATTAAACTGGAAGAAATCGTTAAGACCTATTACGGAGCAGGGGCCCCGGTACGAGCTTTGCGCGGCATCACGCTGGACATCGGGGAACATGAGATGACTGCCATAATGGGTTATTCCGGATCAGGGAAATCAACTTTGATGAATCTCCTGGGCTGCCTGGATAAGCCCGACAGCGGTTCATATACCCTGGCCGGTTATGAGGTGATGGCCCTGGCCCCAGAGCAATTGGCATTTCTGCGCAATCGTCTCATCGGCTTCGTATTTCAGAACTTCAACCTTTTAGGAAGGGCTTCAGCCCTGGAAAATGTCACTATGCCCCTGATCTATGCGGGGATAAAGAGCAGGGAACGCCAGCGCCGGGCTTTAGAAATGTTGAACTTGGTCGGGCTCAAGGGCAGGGAGCATCACCGCCCCAATCAGCTATCGGGAGGTCAGCAACAGCGCGTAGCCATCGCCCGCGCCTTGGTCAACCGGCCCAGACTGATTCTTGCCGATGAGCCTACCGGAGCACTGGATACCAGCACTAGCCACGAAATCATGGCTTTACTGCAAAACCTGCACCGTGAACAACAGCTTGCTATAGTAATAGTTACTCATGAAAACGAGATCGGACAACACTGCCAGCGTATCATACGCCTCAGCGATGGTATGGTGGTTAATACCGAAGCGGTCAAAAACCAGCTTCGAGCCATACCGGCCAAGTAGAGAATAAGGTGGAAGAAACATGGACTTGATATCATGCCTGCAAATTGCCTGGCGCAGCCTTTTGCTCAACAAGATGCGCTCATTTCTGACTATGCTGGGGGTTATCATTGGGGTTGGCGCGGTCATCACCATGGTGTCCTTGAGCCAAGGGGCTAGTTCAGGTATAACCGACCGGATAGCCAGTATGGGGTCTAACCTGTTGATTGTTACTTCGGGAGGGGGTTTCGGCCCGGTGCGGGGAGCCACCGCCACCGCGCAGCTGACCATGGACGATGTTGCTGCCATATCTGATCTGCCCCTGATACAACATGTGGCCCCTGAATCAAGTACCCAGGCTACCCTGTCCGTAGGCAGCCTTACCTGGACCGCGCCGGTCAGCGGTACCGTCCCGGCTCTGCAGGATATAAAAGATTGGCCTACCCGGCTGGGCGGATTCATAACTGAGGAAGACCTGGCTCAGGGAAGTCTGGTAGCTGTAATCGGTCAGACCGTGGTAGATAATCTGTATACCGGCGCGCAGAGTCCGGTGGGAAGCCAGTTGCAGATAAACGGCCTTAACTATACGGTCATAGGGGTTTTGACTTCAAGGGGAGCGGAGGGTTCCGGATCTGATCAGGACAATTCGGTTTACATCCCCATAACCACTGCCCAGCAAAGACTGCTGGGCAGCGCCGCAGTGCGGACCATCAATATTCAAGCCGTCAATACCGAATCCCTGGAACCTCTGAAAAATGCCGTCACTACCTTGCTGCGCCAGCGTCACCGCTTGGCGGATAGTGCGGAGGACGACTTTATGATCCAGGACATGGCCCAGGTATTATCCACCATAGAAGACACTACCCGTATATTTACTTTTCTTTTGGGGGGCATAGCAGCGGTTTCGCTCCTGGTAGGGGGTATCGGTATTATGAATATCATGCTGGTGTCAGTAACCGAGCGGACCCGGGAAATTGGGGTACGCATGGCAGTAGGAGCCACCCCCCGGGCTATTATGACCCAATTTCTGATCGAAGCCCTGCTGCTCTGTATCTGGGGAGGAATAATCGGAGTACTCTTGGGCTGGGGAGGCAGCTCTTTACTGGGAACTCTGGCAGATCTCCAAATCAAGCTCTCGCCCTGGTTGATAGCGGTTGCCCTGGGCTTTTCGCTGATGGTGGGGCTCTTTTTCGGCTACTATCCTGCCAGCAAGGCA
>DHBS01000017.1:14533-44641 GCA_002398825.1 Syntrophomonas sp. UBA4922 | reverse complement strand
CTGCCAGCAAGGCAGCTCGTTCCAATCCCATCGAAGCATTGCGTTTTGAATAAAGGAGGTTTTCCTATGCAAGCGGGTCGGATATTGACCGCCATATTGGCAGCCCTGACGTTAACGGTTTCCTGCTGGTCCTGGCCAGCTTCCGTTTTGGGAGAAGAACCTTCCCCGGAGCAGGAACAACCCGTTCTGACGCTGACACAGGCCGTGGAAAAAGGCCTAAAGCATAGCAGCAGCGTTAAGATAGCGGATTATCAGATTGAGAGCAATGAACTGCTGCGGGATAAGGCCGCAGCCAGCGTATTTTATGTCCCTGCCGACGGCACCTACCAGGACGATGCCAATGCCTATTTAAACCTGATCGAAAGTGATATCGCCTGGCAGCAGTCCAAGAAGTCCAGGATTGTTACCGCTGATAAGGTGATAAAGGATATCTATCAAAAATATTTTGATGTTTTGCTGGCAGAGGATGCATTAAAGCAAGCCCAGCAGAACCGGGCACAAAGCAATCATCAGTGCCAGGAGGCTTTGGCCCGTTTTGAGCTGGGCTTGATCAGCAAGCTGGAGCTAAACAATGCTCAGATTGATTACAGCCAGAAACAGACCCTGGTGGCGGAAAGCCAAACCGACCTGGAACAAGCCTACATAAAGCTGAATAACGCCATCGGCCAGTCCTCGACGGAGCGGCCGGTTTTAGTCGATGATTCAGCCTTCAATCCCCTGCAGGTTGACAACCTGCAACAGGAGATTACCAGGATCTTGAACGACAGCCCCGAGCTATGGCTGGCTGAAAAAAACCTTGAAAAAGCTGAACTGCAGAATTTGTTGGCTCCTCTGTCCGGTTCTTCTTTACAGCCCAATGAAGTTCAGGAAAACAGCCTGTCAATAACCAAAATCAACACCAGTGACACTAAGATACAGATTATTCAAAATATAGAATCAAATTATTACAAAACCGTACAGCTGGAATCCCAATACCGGCAGGCCGAACAGACCTGCCAGACAGCTCAGGAAGATTTGCGTTATAAAACCTTACAGTTTAATCTAGGATTAATAGCCCGGGGTGATTTAATGGCAGCGGAGATCGCAGGGGACAACGCCCTTCGTTCGCTTAATGCACTCAAGCACCAGCATATCCTGTCCAAAATGGCTTTTGAGAAGCCCTGGGCGTCTTGATTCCCGGGATGCCTTCAAGCCGGTTAGGAGTATAGCAGCCAAATAGCGGGAGGAGTCGGTTTTGCGGTCCATTTTCGTAGTTGATGATGAAGAGAATATACGCTATATCCTCAGCCAGTACCTGGCGCGGGAAGGCTATCAGGTTGAGACCTTCGCTTCGGTTGAAGAGGTTTTGGTCCGGCTGCAATCGGGTTATCCGGATATGTTCATCCTCGATATCATGCTCCCCGGGAGGGACGGATTGGATTTCTGCCAGGAGATCCGCAGCCGCAGCGGTGTACCGGTGATTTTTATCTCGGCGCGGGGAGAAGAGGTCGACCGGATACTGGGCTTGGAGTTAGGCGGGGATGATTACATGGCCAAACCTTTCAGCCCGCGCGAACTTGTGGCCCGGGTGCGCTCCCTTTTCAGGCGCTCTTCCCTGGGGGCAGGCGCCAGTTTAACCCAGATGATAGATAATCTCGCCATCTACCCCACAGATCGGCGCATAATGGTTAACGGCAGAGAAATGATGCTGACTCCCAAAGAGTATGAATTATTGCTTTTGCTGGTAGAACAGCCCCAGCGCACCTTTACGCGCCAGGAGTTATTGGACCGGGTATGGGGCTATGATTACGTCGGCGGGACCAGGGCGGTAGACGACCTGGTCAAGAGACTGCGCAAGAAGCTGCGCGAACATGAGTCTCAGGTGAATATCAAAACCATTTGGGGATACGGGTATCGTCTTGATGATTAAATTTAACAGCATAACCAGCCGCATATTATTAACTTATTTTATTGTGGTGTTATGCAGTATCGCCATAACTGCCCTGGCCTTTCATTCCATTATGTATAAGGATCTGGAACGCCGGGCGGTGATGGGGTTAAGCAAACAGAGCAAGACAATTGCCATGGCTCTGGCTATACACAGCCCTGAATTAGGGCTGCCACAGGAGCGGCTCGGCCAACAACAGATATCATTGTTCTTTTCCGGACGACCGGTGGAAAGCGACTACCTGATTACAAATCCCCAAAAGATCATTATCTATAGCAGCAGCGATAAATACACAGTCGGAACTAATTTTATGGAGGTATTGCCTAAATGGGGCATTGTTTCACCGCCAGATCAGGCAGCTTTCCATATTTATCAAAGCGGCACCTTCATCGCGGTTCAAGAACACATCGTCCCCAAAGGGGGAAACATCAAGGGCAGTGTGATCACTTTTGCGGAGATCAGCGCACTGGAAGCATTAAACCGCGATATCATTGCCTTGCTTTTTAAAAGCCTGGTAATAGCCATGGCAGTGGCCATACCGGTAGCCCTACTGCTAAGCCGTCAAATAATAAAACCTATCAATTCTCTGCGCGAATACGCCAAAGCCATTGCCCAGCGCCGCTTTGACGTGCGCCTGGACCCCAAATCAGACGACGAACTTTCAGAGCTGGCACAAACCTTCAATGAGATGGCGGTGCAGCTGGAACGCTATGACTCGGGATTCAGGCACTTTTTCCAGAGCACTTCTCATGAGTTGAAAACCCCGTTAATGAGCATACAAGGATACGCGGAAGGTATAAGAGACGGGATATTGACTGGTCCCCAGGCCGCTCAGGGATTGGAAGTAATCTCCCGGGAATGCCAGCGTTTAAAATCAATCGTGGATGAGATGATTAATATCACCCGGTTCCAATTCAGTGAAGGCAAAAATACCTTGCAGCACTGTAATCTTGGACAGATTCTGGCCACTACCATGGAGTCCCTTAACGGGTATGCAGCGGAAAATGCCATTGCTGTGACAGCAGATATTCCCGTACTGGAGATCATTTCAGACCCTGAACAGCTGCGGCGCCTCTTCGGCAACATATTGGCTAATGCAATCCGCCACGCCCAGACTCAGGTTTGGGTTAAGGCTCGAATACTGCCTGATAAATCCGTCAACATACACATTGAGGATGATGGGCCGGGGTTCACTGCCCAGGATTTGAAACACGCTTTTGATTATTTTTACAAAGGTCCCCAGGGCCACACCGGTTTAGGGTTATCCATCGCCAAGATCATAGTCGAATCCCAGCACGGCGAGATCAGCCTCGGCAATCGACCTGAGGGAGGCGCTATTGTGGAGATTACCCTGCCTTTCAGTGCCTCCGCTTAGCATGGCGATTTATTCGGCCGCCAATTTGCCTGCCGTATTTAGCGGAGTGCTCAGGGTTTTCAATTCCAGCGCCAGCCCCGACACCATCAAGTACACCTCATCAGCATAAGCGGCCATGATCTGATTAGCCCGTCCCAAAACATCGCGATAGTCGCGGGACAGCCGGTCAGCCGGGACTATCCCCCACCCCACTTCGTTGGTGACGATTATCACCTTGGCTCTAGCATTTTGAGCGGTTTTAGCCAGTCTTTCCACACGCTGCAGGATCTCCTGCTGGTAAGCAGTGCTCTCCCGACCCAGCAGCCAATTGGTGACCAGCAGTGTAAGGCAGTCCAGAATAAATACCCGCTCAGGGGCATCATATTCTGCTATGGCCTGTGCAGGATCCAGCGCCTCCTCAATAGTAACCCAGGCAGCAGGGCGCCGTTGGCGGTGATGCTCCACCCTGACCAGCATCTCTTCATCCTGAGGGACGCAGGTGGCTATAAAATATACTGATTCTGCTACATTACGCGCCCAGAGCTCCGCGAAATGGCTTTTCCCGCTGCGGGCGGCTCCAGTAACCATGATGAGGCCTTTATTGCTCAACACCATCTGCCTCTCTTTCCATAACCGCCATAGCCTGTTCGGCACTCTCAACCAGATGAACCTGGCTCTGCAACAGCTTTTTATATATTTGGGAAGCTTCCCCGCCGGTGTAATCCCGCTCTGCAATGGACCCTTCATCGATAACTATGACTGGAGCCCCGCGTTCAGCCATTTCCAGGACCGCTTTCAGATTGGGCAGGTTGCCGCTGCCAAATGGAATGGGAGGCAGAATGGTATAATCAGCCTTGAGCATAGCCTGGCGGTTAAGTCGATCCTCCTCCAGGCCGATCTCACTGAAGGGGGCTGCTTCAACCACGCTGAAACCCTGCCGCTTGGCTTCCTGCCAGTCGGAATCGCCGATATTAATGACCCCGGCGCTGACCTCCCAGCCTTGTTCCTGAAGATAATGGAACAGCAGTCCGCAGGATCCCCCGCCCCCAACTACATGGACCCGATAATGAGTGGTATTGGGACGGTGAATCAAAGGCTGAATGAACAGCATCGGCCTGCCCCCGGGGTGGCGTTGTTCCACTTTTACCTCACAGCCATAAACCTCTTTGATCAGTTCTTCGGTTAGAACCTGGGCCGGACGGCCTGCCGTAAATATTTTGCCTTCTTTTAACACCAAAAGATTATCGCAGTATTGTGAAGCCAGATTGAGGTCATGAACCACCATCACCGCAGTGAGACCTTCTTCAAAACGCAGCTTATTCAATAGTTCCATTATTTCGATCTGGTAATTCAAATCTAAAAAAGAAGTGGGCTCATCTAAAAACAATACCTGAGGTTCCTGAGCTAGAGCCCGGGCTATGAGGACTCGCTGTTTTTCCCCCCCGCTCAATTCCGTGACCAGCCGCTGCGCCAGATCAAGAGTATTGGTCCGGCGCAAAGCCTCACAGACAATTTCACGATCCTGCGGGCCTTCTCTCTGAAAACGTTTTAAATGTGGAATGCGGCCCATCATCACCACGGCTTCTACTGTAAATGGGAAATCCAGGCCAGCCTCCTGGGGCACAACGGCCAGGTGACGGGCCGCCCGGGCGGGACGCATTTTATAAATATCTTCTTCCTGGAGCAGAATGCGGCCATGAAGAGGCGGGAGCACCCGGCTCATGGCCTTTAAAAGAGTGGATTTGCCGGAACCGTTTGGCCCGACAATGCCTAAAAACTCGCCTTTGGACACCTGCAAGGTGGCATCCGACAGCACCGTCGAAGATCCGTACCCGCAGGTCACTCCCAAAACATCCACGATCACTATGCTCACTCCCTTTTATACACAGCAGGATCATCTCTTAATCTATTTATACAAAGATGATTTTTGGCCTCGCAACAAATATATAAAGAAAGGCCCGCCTATCAGCGCAGTAACTACCCCTACCGGCAGTTCCTCCGGGGCTATTACGGTTCGGGCGATGATATCCGCTCCCACCATAAAGACAGCGCCGGTCAGAGCGACCATGGGAAGCAAGACCCGGTGGTCGGGTCCAATAATTAGTCTCACCACATGAGGTATTATTAACCCCACAAAGCCAATCAGTCCGGACACTGATACGGATGCCCCGATAAGCAAGGCCGCAGCTATGAGCAGCATCACTTTGACTCTTTCAACGTCAATACCCAGATGCTGGGCTTGTTCCTCACCAATCAGCATTCCGTTCAGTTCACGGGTATATAGAAACGCAATGGCGGTACCGATCACAGCATAAGGCATGAACATCCAGATATATTCCCAACCCCGGCTGGAAAATCCCCCCAAAAGCCAGAAAACCACCTGATGCATTTGATCACCACTATAAAACATGGCCAGAGACTGCAGAGCGGACAAGAATGAATTTACCGCTATACCGGCCAGGAGCAAGGTCATTACCGGCACCTTGCCTCCGGTGCGGGCCAGGCTGTAGACCAAAAGAATGGTCAACACCGCACAGACAAAAGCAAAGGCCGGAATGCTATAGCTGTACTTCAGACCGAGGCTCCCCAGGAGCAGAATAGCAGCCACGGCACCCAGGGCGGCGCCTGAGGAAACCCCGATCACATAGGGATCGGCCATGGGATTGCGGAACAGGCCCTGAAAAATGGCCCCGGCTACCGATAAACAGACGCCCACCATTGCCCCCAGCAAGACCCGTGGAAAGCGTATACTCCAAATTATGATGTCATGTGATTGCATCTGCCCGCTGTAACTGCTGCTGGAACCATTTAAATGACCGTTTATCAGGCTCAGCACTTCAGCGGGCGGAATCCAAACCGCGCCAATGCCGATGCCGATTAACATCAATATTATCAAGGACAGTGCCAGGAGGCCGATAATTATGGAAATAGGTTTTTTATGCTGCATCCATCATATTCCCTAATTGAACAGTTCCGGATGTACGGCCTGAGCTACGAGTTCCAGAGCATCAACGGACCTGGGTCCGTAACGATTGACCAGGTTGGCCTCCAGGCCGACCACTTTTTTATTCTGCACAAAGTTGAGGTGCTGCCAGCCGGGGCGGTTTAAAATCTGCTCGACAGTGGGGTTTTCGTTGTCTCCATGGCCGTACGAGTGCATCATTATATCAGGATTTTTGTCCAATATGATCTCTTCGTTAATCATTGGATACAGATCAGCGGAGGCGCCGATAATATTCTCCCCCCCGGACAGGGTGATCAGTTCTCCGATCAAGGTGTTTTGCGAGGCGCTCATAAGCGGTTCATGCCACACTTCGTAAAATACCCGGGGCTTGGGACCCTGGGCCTGTGCTATTTTGGCGGCAACGCCGGATACGCGCTGCTGCAGGCTCCCTACCAGGTTTTGGGTGGTCTGCTGTTCTCCTGCAGCTCTTCCTATGGCGGTGATGGTGGAGAAGATTTCCTCCATGGTATTGGGACTGAATACCAGAACTTTGATATTTACCGCTTCAAGTGCGGTTACAGCCTGCTGGTGCATATCACCGGCCAATACCATATCCGGCCTGGCCTCAATAATTTTTTCCACGCTGGGCGTAGAGAATCCTCCGATCTTAGGCTTATCCAGAGCTTCTTCAGGATAGTCGCAGTAAGTGGTAACCCCTACTATGCGATCCCCCAGCCCTAATGCAAAAAGTACCTCGGTATGACTGGGCGAAAGCGAAACTATCCTTAACGGTTGTTTGTCCAGGGTAACTACCCTCCCGGCATCATCGGTGATAGCCATGGGGTAAGCCACACCCTGGTTATCATTCGCCTGGGGTTGCGGTTGAATCTTCTGGCAGCCTGCCAATCCCGCCATGAGTAGCAACAGCAATAGAACACAACCGGTTTTTTGCCATCTAAAATACACGCCTCGTCTCCCCTTCCCCCAAAAATATAGGTTTTTCTGATTCCCGGACCTTACCTCCCCATTTTATTGCAAAGCATTGCACTTTGACAACATGTCCCCGGGAGGGCTGAGGGCCGGGTGCTTAAAAGCCCGCATTTCAGCCTGGAGCGCTGTAAATATTTAGCATCGCCATAGCCTCTCTAACTTGCCAAACATTTATGAATAAATCAAAATAAGTATATAGACTTCGCTATTGATGATGCTGTGAAAGGATGTATCATATGCAGCTTGATACCCCTGACCTGGCCCGGTCAAATGAAGATCTGCGTTCACAGGTGATCGAGTTCTGCCGGGAGCACGGTGCAGATTTGATCGGCTTTGCCCCGGTGCAGCGCTGGGATGATTATGATGAGGTACCGCTGGAATTTCGTCCGCAGAGCCTTTTCCCCCCGGCTAAAACGGTCATAGTGATCGGCATGAGCATGCCTTTGCCGATTGTGGAGACCACTCCTTCCTTCCTGCACAAGGAGCTCTATACCGCCTGTAATCAGGAATTGGATGGTATTGCTTTTAATCTGACCCGCTTTCTCAACCGCCGGGGCATGGCTTCATATTTCTTTACCCGCGACGGCTACGGCAGTCTCAGCGCCCTCAAGAAAAAGCCTTATGCCGCCTTTGGCCACACCACCGCCGCCAGATATGCCGGATTGGGCACTATCGGACTCAGCCATAATTTGCTCACTCCGGAATACGGGCCCCGGGTGCGCTTCGTATCGGTGCTGACCGCCGCTGAGCTGCAGGGTGAACCGGTGATGGACAAGGACCTCTGTATCAAATGCAATGCCTGTGCAAAATGCTGTCCCAAGGATGCGCTTAAAGCACGCGATGACCAGATTCGCGGGGATTACGATGTCAATCTCTGCATAGATCAGCACATTGAGCTGGTCAAACAAAGGTGCTATCCCTGTGGAATTTGCATTAAAGTATGCCCGATTGGCAAAGACCGGGCTCTTTATAAACAAAAGGGCATAGTAAAAAAGTACCTGAATGAAGCTGACGCACTGACTGCCAATCCCGACGACCCTGAATACAGAGCCTGGACACACGTGCGTCGTTATGGCTGCCGTTTGCCGGAATAGTGAATGGTTTCCAATGTGATGATTATATGATAAAGGAGGGTTTATTATGAATTCGTATGCTTTGGACCATTTCATTCAGGACATGGAGGACTTGCTGGAAGGCACTCCGGCCATACCGGAGATCATGGATGTGGGGGGGCGATACGTCAGCAAACTGCTGACCAACTCGACCTTATTAGATGAATTACTGAGTCGTCTAGTGCTGGATGACGGTTTTTTAAAGGCGCAGTATCAGGCTATCGACCCCAATGATATTATTATATACCGCAGTCCTCGCAGGAGCTTCTCCCTGCGCGCTTTTATCTGGGAACCCGGGGTCTGTTATCCTATTCATGATCACGGCTCCTGGGGAGTGGTAGGGGTCTATATGAATCCCATAAGGGAGCGCAAGTACCAGCGTCCGGACCACGGTGAAAAAAACTCGGCCCGGGTAGAGGTGAAATCCGATCAGGTACTGCTTCCCGGCCAGGTGACCACTGTTCTGCCTCTGGACGACGGCATCCATCAAATGGAAAACCCCGGGGAAGAAGCCGCGATTTCTCTGCATACCTACGGTGCTGCCATTCGGAAAGGCTACATACAATATTTTGATCCGCATTTTAATACGGTGAGGCGCGTATATCCGCCTACTTCCTACACCCGGGTCCTGGCCATCAGAACCCTGGGTTCCATGGCCCAGCCCTGGTCGAAGGAGGTTCTAAGAGAAGCTGCCGCGGGTAATATGCCTGATTATATAAAGGCCGAATGTTTAGAGGCACTTCAAAAATAATCCTAAAAAGAACGGTTTATGCATTTTAAACCATCTGCTTTGAGGGGCGGTTTGACTCCATAATACGGGGTTGAATGAGCCCCTTAGATTTTTGGGTTTCATTCCTTTTGCCTTTCAGAGCCATAACATTTTTTGGCGGAAAGGCTTGCCATCGCTGCCAGAATGTTAGTTGATATATCCATAAAGGCCAGGTCAAACTATCATAGTGACATTTTCAGCAAAGGAGCCAATCATGAAGCGTATCATTTTGATCATGTTTATTTCCCTGGCCTTTATCTCAGGGTTTGGCTGCTCCAATTCAATCGAGAAGAAGCCGGTCCTTTTAGACGATGAAATGAAGGCCCCTATTAAGAGCGCCCCCGCAGAGGTTGGACTTGAAGAATATGCGCCAACTACCGCCCCCCAGGGCACCCTGGGCTGGTATGTGATGCGCAGGCCCAATCATGAAACTCCGACAATTGACCGCAATATCGGCTTTAATCTCAGCGATTATAAGGCCTACTATATAGGCAGCCAGAACCAAACCATCTTTCTCACCTTCGATGAAGGCTATGAAAAGGGCTACACTGCCTCTATACTGGACACCCTGAAGGCTCACCAGGTTCCAGCCGCTTTCTTTGTCACCGAACCTTATATCAGGGAAAATCCCGACCTTATTAAACGCATGGTAGCGGAAGGCCACCTGGTAGTCAATCACAGCAAGACCCACCCATCAATGCCTTCGATAACCGGCAATCAAGAAAAGTTCAATCGTGAACTGCTGGATACCGCGCAGACTTTCAAGGATCTGACCGGCCAGGATATGCCCTTGTTTTTCAGGCCCCCCAAGGGTGAATACAATCAGACCAGCCTGCAGATGACGGCGGATCTGGGCTATAAAACCATATTCTGGAGTTTTGCATATGAAGACTGGCTGGTGGATCGCCAGCCCGATCCAGAAAAATCGCTGGATTTGATACTGAAAAATATCCATCCCGGCGAGATCATGCTGCTGCATGCGGTCTCAAAAACCAACAGCGATATCCTGGGCCGGGTCATAACAGGAGCGCAAGCCGAAGGCTATCGCTTTGCCACCCTGCATGAACTGGCGCCAGTCAAATAGAGCGGCCGCGGCGGCAACAGATCTTTCAGCTACACAGTTTTTGATAGGAGGACGAATATGCAGTTATCGCCTGAAGAACGCAGCATTTTAGCCTACTTCCCTTCCCGGGAAAAAGCTCTACAGGCTTCCCGGGACATTCAGACCGCGAACCTGGTCAGCGATCTGGGCTCTATCCAAGTGGACGGCGTACACCGTTATTCCGCCGCCGTTCTTGACAATGGATATGACAGCCCCATAAATAAAGCCGCTACCCTATCCGGGGTCACCATTTACTCCAGTGAATCCGGCCCTGAGGGAGCCGATCCCTTGCTTGCCGCCGACCCATCCGCCAGCGGCTATGACAGCCCCCACGGGGTCACGCCCCAGGGAAAATCCATTTTACTGACCGTGGTGCTCAATCAGAATGATGTGCCCCGGGCGGTGGAATTAATCAAAAAGCATGGCGGAACTGTTTAGAGGGTTCCCAGGCTTAAAGGAGTATTGTTATGCTATTTCGCCGGCAGGTTGAACAGGTTATCGAACAGCAACGTTTGAGAAAAACTAAACCGGGGCTTGACCACAGCAGCATGGATTGGTGGGATCTGTCCTTGATCGGCGTCGGTGCTGTGATAGGGGCGGGGTTTTTTCTGGGTACTGCGCTTTCTATCCAGAGGGCCGGTCTGTCCATCTTATTAGCCTACATTATAGGCGGTCTCATAGCCTTTAAGGTATTCAGCTCCCTGGCCGAGATGTCCACCCGCGACCCCCAGGAAGGTTCTTTTCGGGTATATGCCCGTAAAGCCTTCGGCCCTCAGATCGGGTTTACCAGCGGCTGGATGTACTGGCTGGCCGGAGTCTTGATCATGTCAACCGAGGTCACCGCCCTGGCTATTTTCAGCCAATTTTGGTTTCCTACCGTTCCCCTGTGGGTTTTTGCGGCCAGTTATTCAGCCCTGGCTCTGGCTATCAATCTGCTGGGAGTCAATGATTTCGGCAAAATCGAGTCGCTCTTCGGGGTAATCAAGATTTCCGCTCTGATCATATTCATCATATTCGGATTGCTGGTGGCTTCAGGCGCTATAAGTTTGATCCGCCCGCCCGCTTCCAACCCGGGCGATCTGATGCAATGGTTTCCCGCCGGGCTGACCGGATTATGGAGTGCCCTGGTTTTTGTGCTTTTCTCTTATGGCGGTATAGAAGTAATGGGGATTTTGTCTCATGAGCTGAAGCAGTATAAAGACATCGGGAAATCGGGGAAGGTTATGTTGACCTCTTTAACCGCAGTATACGCATTAGCCTTGCTGTTCATTTTTTTAATGGTTCCCGGTTATGCGGTGAGCACGGCGGAAAGCCCCTTTGTTACGGCATTATCTACTTTCGGTTTCGGATTTGCTGATTCACTGCTCAATATTATTATTATCAGCGCGGCTTTTTCCACCATGGTTGGAGCGCTTTTCGGAGTAACCAATGTGCTGGTTTCTCTGGCCAATGATCTTGATGCGCCATTGCTCCTGGCCTGGAGGAATAATCGCGGAGTACCCGTTCCCGCTCTTTCCCTTACCGGGTTAGGGCTGTTGTTTGCAATCGTCATGTCCTTTCTTTTGCCCAACACAGTCTACGAGTACCTGGCTACGTCAGCCGGAGTTATGCTGATATTGAACTGGATAATAATCCTCTTGTCCAATTTAAAACTTGATCCCCATTATGCTTCCCAACACCTGGGCATAACCATGAAGCGCCCCACCGGGGCATTGCTGTCATATGTGACTATTGGCCTGATCATCTTAACCATTGCGGGGGCCACCATTCACCTCAGCGAGCGTATCGGGGTTTTATTCAGCCTGAGCATGGCCAGTCTGATTTTTATCAGCGCCCGCATCAAGGAATTAAGCGGCGCACCCGGCGGTCTGGTGCCAGCCCGCAAACCCTATCGGGATAATTAGCTGGAAACGGAACAAGACCGTGCTCAAGGAGTTTATTATATATTTATTATCGCAAATAAAAAGGAGGCCGTTTTGGCCTCCTTTTTTCCGGAAAATCGCTATTTGGGGGCGAAGGTGCTGCAATCGGTCTGGTCCGAGTTACTGGCGTTTCGAGGCTGGATTTCAATCTGTGACGCCATACAGCAGTCTCCTTCTCCGTAATAATAACAGGTGTTGACAACACACCTGACTCCATCAAGCATGGAGTCCTGTTTCTTTACTTTGCCCTTCAAGATAACGCCTCCTTCATCTAGAACTAGGTATATTATTTGATAAATGCCAACCTTAATATACAAGCATCGCGATTGTAAATATTTCTTTGTTGGCACTTGCCTTGAAGGTTTTTTTATAGAGCTTTTGAAGTAATTGCGGCCTTTTGACATAGATTTTCAAAATCCGCTTCACCTGATACCGGCCAGGATTTTCTCCAACATCTCCCCCAGAGTAGCTTCTTCACTCTTGTCGGCATATTTTGCCTTGGCCACATCGGGGAAGCATTTAAAAATCCCATCTATGATCACCTCAGAATGCGGCGGACAGCCGGGCAGATGAGTGCCCAGATGCGCGTGATGCTGCTGGCACAGGCCCATGAAAATATTATTCTCCCCGGGATCAATTTCGCGATTAATGCTTGGTCCCAGAAAAACATGGACCTTCTTGGCAAAAGGACGATCGATTAAGAGTCGCTCAGGATTCTGAGGGTCTGCTTTGCGCAGCTTGCTGAGGGTAAAATGCAGGTAAGCCTTGCAGCCCGGGCAGGCTTCTCCAGTATGCACCTCAAAGTCCTGCCCGCTGCCGAGATCCAGCTGCGGCCGTTTGAAAGGGTCGATCAGATCTTGTAGAGGAGGGCCCGCCACATCGATCATATCGTTTTCGATAGGTCCGAATCCCTGCATATAAGCCAGTAGAACCGGGGGGGATTCAGCCGGGTTGAAGCCCATAATCTGCATGGCAACCGCATCCACTGCCACCGGATTAGTGCCCCCGATCAGTAGATTCATCACTTTGGGAGTGCCGGAGATGGGGCCGAAGTCTTCCTGTCCAACGGTTCCATCGATAATTATTAAGTCCGGTTGGACCAGATGGTTGATATTTATTAAACTCTGCCACAGTCCGAAGAAATGCGACATATATTTTTCCAGGGGCGGTACTGCACCCTGCAGGTTTTTGATGCTCAGGGAAACGGCCGCGGCAAAGTGAATTTTCATCACGGGCATACTGATAATCACATCGGCTTCTTCCAGCGTGACCGGAATCTGCCGCGACTGCATGCGTTTGCCGCCAGGAACCGCTTTTTCAATCAGTTTATCGGTATTTAAATCCACCAGACTTACCCGATCAGGGTCCAGGGCCACCACCTCATCATAGCCATAATGAGCAAACATCTTGGTGGTGGCGCTGCGGTTGATGGAAGAACCTTCCGCTACAATCACTTTTCCGGCCACAGGCAGCAGCAACTCTACCATGGCCTTGACCACCTTTTTATCGGTCACTACCCCGCCGACCACAGTGCCGTCTTTTTTCAAACCATGATCACTGACAATATTGGGCTTGATAACTACGGTTTGACCTGTTTTAACATAGCGCTCCAAACCGCCCAGATTGGCAATCAAGCTTTTCAGCGAATTTTTGATCTGCTCGTATTCAAGCGATGCCGCGACGGTTTCGATGGCAACTGTCTCCTTGTGATGGTATGACTTTGAGAATTGCTGAGATTTGATTTTTCTGAGCAAGACCGCGGTGCTTAAATCCAGTTTGACTACCTTCCATCCCGCAATGTCGCAAGTTCGCGCCGGGCGGAAACCATAGTCTACCAGAAGACTGTAACGGTGACGGTCTTCAGCCATCACCTGACAGGCAATCAGGTTCTCCTGCGCAATAATGGCATCCAGTATAGACGCTTCGACGCCTTTTCCGTGGAACTCCGGCCAGGCCCATATTTCCAAAACCAGGCTGTTATTTCTGTCAAAAACCACCAAGCCCTGTAACTGCTCGTCCTGGTACGCCCAATAGGTTTCGATACCGCTTATATCCTGCCACGAATTCCAGTTATACTGGAGGTAGCCTAAATCCAGGCCAAAGTGTTCGTAGGCCTGTTGCAAACGGTTAAAAACCTGGGTTTTCATTTCTTGCGGCGCTAAAACCAATTCTGTTGGCAATACTCTCATCCTCCGATCTAACTTACTCCATATCTTCCCCCTGCAGTATAAAGTACTCTTCTTTAGAGGCCGAAAAAAGATCATCCGTCCCCCATTCTCCGCGTTGTCTCTTTATAAGAACCATGACTTACAAGATTCACACAAAATCGTCATAATCCTCGCTATGATTCTAGCATACTGTAATCATAGCATTTAATAAAGAATCAATAGGCGCATATTGGAAGTGGAGGGCGGGGCAGGAAACCCTGGAGTAAGTGGCCCCCTATCCATAACGGAAAAGGTCAGAATTACGGAGAGCTTTGAAAACAATATCCCCGGCTGTTGCCGGGGATATCGACAAATCATGTCTAAAATTCGAAACGCAAGCGGAAAAGTTCTTTACTGGCGCATTTCGCGTAAGCCAGGAACCATCCCGCTTGCGTCAAATTGACTCCTGCGATGACTAACCCAGAACATTCAAAAACCAGTATCCCTCTTCCTCAAACGGCTCCCCCAGCTTGATGGTGACGGGGGTGGAGAAAATCGGTCCATCGGTGACGACGGTGTGGTATTCACCGTTTTCGCCCGCCGCATCCGCCCCCTCCGCCTCGATTTCCTCAAGTACGGCGGCACTCAATTCACGTCCCAGGAAACTCTTATCCAGCTTACTAGCCTGAACCACGACTATGGTAGCTTTAAACCCTGCTTCCAGGAAATCGGTCAACAGTTGTTTTCTGGGCTGCTGCCAGAGGGGATGATAAGGCTTGATACCTATCGGCTTGCAGACTGATTCCACCCAATGCAGGTGATCTGCGATATCTATGTCGCCGAAGACACCGTGGTCTATTTCCCTGGATTTAAATTCCCTCAATACCTCAGCAAATACCGGAGTATACTCCTCCCATGAAGCAGAGCGAACTGCCAGGGGAATCCCCAGGGACCTGGCCTGATTTTGCAAGACCTGTAGAGGCAAGCCGTGAGAGCGGGATTTCTGGCCTCCTTCTGCCAGCATAGTGAGCAAACAGGCCGGGCGGCCGCCTTTTATAATGGCACGATGCAAAGCGAGACAGGAGTCTTTGCCCCCGCTCCAAGAACAAAAAAACGCTTTATCCTGAATTGTCATTACTATCCCTCCATCCGGTAGTGGGGTAGACAGATGCCCGCAAGAAAAAACAGTGCCTTTGCAGTTCACATATTCTAAAGACAATCCCTTAATCCCTTCTTTTAGCTTCAGTATCTATGTTCTTTTGCCAACCCGGCAGCTCTTCCGGGGCTTGTATCAATAATTATGCGCTAAGGTTCTCCATGTAACATGCCAGGTCTGGATAAGCTTTGTCCCTCGTTAAAGAATATAACCTGGCGATTCACCGCATATTTTTCATGATTTGGCCTGCCCTGATTTATGAGGGCCTATGCCCTCTGGCATAATATGACCATAAACCGGGAACAAAGTAATAAGAGTAGAGTTTGGAGGAATTATTCCCGTGGATTATATATCCGTTGGAGAAAGCGTCCCCCGCAAAGATGCCTGGGAAAAGGCAAGCGGGGCTGCCAGATACAACAGTGACCGAATCCAACCCGGCTTATTACACGGTGCTCTGGTGACCAGCACCTGCGCTCACGGATTAATAAAGTCAATAGACCTTGGGGCCGCCCTGACTATGCCCGGGGTAATCAATATTATTACCGGAGCTGATTTTCCAGTGCTGAGCGGACCGGTCTTGGAGGATCATCCCCCCCTGGCCTCAGGCAAAGTGCGTTATTATGGAGAACCGGTCGCAGTTGTTATCGCCGCCACCGAAGCGCAAGCCGTAGCTGCAGTTGGAGCGGTAAATATTGAGTATGAAGCCCTGCCAATTGTCACTTCCCCTCTTGACAGCTTTAAGCCCGGGGCCCCTCTAATTCACGAAAGAGTGGACTTGTACAAGCGAATGGTATCTGATGTATATCCGGAAAAAGACACTAACATAGCAGACCATATTAAAATACGCAAAGGCGACCTGCCAAAAGGCTGGGCGGCCAGCCACACTATTATTGAAGCCGAGTATGATCTTCCCCAGGCCGATCACATTGCCATGGAAACTCGCAATGTCCAGGCCGAAATCTTACCCGGGGATGAGGTTGTGATCCATTCCTCATCGCAAACCCCCTTTTCCATTAGAAAAGAAATCAGTTCTTGCTTTGGCATCGATTTAGGCAAGATTACCGTCCATGTTCCCCTGGTGGGAGGGGGATTTGGCGGAAAAGCCGCTGTGCAACTGGAATTGATTGCTTATATGGCCTCTCTTTCAGTAGGGGGGCGGCCGGTCAAAATCGCCAATACCCGGGAGCAGGATATATCAACTTCACCCAGCCAATTGGGGCTTCACGCCAGAATCAAACTGGGAGCTGATCAAAGCGGGCGCTTTACAGCTCTGGAAGCAATCTTTATGGTGGATAGCGGGGCTTACTGCGATATCGGTTCGCGAATGGCCAAATCAATGGCTATGAACTGCACTGGCCCCTATCGAATAGACAATGTATGGTGTGATTCTTATTGCATATACACCAACCATATCTATGCCACCTCCTTCCGCGGTTTCGGCCATTTGGAATTTACTTTCGCCCTGGAACGCAGCCTAGATAAACTGGCCGCCCAAATGCAGCTCGACCCCCTGGAATTGCGGCGGAGAAACGCCCTGAAGGCCGGGGACAGCAGCCCTACGCAGGTTGCATTGACAACCAGCAACCTGGGCAACCTGGAGGCCTGTCTGGACAAACTCAAATCCTTGATCAATTGGGACCAAGGCCGGTATATTTCTATCGATGCTAACACCGTACGCAGCAAAGGCATCAGCTGTCTGTGGAAAACCTCGAACTCTCCTACTGATGCCTTCTCAGGAGCAATGGTCATTATCAATCCCGACGGCAGCATCAATCTTATTGTAGGAGCGGTTGAAATCGGGCCCGGCATGTTAACCACTCTGGCCCAAATATTGGCTGAGAAAATGAAAATGGATATTAACCGGATCCATGTGCACATGCCGGTCGATACCAGGGTGTCCCCCCACCATTGGAAGACCGTGGGCAGTATGACGACTTATATGGTGGGCAAGGCGGTGCTCGAAGCGGCTCAAGACGCCATTAATCAATTGCTCAGCCTGGCTGCTATGGTCCTCAAGGTTTCCCCTTCAGATTTGGATGTTGCCCGGGAAAGGGTTTATCTCAAGGATAATCCCGACTATTACATGGATATTGCAGATATCGGCCACGCCTACAAGTATCCTGACGGCAATTCCGTGGGCGGCCAGGTGATTGGAAGGGGAAGCTTTGTAATGCGCCATCTCACCCCTCTGGATCCCAATACCGGACGAGGCAGGCCCGGCCCGGCCTGGACGGTGGGGGCACAGGCCGTAGAGGTTGAATACAATCGCCGCGACCACAGCTATAAAATCCTTAAAGCCGTAACCGTTTTGGACGCTGGCAAGGTCATCAACCCCAAGCATGCCCGGGGTGTCATTACGGGCGGCGTGAGCATGGGCCTCGGGGTGGCCACCCGTGAAGAGATCATTTATGATGAACAGGGCCAAATCGGCACCTCCAGCCTGCGCACTTATAAAGTGCTGCACTGCGGTCAACAGCCCGAGTATGTGGTAGATTATGTGGAGACGCCTCTCTTGGACTCTCCCTACGGAGCCAGGCCTATAGGAGAACATGGCATAATCGGCATGCCAGCCGCCCTGGCCAACAGTCTCAGCCTGGCCGCCGGAATTGAACTGGATCAGTTGCCCTTAACCCCGGAATTAATATGGAAACGGCTGGAGGAGGAGAAGCGATGATCCCTTTCGATTTTGAATATTATCAGCCTGCTTCAATAGCAGAGGCAGTACAACTTTATAACGATTTGCAGCAAAACGGGAAAGCGCCCATGTACTACGGAGGGGGCACCGAAATCATCACCATGGCTCGCAACAGCAGCATCAAGACCCAGGCGGTTATCGATATCAAACAGATACCTGAATGTCAGCAGTTGGAAACAAAAGGTCAAAGCCTGATTATCGGAGCGGCGGTCACGTTGACCGCCATAGCCGAAGCCAACCCCTTCCCCCTGCTGACCCAGGCGGGATCAAGAGTGGCCGATCACAGCGTGCAGAACAAAATAACCCTGGGAGGCAATGTTTGCGGAACCATCATCTACCATGAGGCCGTGCTCCCCCTTTTGCTCGCCGACAGCGAGGTTTGCATATCCGGTATTAATGAATCTCGGACAGAATCCATACATACTGTATTCGACCAGCAGATGAGGCTCAACAACGGGGAACTGGTGGTGCAATTCAAAATTCCCCTGGAGTATACCTCCCTGCCCCACTGGCATGTCAAAAAAACCAAATTGGAAAAGATCGATTATCCTTTGATTACCTTATGCGCCTTGAAAAAAGACGGGGCTATCCGCATAGCATTGAGCGGGGCTTGTTCCTTCCCCTTCCGGGGCCGGGCTATGGAAAAGGCCTTAAACCAACCGGGAGAGGATCTGAGCAAACGTGTTGCCCAGGCCCTGCAGCAACTGCCCGGACCTTTGCAGGATACTGTGGCCGGCTCATCTAATTACCGCAGATTTGTGCTGGGCAACCTGCTGGAAGATGCCATAGATGGCTTGGAGGGATAAATGATGTTTCAAATGCAGCAGATCGGGCCCATTCAACTGGATATTAACGGCGCCAAGATTAGCGCGGTTGTCAGACCGGCAGACACCCTGCTGTATGCTTTGAGGGAGGTTCTGGGGCTGACCGCCGCTAAGCCGGGATGCGAAAACGGCGACTGCGGATCATGCACGGTTTTGGTCGACGGTCTGCCGGTCAAATCCTGCTTGATGCTGGCGGTAGAAGCGGTAGGCCATAAGATCACCACCTTGGAAGGTCTGCAGGACGCTCCTATTCAGAAGGCTTTTGTAGAGCACCGGGCTTTTCAGTGCGGCTATTGCACCCCGGGTTTCATCATGACCTGTCAGGGGTTGATAGAAAAACACCCTGATGCCGACGAAGATACCATGTTCACCTGGCTGGAATCAAATATCTGCCGCTGCACCAGCTACGAAGAGATCACCGGGGCGGTGCGCAGTGTACTGAATATAACCCCGGAATAAAATACCGGTTGCCGGAAGCAGCGACAGTTCCCGGTCGATTAGGATAATTCGCCCCGGGGCGTTCACCGCTTTGGTTACCGCCAAAAAATCAGGACTACCCTGACATTATCCTTTCCCGAGCGGTGGCGGTGTCCGGCCGGCCAGCCTGCCGGGGCGAAATAAACCAGACCCGGCGGCGCATCCCGCAATCGATCTTTTTTTATGGCCTATGGCTTATCTTTTTTGCGGTCGCTTCTCCCTTAAATGGCGCCAATAAACACCGCTTCTTCTAAAAGCCGGCGAAATAATAAACTATCAAGACCAGCTGCAGGACTAGTATTATTGGGAGGCCGTATTTGAAACTGCGGTGGCGGGTTTTGTGCCGGAATTGATACATAGCCAGTATTCCGCCTAAGGCGCCACCTAGAAGCGCAGCTGTGAAAAGGGTTCTTTCCGGAATCCTCTTTTCCCCGCGCTGTGAGTAGCCTTTGTCGAGCGCGAATAATACATAGCACAGAGTATTGACCGCCAAAGCGTAAAAAAGCAAGACTTGATGCGCAAACCCGCTGTAGGCCATGCCGCTATTCCTCCCCCAGGATTGATTTCTCCGTCATTACGGCCATCCATGACTGCATCACAGCTGAAGGATTGGTCATAGAGAGTATGGTGACTAACTGCGATCTGCAGACGTCGGCTCTATCATCATAATATTATTATAACCGCGGATACTGATCTTGCTGTCGAATACCCCGCAAAAAAACCACGCTCATCCGTTAACACGGAAAATAGGCCAAGATTGCTTTTACAGTGCCGCCGCAGTGGTTTAAGATATAGGATAGCTGCAATAATATTTTTGTGAAAGTCTGCTTTAGAAGGTGAGTCTCTTTGCGTGAGGAAATAGTCTTTACTTGCGGGGAAGGCCGTTTGGGCATACAGGTTCAGGCCATTTTAACTGGTGACGGGGTGGCAGTCTTCCTCACCGGGGGGGAAAAACCTCATGTGGGGGGAGTGGCGATGAGTGTTCCGCGCCATCCCCGGACAGCTTCGGGTCAACGCCCGCAAACCTGGGTAACCCCCCGCTCTGGACACCGCGATTCTGATGTTGCCACCCTGGTGGCCGAGCAGCTCTGCCGGGAAACCGGTTGTTGCGCGGCAGTAATAGCGGGAATTCATATTGATCGGGCCTCCCGTCAGGAAATTGATGCCCTGGTGCAAAACAGCCTGGAAGCAGCCCGGCTATTGGCTGACAGAATCAAGCAGATAGTGGAGATCGAACATGCATAAGAACCTGCGCTCCTTTATTGAGCAACTACGCCGGGAAAAAGACATTATCGAGATAACGGCTGAAGTAGACCCCTATCTGGAACTGGCTGAAATCCACCGCCGGGTGGTGGAAGAAGGCGGTCCGGCCTTATTATTCACCCGGGTTAAAGGGAGTTCATTTCCGGTTGCCACCAATTTATTTGGCACCGTACGGCGTATGGAAATGGCCATGGGTCCCAAACCGCAAGCTATTGTAAACAAAGCCATCAACGCCTTGCACCGGCTCTTACCGCCGCGCTTGAGCAGTTTGTGGGGGGAACGCGGTTGGCTTCTGGATATGGCCCGCATCGGCTTGAATCATGTGCCGTCCCACCGGGCGCCGGTTTTAAGAGAGTCCTTGCAGCCGGTTAATATCAAAGCCCTGCCGTGCATCACCAGCTGGCAGGAGGACGGCGGACCGTTCTTCACCCTGCCCCTGGTGTATACCGAAAGCCCGCATGGAGGCGAACACAACCTGGGCATGTACCGCATGCAGGTATTCACTGCAACTCAAACCGGCATGCACTGGCAGATCCATAAAGGCGGCGGATTTCACTTCCATGAAGCTGAGCAGCTTGGTCAGCCCCTGCCGGTGACGGTATTCCTGGGAGGGCCGCCGGCATTGACCGTTGCCGCCATCACGGCTCTGCCGGAACCTTTGCCGGAACTGCTTTACGCTTCATTCCTGCTGGGAGACAAAATTGCCATGACTAAGATAGCCGGCCATCCCCATCCCCTGGTGGCAGAAGCCGAGTTTGCCCTGTGCGGGGTGGTTCCCGCCCATGTACGCAAGCCGGAAGGACCATTCGGCGACCATTATGGCTACTATTCTCTGGTGCATGATTTCCCGGTGTTTAACATAACACAGCTTTACCATCGCTCCGATGCCATTTATCCTGCCACCGTTGTCGGCAAACCCAGACAGGAGGATTATTACATCGGGGAGTGGATGCAGGAATTGATCAGCCCCATCTTTCCGCTGCTGATGCCCGGGGTCAAGGACCTGCGCAGTTATGCTGAAGCCGGTTTTCATACCTTGAGCGCGGCCGTGGTCAGGGAGAGCTACTTCCGCGAAGCCCTGGCCCACAGCTTCCGCATCCTGGGTGAAGGTCAGCTTAGCCTCACCAAGGTTTTGCTGGTAACCGACGTGGCTTTAGACCTGCGCGATTTTCCGCATCTCCTGGAGACTATCCTGATGCGGCTCGATCCTGGACGGGACCTTGTAATTCTGCACAATACCTCCATGGATACACTGGATTACACCGGCCGCAAATATAATCAGGGCAGCAAAGCGATCATCATAGGCATCGGCAACCCGGTGCGCGAATTACCTCGGAATTATAGCGGAAACCCCCTTCCCCGGATTGATAAGATAAAGCCCTATTGCTCCGGGTGCCTGCTCATATCCGGAGCCAGCTATGAGCAAGAACCGGGGTTGGGGGCGCAGTTGACCGAGGCGGCTCATGCAGAACTGCAATCCTGGCCCCTGGTGATACTTGTGGATGATATTGATTCGATATCCGATCAGACCTCTTTCCTGTGGACCGTATTCACCCGTTTCGACCCCATGCTCGATATTCATGCACAGCAGCACATGCGCCGGAATGCCATCGAATACCGGCTGCCCTTTATAATCGACGCCCGTATGAAACCGGAATATCCGGCTGAGTTGGTGCCCCGGGAAGACATCGTAGAACGGGTCGATCAGCGCTGGGGCAGTTTGTTCAGAAACAATTAACTGAATTCGGGCAGAGCGAACGACGGAAGCGACGAGCAAGGCGCTCAATAGGCCCGCGATTGAGTCGTACAAATAGTACGTTGATTGAGCGGACCTATTGAGCAACGCAAGTATTCGCTTTTGTCGACGGTCTGGGCAGAGGGTTATAGCCCTCTGCTTTTGGTTTTGATGGCAAGTTTGTCTTTGCCGGCGGTAATTTTTTAAAATTAAACATCAGAAAAAGCTGAATTAAACTCGAATATATAATTAGAGGCTGATTATGGAGTTAAATTGATTGGACCGCTAAGGTCAAAGTCATGGCCGGGAGGATACCAATATGAAAAAATACTCATGGTTTATTTATCTGATCAGTGCGCTGCTCGCCTACGCGATAGTCGCGGACACTCCCCTGCATAATTACCTGGCCAGCATTAGTTTGGCCGATCCCTGGTTTGCTTCTGAATCCCAACTTAAAGAAGTCGACCTCAATACATCACCCGGAACCGTTCCCGGACAAACCGCTGTAACCGCAGAGGTTGACACTCCCCAGGCGGTGCCGGTTCCCGATCCTGAAGCCGGCAATCAACAGCCTCAGGGCAATACAAGCGCCAAAGAATACCATGGAAATACAGCTGATGATGCCGGTAAAGCGGCGGATAAGCCGCCTGCCGCCACCGCTCCTTCCAAAACAGTCGCCCAGGCAAATACTCCGACCAGGGCCAAGCCTGCTCCGGCCAACAGCACCCAGCCTGACAATGCAGCGCAGGAGATGCTGGGCTATATCAACACTGCCCGGGCAGAAAAAGGGCTATCCCCGCTGGCTCTGAACAGCGCCCTCTGCCAGGGGGCTTATATGAAGTCCAAAGATATGGCCGTGAATAATTATTTCAGCCATAACTCGCCCACCTATGGCAGTCCGTTTGATATGATGAAAAACCAGGGTATAACTTACCGCTACGCGGCTGAAAACATCGCTAAGAATTTCAGCGTCCTGGGAAGCCACAACGCTTTTATGAATTCCAGCGGGCACCGGGCCAATATTTTAAACCCCAACTTCAAAAAGGTCGGCCTGGGTTTTTATTGGGAAGAAAACTATTTGTACGTAACCCAATGGTTTACCAATTAACGTCAGCCGGACTGATTTTCCTGAAAAGAGCGGGCCATCACAAAGCCCGGTCGCCTGATACTGCCGCTGATAGCTACCTGCCGTATCTCTCATCCATCTTGAACGGCTTATGGTATTTTTAAGGCGGTCTGACGTTTTTTCTCCCTTATGATACTTTGGGTAAAAAGCGGCTGGTTTGATTACCTCAGGGGGTTTTCATATTGAACCGGCACAGAAAAACAGCCCGTAAAGGGCTGTAAAATAGAAAATATCAATATCTCCGCTTCACTTACAGAGTATTGTCTAATTTGAAAACGCGGGCTACAGCACGGTGGACATTGTGCGGAAAACCGGCCCGGGGATGGTGAAGAAAGACACAGGAGTTGACGTAACTCAGGCCCAGTTGTTGAGCAAGCTTTAAAACCGCCTCGTCAGCAGACCCCTGTTGAAACCATACCTTTTTAATGCCCTGGTCAAGGCACTGCGGTAACAGGGTCACAGTAACCCGGGGATTGGTGAAAAAAATAGCCCCATCTACCTCCGGAATCAGATCTAACGACGGCATGCTAACTATCCCGGCGATGTTTTCCTCCCGGGGGTTTACCGCAACAAGTTCGCAGCCCTGGTCGATTAAGAACTTACAAGCCCCTCTGCTGAAGGACTTGGGATCCCTGGACAGCCCCACTACTGCAAAACGATGGTATTTCCTGAAGAAATCTTTCATAACGTATGCTCCTTCTCCGCTAACCTGGGGTTAGCTGCACCTGTAACCATCATAGCATCGTGATTGGCCGATATCAACGATCCTGGATCGGCCTGTAATAAAGCTGTGCAGGGCGAGCGGCGGAAGCGAAGAGCCAGGCGCTCAATAGGCCCGCGATTGAGGCGTACAAATAGTCCGTTGATTGAGCGGACCTATTGAGCAACGCAGTGATTCGCTTTTGTCGACGGTCTGAGCCCCCGGTAATATCCGGGGGCTCAGTTTGTTGCGGGTCTTATGTAGATTTATTTCTCGCTGTTCCCGGGCATGACAAAATTATTCAAAACTTATGCCCTTTAGATTACCTTCTCTGCCCGCAGATTCTTGACTTCTTCCTGGGTAAAACCTCCCACGGACATCAGCACTTCGTCATTGTGTTCCCCCAAAATGGGAAACTTCAGTTTTATCTGGCCGGGGGTCTCTGATAATTTTATAGGAATGCCGGTAAGGCGTACGGTTTTATCAGTGTTGCTGAAATTCTCCATCTCAATGATCATGTTGCGCGCTTTCACCTGGGGATGCTGGCAGACTTCGTCCAATTCCAGGACCGGAGTGAAGCAGATGTCACTATCGGCAAAAAACTCTACCCACTCATCCCGGGTGCGCTCCAGCATTATCTCTGAGATCTCAGCTATGATCTGCCGTTGTGAGGCCTTTTTAAATTGTTTTTCAATCAGATCAGGGCGGTTGATTTTCCTGCAGAATTCGGCATAGAATTTGTCCTCGACCGCTCCCAGGCTTACGTATTTTCCGTCTTTGGTAGTGTAGATCTGGTAGAAAGCATAACCACCCGTCAACAGGTCGTCCCCTAATACCGGCAGGGTCCCCTGACCGGACCACTCGCCCAGCGTATAAGCCATCAGACTGACGGAGGCATCCATCATGGCGACATCACAAATTTGTCCCTGCCCGGTTTTTTGCCGGGCGGCCAGGGCCAGTAAAATGCCGATAACCGAATGTAAAGTACCTCCGGCGATATCCGCTATCTGGGTCCCGCTTATGGCCGGTTTGCTTTGATATACCCCGGTTACGCCGGTAATGCCAGCTAAATTCAGGTAATTAAGGTCGTGGCCGGCAGCGTCGCGCAGAGGTCCGTCCAAACCATAGCCAGTCAAGGCACAGTAAATAATACCGGGGTTGACGGCTTTCAGCTGTTCGTAGCCTAAACCCATTTTCTCCATTACCCCGGGTCTGAATTGATCAACAACCACATCGCTGTTGGCTGCCAAGCGCTTAAACACTTCTTGGCCTTCGGCTTTTTTGAGATCCAAAGTGATGCTTTTCTTATTGCGGTTCACGGTAAAAAAGCGGGCGCTTTCTCCGGCAATCAGGGGCGGAAGCATGCGTCCCAAATCGCCCCCTTTGGGATCCTCGACTTTTATTACCTCGGCTCCAAAGTCAGCCAGCATCTGGGTCGCAAAAGGTCCTGGCAAATATCTGGATAAGTCCAGCACTCGGATACCTTCCAAGGGTAAGTTCATATTTATTCCTCCCTATCATACCAATATCTTCACTTCACTCTCCAAATCCTTATTGTATCACCCTCTCTCCCGCCCGGGGCTTCCGGTATAAACAACATGACAATCAGGCCCGGCCAACCATGCTGCTTCCAAGAGCCCTGGCCTCGCCACAATAAGTGTCCGCTTCCATACCTCTTCCCGGCAACAGCTAACAGACCTGTTGTCACAGGCGGCATGTAATTATACAGGCAGGTGGTTGGTCTGGAATTATCTCTCTCTAAGAAATATTATTCCGGGTCAAAATTCATTATTAGCATAAAAAGCATACCTGGCGGTATGCTTGGTAAAACGAGAACTGCGGTGATCGCTTACTTGTATTTTATTATAATGGTTTTTCCAGCACAATACTGCTCATTATCACCAGGGAGGCGCAATGCCCCATCACCACCAATGCGCCCGGTATTAAAACAGCCATACCAGCGTCACCAGGTTGGAGTGAATTAAAAAGAGAGGCCGGCCCGAAAGCTGCCCCTGCTTTAACGCAGATGGGGGATTTTGAGAAAGGGGTACGGGGGTGTTCGGGACTTGCACCCGTTAGACCGCGCCCATGCCGGGCGCACAACCAAAGGGTATATCGTTCCTGCAGCCCGATATACCCTTTTCATTATGACTAATAAAGCTCATAATGCATGGAGTCAGAGTAGGAGTTGCCCCATTTAAAGCCGGCTGGTTGGAACGCTTTTTGCCATAGAATGAGATTAGGATCGTTGGTTTCAGTCTGGGGATTCACATACCTGAGATGATTGGAAGCGTTTATGTCCACAGCTATGCCCCAGGAATGATTGCTCAGGCCTTTGCTGGCATTCCAATTGACATGCCGGGGAACCCAGGTGCCGTCAAAAGTTCTTACTAGGCTTAAAAGCGATACTTTTTTGCCATTAACAGTTGCGGTACCGTTGGCTATAGTCGTAAACGCCTGGATAAACCTGTCTTGGGCTAATCTATGTACTGGGACGGTCCGGTTTACTCCGGGCAGCTTTACGTATACGATGTTTTCCTCCACCCATTGGGGATCGATCTCTATTCTGCCCCCACTCAGTTCCCGGTAGCGAAATTGGCCGTAGATGCCTTTGCTCACACTGAGTTTGGGATATTTGTTCACGTCGGTTTTTAGGGAATTGGCTCTTGAAACCTGGGGAGTCTGAGCAGAAGCTTTGGTTGAGGATTGCGGTTTTGCTGAGCTTGTCTTAACAGACTGCGCACTCGGGCTGGCGGTGACATCAGCGGCAGCGGAGACCGCATCCGGCTTATCCCCCTGAGCATCCCGGGGTTCAACCGGATCCTGCGGTTCTGATGACGGCTCAACTACCGGTGATGATGGGATTGCTTCCGGCTGAAGAGCCTGACTTGAGGCTGTCAGCGCTGGAGTCCCTGGAACGTCCGGGTGGTTTGAACTCCACGTACTGACAAACAGCATGACGATAAAAATGAGTGCTGCCAAGTATACGGGTATTTTATTCATTAAAACCTCCTGGCCCATATTCATCCAGATATAGCACCATAGCTGCTGAGCTATACTAAAATGCCATTGCTGGATAGTTACTGCTGGCTTTACATTCAATTCTACCGATGACAGCATTTTGTCGTCAAAGGTAAGATTAGGTAAAGCCCGTACCAGGGCCCTGAAAGAGGTCTTCCATCACCGCCGCTGCGGAAAATATCAAGACATTCTCAACTGCCCTCCGGACTACCAGTACTTAATCGGGGCGGTTTTCAATCCTCAAGCAGTTTTTCATTCTATCACTAAAGGCACTCCTGCACCCGCTTGATCAACAAATTGACGCAGAGATTTATATTCTCCGGGGTGTATATCTGCAGATCGCCCCGGTAATAACGTGCAAAAAGGGTATTTACCATTTGCTCATGATCTATCCCGGCCTCACTCATTTCCCGAATACTATGGTAAGCCTGCCGGGCCGCTTGCAGGGCCCGCTCATAGAAGGCCGGGATCTGTTGTCCGCTCCACAAAGTGCCGTGTGCCAGCCCCACCACCCGGGCCGGGAACCCTCGCATTCTCTGTATGGAATCCATGTACATTTCATAGCTCTGAAAAAATATCGGAAAAATCTCCTTATCGGAAATCTGAAAACCGGCCACGTCTGAAATAAACAACACTTTGTCTTCAGGCAAATAAGCCGCCACGCTGCAGGGGCTGTGCCCCGGGGCAGCGATTATTTCCAGCGTGCACCCGTCCCCGGTTTTAATCTCGTCGCCATCATTCAGGATAGTCTGAACCGCTATTGCCTTGGGCTCGGGCACTTCCACGGCTTTATCCAGGAAGCCCCGTTCTATGAGTACTTTTACCATTTCGCGATCCTGGGCAAAAAAACCGGTCATTACCTTTTGCTTCTGCATGACCTGGCAGGCATAGGAACTGGCGGCTACCCGGGCCTCCGGGAACAACTCCAGCAAGTGAGGAATGCCGCAGATATGATCGAAATGGGCATGCATGGCTAAAAGGTTGGCTACCTCGGGCTGGGGATTCAACTCCGGCCATTGCTGACGCAGATTGGCCACTGCACCGCTTACCCCGCCTTCCACTATAATGGATTGCCTTTGACCCACCACAAAGAAGTGGAAAAGATGATTGCCCAAACACCAAACATTGTCCGTTAATCTCAGGCTCATATCATAACCCCTCCTTTTTTATCCTAACAAAATGCGAAACTAGTTCTAGTATATTCTATTACTGGCGAGAATTAGGATATAAATCATACAGCCGGCTGATCTAAGCAGTTGCTGCTAAGCAATCCGGCAGCAAAAAGGGGGCTTTGCGCAGGACGATATGATGCCAGAGAATGAACTCTAAACTTAGGTTTAGATGGTACGAAAATGCGGGGAAAAAGGATTTCTTAAATATATCAAGAATATTAAAAGCTATTTATGAGGAATGGTAAAAATATGTTGAAGAGAAAAATAAGTGAAATTGATTTGCTCAGGGGAATCTCCTTTTTGGCCATCGTCTTGCAGCACGCCCTGGCCAGCTTTATTTATCTTCCGGCGTCATCAGCAAGCAACGCATTGGTTTCAGCTTTTCTTTTGTTATTGATCCGTTTTGCGGTCCCTATGTTTGTCTTTATCACCGGTCTGGTTTTGTTTTACAACCACAGTGACGGAGAGCTTGATTATCCGCAGATGTTAAAGAGAAGGTTCTCCCAGGTATTTATCCCTTATTTCGTATGGACATTGTTTTATTTTGTGTGGATCAGCTTGATTTCCGGCGCCGGGGCCAACAGTGAAACCGCACTATTGGCGCGACTGGCCAGATTAATAGTCTCCGGGGAAGGCTATTACCATCTCTGGTTTATGGTTATGATACTTCAGTTTTATCTGGTCTTCCCCTTATTCAGATATGTGGTTCGCCGCGGGCGCCATTGGGCTATAGCTGTTTTAGGCGCAAGCTGCTTGCTGTATTTTGCCTATCTGTGGGGTTATCACCATTTGGTGCCGGGACTGTATGAACGGGCATCCCTGCCCTTATTTAAGACCCTGCTGGATTATCGCGACCGCATTTTTCTAAGCTGGTTTTTCTATTTTATTCTGGGCGGCTTTGCCGGTCTGTATATTGACAGGCTGCGCAGTATCCTGCGCCGCTTCCAGAGTGTAAACTGGGTGGTCAATATCGCGGCTTTCGCTGTGATTTTTCATCAGATGGCCCAGACCCTGACAACAACCCCTGAGGGCCTGTATGCCATCAATTATCAGCTCACCCTGCCCCTGAGCTATCTTATGATGGTTTACCTGATTTCCTCGGTCTTAACCTTTTATCATCTGTCCTTAACCTGGCTGCCCAGACATCAATGGATAAGGCGACTGCTGCGCGCTTTCGGGCAGTGCTCCTTCGGCTGCTATTTCGCCCATCCCTTCGTGCTGCATTATACAGATGCCTTTACCCGGGCAAATTTCGGAGGGCTCAATACTATCGTTCAGATCATGATCACCTTTGTGGCCTGTGCAGGCCTCACCCTGTTATTGAGCTATGGCTTGAGCAGGATGCGTACTCCGGTGGGAGACCTGTTTGTGGGCCGGGTACCGGGAGCGCGCCGCAAAGCCATGCCTGCACCGACCCATCCGCCGGTTGCTCCCCCGTTGGACGTATAAGCCCGCTATTTTCCCCGGCTGCCGGCCTGTTTCATGGATAAGGCCACTTTATGGCGCTCCTTATCCACAGATATGACCGCAACTTGAACCACGTCCCCAACCGCTACCACATCCAGGGGATGCTTGACATACCTCTCCGCCAGTTCCGAAATGTGCACCAGCCCGTCCTGCTTGATGCCGATATCCACGAAGGCGCCGAAATCAACCACATTGCGCACTGTAC
>DHBS01000017.1:0-14375 GCA_002398825.1 Syntrophomonas sp. UBA4922 | reverse complement strand
AGGGAGAACCATGCCCGGGCTCAAGGCTTCGATATCCAGGACATCGCTGCGAAACAGCGGCGGCGGCAGTTCATCCCGGGGATCGCGGTGCGGTTTGAAGAGGCACTCCAGCACATCACGCAGGGTCGGTTCCCCGGCCGCCAATTCCCGGGCCAAGGCCTTGATGTCCAGGCGGCGGGCTTTATCCCGCAGGGAATCGGCTCCGATCTCCGCCAGCGATGCCCCGGCTCTGCTGACGATCTCCACGGCCAGGTGATAGGATTCAGGGTGGATGGCAGTGCTGTCCAGGGGGTTTTCGGTGCCGTAAATACGCAGGAAACCCGCCGCCTGTTCAAAGGCTTTGGGCCCCAGCCGAGGGACCTGCAGAAGCTCATGCCGCCTTCCGAAAGGGCCGTGGGCATCCCGGTATTGTACGATGTTGCGGGCGGTGCTCCGGGAAAGGCCGCTTATATATGACAACAAGGCCCCGGAAGCGGTATTCAAGTCCACCCCGACTTGGTTTACCGCGGATTCCACCACTGTGGAGAGATTCTCATCCAATTCCCGGGCGGGCAGGTCATGCTGGTATTGGCCCACCCCGATGGAACGGGGTTCGATTTTCACCAGTTCCGCCNNGGGCCCCAATTTGGAGACCTTTAATAGTTGTTTACGGTTCATGAACGGTCCATTGGCTTCACGGTGTTTGACAATATTATTGGCTACCGCATGGTTTATTCCTGCTACATAGGAAAGCAGCGCGGCTGAAGCAGTATTAAGATCAACCCCCACATAGTTAACCGCCGATTCCACCACCGCAGCCAGATTCTCGTCCAAACGCCGGGCATTGATATCATGCTGGTATTGTCCTACTCCGATACTTTTCGGTTCGATTTTCACCAGTTCCGCCAGCGGGTCCTGCAGCCGGCGGGCGATGGAAATGGCGCTGCGCTGGGCTGCTTCCAGACCGGGAAATTCCTCCGCGGCCAGGGGCGAAGCTGAATAGACGCTGGCCCCGGCTTCGCTGACGATGGTATATGGAACCTCGACAGCGTGATTCTTTATCATGGCGGCCACAAATTGCTCCGTCTCCCGCGAAGCGGTACCGTTGCCGATGGCGATGGCGTTCACCCCGTATCTTAGCATAACCTCCAGGAGTATCGCTTCAGCCTCGGCAATACGCTGCTGCGGCGGGGTGGGATATACCACTCCTACCTGCAGCTTTTTGCCGGTACTGTCCACTACCGCCCATTTGCATCCGGTCCTGAAGGCGGGATCTATGCCCAGAACGGTTTTCTCCCGCACCGGCGGCTGCAGCAGCAGGCTTTTCAGGTTGCGGGCAAAAATCTGCATAGCCTGCTGGTTGGCGCGCTGGGTCAACTCTGTGCGCAGGTCCCTCTCTATAGCCGGTTTCAACAGCCTGCTCAGGCTGTCCTCTACCGCCCGGCCGATGTAGCCCGCCTTTTCAGGGGTTTTGGCATATTGACCGGTCAAATGATCACGGGGGTTATCGGTATCGTATACCAGTGTTACTTTCAGGTAATCCTCGCGCTCCCCCCGGTTGATGGCCAGGATGCGATGGGCCGGTATCCTGGAGACGGACTCCTGATACTGGTAATACATGGTGTAAGCCGACTCTGCGCCGGCATCCCGGGCCTTAACCATCAGCACCCCCTGTTTGCGGGCATAGTCGCGCAGCCAACTGCGGCTGCGGGCGTCTTCGGCTACCGTTTCGGCGATGATGTCCATAGCCCCCTGCAGAGCTTCCTCTGCATCCGCCACCGTCTCGCCGGTAAACCGAGCAGCCATCGTCAGAGGATCGCCGCTCTGGGGTGAGAGCATCCATTGGGCCAGGGGCTCCAGGCCTTTTTCCCGGGCGGCGGCTGCCCGGGTGCGGCGTTTGGGTCGGAAGGGCAGATATATATCTTCAACTTCTACCGGCCGCGCCGCCTGCATGATCCTGCCCTCCAGTTCCGGACTCAGTTTGCCCTGCTCGGCGATGAGGCGGATAACCTCCTCTTTGCGCTGCTTCAGGGCACGGTGCCATTTGAGCCGTCCTTCGATGAGGCGAATGGCCACTTCGTCCAATCCCCCGGTCATCTCTTTGCGATACCGGGCGATGAAAGGTACAGTATTGCTTTCATCCAACAATTTTGCTACTATTTCAACCTGACGGCCCGGTATCTGCGTCTCTAACGCTATCTGTGCCAAGATGTTATCCATTTCTCTGCCTCCAAAAAGTGATAACAAAAACCAGCCTAGTCATTTCCCAATAAATGTAAGCTAGTGCTGGCTATACTAATCATTCGCTTAATTTGATAATACGAAACGCTATTCTAGCGGAATTCCACCTGCAGACAATCATTTAACAATCGACACCATGACTCCCATTTGCGGGGAAAGGAGTTCTGCCCGCTTTTCTTGACCCGAAAGCCATCGAACTCAATGCGAATCACCCATTCGCTGCCCTCACCTTCGTCCAGTTCGTATCTTTCTCCCCAGTAGAGCAGCCCACAGCCCTGCAAGCCATCTATAAAACCGGACAGACCGGCAGAGTCCATAAAGATAGTCTTTTCCTCCAGCGGAGCTTCATGGCTGCCCCGGGCAGCATCCCAGCAGCGGAATCTCCTCCAGGTGCCCCGACCTTCCGGAAGGTCCAACTTGAACTCAACCCCGCCTCCCCCCTGGCAGCCGGAAGCCGCGTGTATGGAGACAATATCTCTGTAATCCTTGTCCATGGGAACCTGGTCTATCCAGACGCACTCCTCACAATCCCGGCAGGGGTGCCGGTAAACTCCGGCCTGCAAGCACAAGCCGCGCTTTTTGACCGGGGTATTGTCACTGAGAGCATCAGCCCCCGGCGACGATGATATAATATGAGGTCTTTTTTCCATACCGTCCCTCCCCATTGAACCGTCCTCAAAGCGCACCTGCTACCAATTCCAGGAGCCGTCGTCATTCCAGCGGCTCGGCGGTTTTTCAGCCAGGCCCGTCATTATCCTGAGTCTGTCGTTTAAGGTGCTCTTTTGTTTGAAATAACCGAGCTCAACACAAGCCGGATCAGCCTCATACGACTTCTGTTCCGCCTCAGCCACAGTAACAGCCTTAAGATTGCTTTCATCAAAGCCAGCCGGATATTTTTTGCCCAGTATATATGGCGGGGCATAATAGATGCCCGTACTCTGGTCCACATAAACCACGGCTTGAGGAGGGGCCTTGTCGGAGATAATAATGAATTGACCCACCAACCCCAGCAGAATCACGATTCCAATCAGGATGGCCAGTATACTGTAAATTCTTTCCGAATTGGACATTTCAAACTGCATGGATTTCATCACCTCGCCACTCCCATATTCTTGACGTTTTTATTTTTCCCACAAAGTTCGCGGCCGTCAAGCTGCAACCCGTTGACCCTGGCAGATCTACCTGTGGAAATATAGATAAAACCGGGCAGCCTGGAACTATCCTCGTTGCAACCTTAAAGCACCCGCCCGGAAATCGCGGCAATGCCCTTGGCCTGAGGCCGTTCTATTTCCTTCCCGCTGCTTTTTGATACGCAGGCAGCAACGATTTACTTTCACCTAATGGTAAATATTTCATACTTATTTTCAGCGCATCCAGGGCGGCGTCATACTGTTCATCCGTATAAAGGGCTTTGGCCTCTTCAAGTTTTGCCATGGCCAAAGGCGTTCTCAATTCGTCCAACACTGGCTGAACTTCAGCATAGATTTCTTGGTCCGCCTTGCTTATTTTTACAAAACTATCATAAGCCATAGAGTGATCACCTGCCGCCAGGTAATCCTGGCCCATCTGATAGAGAATCTTGGCCTGCTGGCGCTCATAAGCCGGGATTTCCACAGCTATCCACAGTATAAAGGCTACCGTAAACAACAAGGCGGTAACCCCGGCGCCTTTCCCCCAAAACGAAGCCGGTCGGGCAGTAAACACCCTGACCAGGGATATAATCGAGAATAGCAGAAATAACACTAAAGTGATTCCGGCAATATACCCTAGCAATAATTCGTCCTCCCACTAAAGCTTAGTATTGGTGAATAGTTCGTCATTACCATAATTTTTCCTCTTTTGGTAAGCCGGTATGCAGCATTATAGAAGGTTTGTATAAACATTATGCCCGGATGAGCTCTGATGCGCATCGGCAGTTCCCAGCTATACCATAGAGGCCATCCCCATCAGGAGAAAGCCTCTATAAATCAGCCTATTTATTTTAACTCCGACCTGATCAATCGATATATCCCGCTTTGCATAAGGCGTTCACATAAGCTAGCGCACTGGCTTCGAAGATGTCGGTGCTGACCCCTCTTCCCACCACCAGGCTGTTTTTATAGCGGATCTTCACCGTAGCATCCCCCATAGCTTCGGAGCCGCGGCTGACCGATTTCAGGGCGAAATCCTCCAATTGAACGGGCTTGCCCACAATCCTATCCACTGCTTTAAAAACCGCGTCCACCGGACCGTCGCCGCAAGCCGCATCACTGTACACTTCACCATTGACTTCCAGAGTGATGGTTGCGGCAGCATTGGCCGCCCCATTGGAGGTAACCGATAATTGTTTGATGGACATTCCGTTCACCTCTTTGCCGGCATTGCCCATCAGGGCATGCAGGTCTTCATCGAATACCTCGCCCTTTAAATCCGCCAAATCGAGAAACTTGGCATAGATATAATCCAGATTATCCTCAATATTGGTATAACCTAATTCCGCCAGGCGGTGTTTCAAGGCATGACGCCCGGAACGTGCGCTGAGTACGATCAGGCTGCGCGGGAAGCCTACCACTTCGGGATCAATAATCTCATAAGTATCCCGCTTCTTCAATACCCCGTCCTGATGAATGCCTGAAGCGTGCATAAACGCGTTAGAACCGACAATAGCCTTGTGGCTGGGCACGGCCACGCCGGTAATACGTGAAACCATGCGGCTGGTGGCTGCAATTTCCCGGGTATTGATATCGACATCCACTCCATAGAGACTCTTCTGACTGTAAATGGCCATGATTACTTCCTCCAAGGAAGTATTCCCGGCCCGCTCGCCGATGCCGTTTATGGTGCCTTCCAGCTGGGAAGCCCCGGCCCTGATGCCCGCCAGGGAATTGGCCGTGGCCATTCCCAGATCATTGTGACAGTGAATGCTGATTATAGCCCGGTCAATGTTCTTGACATTGGCCACTAAATGAGCGATCAGGTCGCCATATTGCCAGGGGGTGACATAGCCCACGGTATCAGGTATATTAACAACCGTGGCGCCTGCGGAAATGACTTTGGTTATGATCTCAACCAGGAAATCGCGTTCGCTGCGGGAAGCATCTTCCGCGTAGAATTCAACATCATTTACATATTTCTTAGCCCGTTTAACCGCCGCTACCGCGGCCTCGACCACCTGGGACGGCGGCATCTGCAGTTTTTTGGCCATATGCACCGGAGAAACCGCGATTCCGGTATGAATGCGGGGGGCCTCCGCTTCGCGCAGGGCTTCCGCGCAGATATCAATATCCTTTTCCACCGCCCGGGTGAGCCCGCAAATGGCAACCCCTTTAATCTCTTTGGCAATGGTTCGGACCGAATCGAAATCACCGGGAGAAGAGGCCGGGAATCCCGCCTCGATGATATCCACTCCCAGCTTCACCAGCTGGCGGCTGATAGCCAGTTTTTCTTTGACATTCAGGGTGATACCCAGGGATTGCTCCCCATCTCGTAAGGTGGTATCGAAAATATACAGCTTGCGCATGGTTTAAATCCTCCTTATTATCGCATATGCATTTCAGTAGGTCAGCAAGGTCTGGTTCCATCGAAACCACCTCCTTATCAAATATAAAAAACCCTTCGCTCATTTAACTTGAGACGAAGGGTATACTCCGCGGTACCACTCAATTTAGCGACAACAGCCGCCCGCTTTACCAGATACGGGACTTGAGCGTCCGATATCCGCTTCCTTTTAACGGTGGAAGTTTCCGTCCGAGCCTACTGGGAACTTCGGTCGGCAACTCAAGGGGGAGTTCGGTAAGTCGATGCGACCGCCTTCCACCAACCGGCGGCTCTCTGTTTCTCCATCGGGTTTACCTATTCATCCCTATCATAGTCGTTTTTATATATTGCATAACATTATAAGTAATATTATTTATCCAGTCAACGGTTTGTCATTAACCACCAATACCTATATATATGCGATAACGGTCACGATTATTCCAAATTTCGAAACCTTCCTGGCATTCTGCAAATATCATCAATGGGTATTGAGAGAAAAGCCGGTAATAAATGCCCGCCTAAAACACCGAGGCCCCGGGATCGTTTATTAATTCCGCCAGTTGCCGATAGATGGCAATCACCTCGGCCTCTTTCATGCGCACCAGCCCGCTGCTGGAAGGAGCCACAAAATCCTTTACTCCCGCAACCGCCTGACCGGGCTGCAAACCCCACAACAGACGGTTCTTTCCCGAATAGGCCTGATAGACCCCCTTGCCGACGTAACACACTATTCCAGGCCGATACCCCATCACCTTGCTTCTCAGCAGTTCCCGCCCGGCTGCATACTCTGCCTTACTTATGTCAGCAGCAGCCCGGGTAGGGCGGGGCACAATATTTGTAAGCCCATAACCCAGTGCCAAAAGGCTTGCTCCCTGGTCAGGCTTCAACAATGTGGGGGTTAAACCGGAACGATACAATATCTTCCAAAACCGGTTGGAGGGATTGGCAAAGTGATATCCGGTTTCACCTGAGCGTATACTGGGATTGAAGCCCGTAAAAAGAATCCTCAGTCCCGGTTTGATATAATCCGGAACTTCTCCAAGGGGTATATCCATAATCTGTTCAGCCCTTCCCTGGAAATGTGATTTCAGCAATACAGACTATCATATTACAAAAACTTAAGGGTATCTATGCAGGAGATGCTCCTCCCGTCTAAGAATATATTATAGATTTAGCCCATGTTTACCCACAACAAAAAATGAAAGGTCTGCACTAATATGTCAACTAATTCCGCCAGGCTCCGCGGTTTGCTTGAAGAACCCGGTATACTTTTGGCCCCTGGTGCCTATGACGCTTTAAGCGCGCGAATCATTGAAAAGATCGGCTTTAAACTCATCATCATGGGGGGGTACAGCATCGCCGCCTCCCGCTTGGCTCAACCAGACTTTGGGGTGCTCACACTGACAGAAATGGCGGCCGCATTGAAGACCATCCGCGATGCCATAGACATTCCCGTCATTGCAGACGGTGACACCGGATACGGCAACCCGTTGCACGTGCGGCGCACTGTGCAGGAGTACGAAAGAATCGGAGCCGCAGCCATAATCTTTGAAGATCAGGTGTTTCCCAAACGCTGCGGGCATATGCTGGGGAAAGAAGTGATCCCTTGCGAGCAGCACGTTCAAAAGATCAGATCCGCTTGCGAAGCCAGGCAGGATCCGGACCTTCTCATCGTAGCGCGCACCGACGCTCTGGCTACTCAGGGATTACACCGGGCTATAGAGCGAGGCAAGCGCTATTTAGAGGCGGGAGCCGAAGCCCTGTTTATTGAAGCCCCACAGAGTGAATCTGAACTGGCTGCTATCGGCCAGGCTTTTCCCGATACGATACTGGTGGCCAACATGGTAGAAGGAGGGCGAACCCCCTGCCTAAGCGGCGAAGATTTAAAACAGCTCGGTTTCAAGATAGTCTTCTGGCCGTGCACCGCCTTATATGCCCTGGGCGCCGCCTTGGAGAAGGTCTTTTCCACCTTGCTGGCGACCGGGTCCACCGCAGCCTGCCAGGCTGAGATGTTGTCATTCAATGATTTTAATCAACTGGTTGGACTGGAAAAATACCTGGATTTGGACAGCCGCTATAAAACATGATTTCCTGATTTTAGAAGGCCACAATATTTTACTTGGTGCAAGACAGGGCTGTGAAATATTGTAGGGTTTTTATAGAGTAGATCCGATTTATAGACAGCTGATAATATCATAGTGGAGGGTAAAAATGTATAAGCGGATTTCCGTAATGTTCGCGGTATTATTGGTACTAATAATCGTTGCCAGTTCCCTTTACGCCAGTCAAGACACCTACGTGGATATTTCCTATGGCTCGTCACCGGCTCAGCAGCTGGATATCTTTCTTCCCGATGGATTTGAAGCACCTTATCCGGTCATCATTTCAATCCACGGCGGCGGTTGGTGCGGCGGAGACAAGACGGGTCCCGACACTGAAATCGCCAAAGCCGGGTTGAAGCGCGGTTATGCGGTAGTAGCCGTTAATTATCGCCTGAGCGGGGAGGCGATTGCTCCCGCGCAGATTCAGGACGTAAAGGCCGCCATCCGCTTCATTCGCGCCAATGCAGGCAAATATCATCTGGATCCCAACAAACTTGCGGTATGGGGTAGTTCAGCCGGCGGCGCCCTGGCAGCCCTGGCAGGGACCTCTTCAGGCGTTCAGGAATTGCAGGACCTGAGTATGGGGTACACTCGTTTTTCCGACCGGGTTCAAGCGGTGGTGGACTGGTGCGGCCCGGTGGATCTCGCCACTATGGATCAGCAATTCAAAACAAGCGGTATTAACGGTGAAAAGATGGATGTTTTGGATTCGTATGGGTCAAAGTATGTGGGTAATAGAATCACCCTGGTTCCAGAGCTGGTACAGCTGGTAAATGCCGCCAATTATATAACCCCGGATGATCCCCCGTTTTACATTCAGCACGGCACCGCTGACACCCTGGTTCCTTACCAGCAGTCAACCGAACTCACCAAGAAATTGGAAGCGGTTTTGGGAAAGGATAAGGTACAGTTGGTAACCATGCCCGGTATGGGTCATGATGGCCATGGTTTTACCAACCCGGAAAGCATCAGCCATGTTCTGGACTTTCTAGATAAGACCCTGAAATAACCGGTCTTTTAACGGAAAACAGACCCCTGGCGGGTCTGTTTTCGTCTTGGGATCATGGCCGGGGACTGCGTTTCATCACCCTGAGCAGCACGAACCGCGGACACCCTCAGGATCAATCAGAATATACTGGTTCTTGTCACGAGTCACCTGGTTTTCAGCAATCAGCCTTTTCAAGGTTTGCGCCACCATCACCCGGGAAGCACCGATGAAACAGGATATCTCGTACTGAGTGAGTCTCATATTTATTCTAGTACCCTCTGGGCATGGTTCGCCGTACTCGGCGGCCAGTTTGATCAGAAGTTTAAGCACCCTCTCCCGGGTCGAACCGATACGGAAATCAAGCACCTCCTGGGAAAAAGCGCGCAGCCGGTTGCCCAGGTTACAGATAACTTGAAGCGCCAGTCCTGGCGATTCCCGAATAACTTCCTCCAGGTTGTCGCGGGTGAGAATGCACACCCGGGAATCCACCATGGCTATAGCCGAGGTCAAATGCCTGGTTTTATCGCAGATGGAATTCTCGCCCAGAAATGAGCCCTTTCCCGACAACTGCAATATAATCTCTTTGCCTTCCTGATTCACCCAAACAGATTTAAAGGTCCCTTTTTGGACCACAAATAAGACATCGGAAATATCTCCCTGCCTGTATAAAGCCTCGCCCTGTTTTACATGGGTTGACATGGCCGCCCTCTTGCACAGCGTGGTTACCAGTTCGGGTTCAATACAGGTCAGGAAAGGCAGACTCTCCAGTGAATAGCTAAAAGATTCTGGCATTTGTAATTATCCTTGTCAAATAATTGATATCCGGTATCTGAGCCTTGGTCTATTGTTATCATATATCATCGTGAAAAAATCAGCAAAGAAGATGTGGCGGCGGGGTTGAAAGCACTGTAATATTGCGAGCGGATAATTTATCGTCCGAGACAACCTGGAAAGGAGAATTATGATGAGCAAGAAGATCGTCATTGTCGGTGGTGTTGCCGGAGGAGCCAGTGCGGCAGCGAGACTCAGGAGGCTGGATGAAGCGGCTGAAATTGTAATCATCGAACGCGGTGAACACATATCCTTTGCCAATTGTGGATTGCCTTACTATGTGGGGGGTGTAATCAACAAAAGACAGAGCCTGTTGGTGCAAACCCCCCGGGCCATGCACAAGCGCTTCAATATCGATGTGCGCACTCACCATGAAGCGATCAGCATCCATCCCCAGGATAAAACCCTTGAAGTCAGGGAATTGCTCACCGGGGAGACTTACGTTGAAAAGTACGACTACCTGATACTGTCCCCCGGCGCCCATCCCATCATTCCTGACATCCCCGGAATAAATCTGCCTAATGTTTTTACCGTTCGCAATGTTCCCGACAGTGATCTCATAAAAGATTTTGTTACCGTCAAACAGCCTGCGGCGGCGGCCATCATCGGCGCAGGTTTTATTGGCCTGGAAATGGCGGAAGCCCTGCATCAATCAGGGATAAATACCACCGTAATCGAGTCCGCAGCACAGGTCATGGGCGCTCTGGATCCGGAAATGGCAGCGTTCCTGCATCAGTATTTACGCCGCCAAAATGTAAACCTGATTCTGAATGATAAAGTGGTGGCCTTAAAGGGGTCTTCCAGGGTTGAAGGCGTCGAACTGCAGAGCGGTCAATTTATAGCAGCCGATATGGCCGTTCTGGGAATCGGTGTGGCCCCGGAGGTCGCTTTGGCTGAAGCGGCTGGATTAGCTCTGGGATCTTCCGGGGGCATTCTGGTCAACGATGGCCTGCAGACTTCCGACCCCAATATATATGCGGTTGGCGACGCCATTCAGGTAAAGGATTTTGTTACCGGTAAAGCGGCTCTGGTTCCTCTGGCCGGGCCAGCCAACAAACAGGGCAGGTTGGCTGCCGACCATATTTGTGGCCGACAGGCCAGATATAACGGCACCCAAGGTACCGCCATCCTTAAGTTCATGGATATGGTGGTGGCAGTCACCGGCAGCAACGAAAAACGACTGGGCCAGCAGGGAATTAACTACCTGGCCTGTCATACCCATCCCGCTCCGCATGCCACTTATTACCCCGGCAGCTCGCATATTGAAACAGAAGGGTTATCAGGTGAGAAACATCAGCGGAGGATTTAAACTTTTCCAGGCCATCAGTTAGCCAGGGCGGTTTGAGCTAAGCGCAACTGGCTTTCAGTTGGAATAAAGGCAGCTGGGTCAGAGGCCTGTACAATTACCGGCACCAATATGATATTTCAAAGTGATTGTTAAATAATTGATAGACCATCCCAGTATTATTCCTTATCATAATAACATATAGACTAATACATATAGCCGATTCGGTAAGGGCTTCTGACTATCAGCACTCCAATATGGCTCATAATACGCAGCTGTGCTGTTTTAAGAGTTTTCTTCAGACAGATATATAGAAAGAAAACCATTAGGGTGATGGGTAGTACCAAACAGCAAAGGGGGCGGTAAGGCAAGGTTGCTGAGTATCATGCTGATGGAGTAAGTCGAATGGTTATTAAGGAGGGGAATCAATGAGCGAATTCGTAGAAAAAGTAAAAGATAATGCGGCAAATAATTTCAAAGTTGGCCTTAACTGTGCAGAATCAGTCCTCAAAGCGGTTCTGGATACCGGGGTGGCTCCGGAATATCCCACCGAGGCAGTGGCACTGGCTACCGGGTTCGGCGGCGGAATGGGACTGGCCGGGCACAATTGCGGAGCCCTGGTCGGGGCAGTTATGGCTGTCGGGGCGGTGCATGGACGTAAAAACCCCATGGAGGGCGAATTCCAGGATCGTGTGGACCGGCTCTACGGTAATCCCGGCCTGTACAGATTCTTTAATGGTATGTCCCATGAATTCAGGGAAAAATACGGCGCTCTGGACTGTAAAACCCTTAACCAGGATTACCCCGAGTGGTTTGATAAAAACCGCTTTAAGGCTTGTATGAAAATGGTTATCGATGTTGCCGGAATGGCGGCGGAATATATTGAGAAGGGCACTTCCGATGGTTATACCCAGCCTTTCGGGGAGAACGTAGCCAAAAAGGTTTGATGCTACGCCGGTATATTCAGGTCTTATTTCTTTTTAAAAAATTAGAAAGCGGTGTTGAGCCGCTTTCTTTTTTGCTTGCTGTCTTATATAAACCTACCAACAAAGAATATACAATAATAATTATGACTCCTATAGAGCCTACTGCACCCATAGGCCTTATACCTACAATTAGGAAGACTATGCCAATGATAAGATTCATAATCACCTTATCGACCTTCAATGACCATCTGCCTTCTAAATTTCTTTGCGAATCAAAATGTTCTTTTGTGTAAAGGATTATTCCTATGGAATAAAGTAAAAGGAGTGGATTTAATATTAAAATGTGATATATTGCATTCACATAGCAGCGACGAGCAAAGATAGTCTTCTTGCGTATCGTGGTCATATCTATTCAGGGTTAGATCGGTCAATCCGCACATTTAAGACCAGTTCCCTTATCATTACATTAAATAAAGTTTATTTATTGCCATGTCCTGACTTTATGACATAGGATCGTCAAAAGCACCGCAGATACTATGCTTGAGGGCATTTGAGGGGTTGAAAAATCTCCTGTTATTTCAGATTGAGGGAAAGATCCAGTTTGGTAGCCGTTCGAAAATTAGTTAAGGTCATATTGGTTTTCAGCGGAGGGAGCCCTAGAACTTCGGCCAACTGAAGATAACTCTCGGGTATCAGGGTGGGTGTCACCACATTATTGGGATAATTACCGAGGACGATCGCCAGCGGGCGACTGAAAGCCTCCATAATATTGCTGGCAGATATTCTTTCGTTCTTCCCGTGCAAGAGCAAATACTGGGAATAGCGTAGGAGACTAAGACATAGGTAACAGAGCATAAAGTGTCCCTGGATATGATCATCCGACCAGACGAAAACCGGCCTGGCTCGAAGATCTGTCTTAAGGACGCGAAAGGTTTCCTCGATTTGCCAAAGTCCGCCATAGATCTTAGAGACTTCTTCGGTACTGTAGTTAAGATTGTTCGTTATTACGGCATAATAACCATCATAGCGCTCAGCCTCCGCAATTTTGCCTTCATCCAAACAGCAACCGTCTGTATCGACATCTAGCTTTAGATACTGGTTTCGGCCACGTTTGAGGTCGGCCTTTAATTGGTAAGGCTTATCAAGTCTTTTCCTGAGTTTTTCAATCATGCGCTCCCGGTCGGCTTTATCCTTAGTCGCTCGTTTGTCTGTCCAGGTGAGATGAATATTTACCGGGATTTCAATAAGTTCATATTTCCGGGGACGTCCCCGTTTCTTGGAAGCAGCACTCTCTTCTGTAACCATCGGTATTTTAACCTTTAACACCTGCTTCAATATCTTGGACTTACTTTGGATTTTACCGCTCTTAGCATCTGTTATCATGCTCCAACCATCAGAGTCAAGCGCCATGGCTTTTAGCTCCTGTGAGGAGCGTTTAAGCGTATAGCTTATCACAAAATCATGGCCTTCCCGATAAAGAAACTCGAGATTATCTCCGCCATTCAAGCCCCGATCGGCAACAATAACAATCTTTTTCAAGCGATATTTTGCCTTTAGTCTTTCTACAGCCTTGGTCAAGGTATTCTGATCCATGGTATTGCCGGGAAACAGCTCATATGTAATCGGGATGCCGTTATTATCTAGAAGCAGCCCCATTACCACCTGAACTTCGTTGTTTTTGTGATCCTTTGAAAAGCCAAACATCCTGAGTTCGCCCCACTTGGTACTCTCAAAAGCATAGGTTGTAACATCATAGTACGCCTCGGGGCCATGGCGATTGGTATTCCTTTCGAAGAAACGATTAAGGCGCTCGATGACTGCTTCCTTCTGCTGAGACAATGTGTTTAAAGCTTGATAGAAAACATCCAGCCCAAGAGGTCTAAGCCCTGCGTAGTTTTCTTGATCCCGGCTTGAAAAGAGAATACTCGAGGGGTCGGCAAGACGGTGAGCCGCTAGGTAATAAATAGCACGCTCCACAGCATCTGCATTGCGTTTGTTGCATTGTTCCCGAAAGAAGAGATCAAGCGCCATGCGTTGCCACAGTTGTTTGACCAGAGCGTGGCCGAAACGAAAAGAAGGGGTCACATCATCGCGCGAAATGATATCCTGCGAACTAAGCTCAATTGTTAGAGGTTTATTGGAAGCCTTCTTCTCGGCCGTCAAAGCCTTGGCTTCTTCTTTCAGCTTCTCAATGATATCGGGATCTTCTGCCAACATGCGTTCATAATTCCCGATTGTTTTAACAACGCGGATTTTCTTCTTCCGGGTTCCTGGTATATGAGTATCTTCGCGAAACTGAATCACTCTTGCTTTACCCGATCCTGTGATAGCAATGTACATAAGTAACCTCCGCAATAAAATGCTACTTATATTATAGCTTAAAACAGGATATAAGAGGATAAATATATTAACTTTTTTATGAATAAAGATCCTCGAAAACCTCCTTTAATAAGGCGCTTCGAGGACCTTTTTTCTCAATTCTTCTCCAATAAGTCAGAAAGTCAGGA
>DHBS01000047.1 GCA_002398825.1 Syntrophomonas sp. UBA4922 | reverse complement strand
GCTTTACATGTTTTCGGAATCTCCCGCATTCCTCATACCTCCTATCTAATTATTAATATTTCCGTATTTCTAGTGGAGCCACGGAGAATAATGAACACAGCTCGTATAACAAACCTTGGGAGGCTTAATCCCGCACCAGCCCCCTGTAGTTCGTTAAAAAAGAGACAATCTGGCTGCCGGTTTGAACCATGACCCCGCAACCCTGACAATCGAACGATTCATTTCTGCACACTCGGTTTAAGTATGAACCAGAGCCTGGTTTAGTCTTTAAACCGCGAAACAAGTACGACCTCCTTGCCTGTTTATTTATCGTTACCGAACGCTTCTTATAATTGTTATAGCAATTATTGTGCCATTCCATGGCATTTCGGTCTGTCCCTTTAATTACCTGGTAAGCCAGCTATCAGGCCAGTGTTGCCAGGTGTATTGTATGCCGGACACTATCCTACAATCAGGACATAATTCGACATTTGCCATTGTTCACTGTCAGCCACATCATAATAATGAAAATTCGGCTGAAAGCACGCTAAGCGGAACTTAAATCATTGAGTCTGAGGCTGGATTCAATGCGTTTTTTGAGGACCACTATTAACGAATCTTTTCGCCCGGGTTGCTGCCGGCTGAAATGAAGGGGGCATCGAAGTAACTGGATGAATGAGATCTGGAGGAAAGTTTGGGGCGACTGGGGCCCATGCCGGCGCATCAAAAAAGCAGCCGGCTCATTATAAGCCGGCTGCTCGCGTCAATGACTGTTTAAGATTACATCATGGGAGGCATTCCGCCGCCTCCGCCCATGCCCATACCCTTGTCTTCCATGGGCTTTTCGGTGATGACCGCTTCAGTAGTCAGGACCATGGCGGCAATGCTGGCAGCATTTTGCAATGCGGAGCGGGTTACTTTGGCGGGGTCGATGATCCCGGCCTTGATCATATTTTCGTATTCATTGGTCAAAGCGTTGTAACCAATGCCGGTTTCGGAGTTACGCACTTTCTCCACCACCACGGAGCCCTCTTTGCCTGCATTGTTAGCAATCTGGCGCAGCGGTTCTTCCAGGGCTTTCTTGACCAGGTTAATGCCGGTCATTTCGTCCCCGTCAGCCTGCAGGGCATCGATAACCCCGATGATATTAATCAAAGCGGTGCCTCCGCCTGAAACAATGCCTTCTTCAACAGCGGCCTTGGTGGCTGCCAGGGCGTCTTCAATGCGGTGCTTCTTTTCTTTCAGTTCGGTCTCAGTGGCAGCGCCTACCTGAATTACCGCAACACCACCGGACAGTTTAGCCATGCGTTCTTGCAGTTTTTCTTTGTCGTATTCGGATTCGGTCTCTTCAGCCTGTTTCTTGATTACCGCGATGCGGCCTTTAACGGCTTCTTCAGAGCCAGCGCCGTCGACTATGATGGTTTCATTGCGGTTTACTACCACCTGGCGGGCTTTGCCCAGCATATCCAGGGTTACGTTCTCCATTTTTACACCGATGTCTTCAGATACCATCTGTCCATTGGTCAGAATAGCGATATCTTCAAGCATGGCTTTTCTTCTGTCACCGAAGGCCGGTGCTTTAACCGCCACACAATTAAAGGTGCCGCGCAATTTGTTGACTACCAGGGTGGGCAGGGCTTCACCGTCTACATCCTCGGCGATAATCAGCAGAGGTTTGCCGGTCTGTACAACCTTTTCCAGGACGGGGAGAATCTCGTTAATTGAGGAGACCTTTTTGTCGCTGATCAGAATATAGGGATCCTCGAGAACTGCTTCCATCTTTTCAGTATTGGTAACCATGTAAGGGGAGATATAGCCGCGGTCAAAACTCATGCCTTCCACGACTTCCAGGGTGGTGCCAACTGACTGGGATTCCTCTACAGTGATAACCCCGTCTCTACCCACTTTATCCATAGCATCAGCGATCAATGTACCGATTTCAGGATCATCGGCGGAAATAGCCGCCACCTGTGCAATGGCCTCTTTGGAATCTACGATTCTGCTGATATTTTTTATTTCTTCGGTTCCAGCTTTAACAGCCTTTTCAATTCCATGTCTCATGATCATGGGATTGGCTCCGGCTGCCACGTTTTTTAACCCCTCTTTAATCATAGCCTGTGCCAGTACGGTTGCAGTAGTGGTACCGTCGCCGGCCACATCATTGGTCCGTATGGCGACTTCTTTTACCAGCTGACAGCCCAGGTTTTCCCAAGGGTCTTCCAGATCAATGTCTCTGGCAATGGTAACACCGTCATTGGTGATGGTGGGAGAACCGAATTTGCGATCCAATACTACATTGCGGCCTTTGGGGCCCAGAGTTACTTTAACTGCATTGGCAAGGGTGTCTACTCCCTTTTCCAATGATCTGCGTGCATCTTCACTGAATTTAATCTCTTTGGAAGCCATCTATGTATCCTCCTTTTAATCTGTTATTTAAGCCAATTTTGCCAGGACGTCTCTTTCAGATAAGATTAACAGTTCCTCGCCGTCAACTTTGATATCGGTTCCGGCATATTTTGCATAGATGACCTTGTCGCCAACGGCCACATACATCGGGATCCGCTCGCCCTTGTCATTGAGAGCGCCGGGACCTACTGCCAGAACTTCGCCAACCTGCGGTTTGTCCTTAGCAGTGTCGGGAACATAGAGACCGCTCTTGGTTTTTTCTTCAGCGTTTTCCACTACTTTGACTACCAGTTTGTCTGCCAATGGTTGAATTTTCAAAGGTATACCCCCTTTTAAAATGTTGCTTTTTTATTATTAGCACTCATTCGTAGCGAGTGCTAACACCTAGCTATAATATTAGGCAAGACCGGCCAAGTATTCAAATAGAAAACTAAGCTGATTCTGCCCGATATTATTAATTAGTATTATGTTGCGGGGAATTTCTTTTTATACCTTTAAAAATCATTAAATTTCGTTTGCTAAGCTTCTCCGCATTCCACCGAGGACCCGATCAAAGTATCCAGACCGTGGGGCAAAACTGGCAGGATGGCCTCCAGGGATTCCCTTACCCCGCGTTCACTCCCTGGCAGATTGATGATCAAGGTTTTCCCGCGTATCCCCGCCACCGCTCTGGAAAGGGCTGCCCGGGGGGTTGTCTTCAAACCCGTCCAGCGCATCAGCTCCGGAATGCCCGGTACCATTTTTTCTATAATGCTGCCGGTAGCCTCGGGGGTAACATCCCGAACCGAGAAGCCGGTGCCTCCGGAGGTCAGTAGAAGATCCAGCTTTAGCTGGTCACAAGCGTAAACCAGGGTCTCCTCTATAGTGGGCTTGTCATCAGGTATGAGCTTATAAAAGGCAACCTGAAAATCTGCCCCCAGCAGTTCGGCAATCTTGGCGCCGCTGCGATCCTCGCGCTCTCCGCGGGAACCTTTGTCGCTCATAACCACAATTCCGGTCTGATACATTTAAATCACTCCAAACCGAGTCTATGCTTAATCCGGGCGCCTGACATGCCCGCTTTTTCCTCCGCTTTTTTCCAGAAGGCAGATGTTCGATATTTGCATCCATCGGTCAACCGCTTTGCACATATCATAGATGGTTAACGCGGCTATACTCGCAGCCGTAATGGCTTCCATCTCCACTCCGGTTTTGCCGGTCGATCTGACTACGGTCTCTATATGCAGTTCACCCGCTGTATGATCAAAACCGTATTCCACATCTACTGAAGCGAGCATCAAGGGGTGGCACATGGGAATCAGCTGCGGGGTCTGCTTGGCGCCCATAACGGCAGCAACCTGAGCTACCGCCAATACATCTCCCTTGGTAATCGCTCCTGCCTGGATGGCCTGCAGGGTTTCAGGTTTCATTTTAACAACCGCCATAGCCCGGGCTTGACGGGTGCTGTCTTCTTTATTGCTGACATCGACCATACGGGCCCGGCCTGACGAATTGAGGTGGGTGAATTCCACAGTTAACCCCCTATTTGGTACATTTTACGATTGTTTGCTTCGCCCCATCCGGTATCCATATGATGCCGCTCGGGTTTACGGCTGATGGCCTGGGCTAATAACTGGCGCAGCTCTTGCCGGTTGATGCCTTGAAGCAGGGCTGCTTTTAAATCGGTTTCGTGATAATCGTAAAGACAATTTCTGAGTTTGCCTTCGGCAGTCAGCCGTATGCGGTTACACCTGTCGCAAAAATGATTGCTCATGGGGCTGATAAAGCCTATGCCGCCCTGACCGCCCTCCAGATTGAAATGCTCCGCCGGTCCATTGCCGACCTGGGCGACAGGCAACAAATTATAATGTTTATTCAAAATGGCTTTAACTTCTTTAATAGTGATTACTTTGCTTTCATCCCAAAACAGCAGATCCCCCACCGGCATAAACTCTATAAAACGAATCTGCAGGGGAAAACGATGGGCCAGATCAGCAAATTTCAATATTTCATCATCATTAAAACCTTTTATTATAACGGTATTTAACTTCACCGGATGCATGCCGGCTTCCATGGCTGCCAGTATGCCCTTCCAGGCATCCTCCAGGCAGCCGCCGCGGGTAATATAATCGTATTTCTCAGCTGACAGGCTGTCCAAGCTGAAGTTGACCCTCTTTAACCCCCCGGCCCGCAAGGCTTTGACCATCCTGGCAAAAAGTGTACCGTTAGTGGTCAGGGTAACTTCCTCAATGCCAGGTATGCCCGCCAGCTGGCTGACCAATCCGGTGATGTTTCTTCTCACCAAGGGCTCGCCACCGGTAAGCCTGATTTTACTTATGCCTAAATCACTGGCAGCCTCGGCAATGGCTATAATATCCTCAAATGATAATATCTTGTCATGTTCCAGCTTGTTTATGCCTGATTCCGGCATGCAATAACGACACCGCAAATTGCAGCGATCGGTTACCGACATTCGCATATAGCTTATCGTACGTCCATAGTTGTCACGCAAAAAAGACCCCCCTCCCCTGGGCCAGTCTTATACCATGCTTAGAAGCATCCTAATTCGCAAGCAGAGATTTTGATTCCGGCTTGATCGCATAAGGCCCCCATCCGGGACAGCTCCATCTTAAGTCCGGCAGCTAATTCTCTAGCCTCGGCACAACTGATGCGTTTACCGGGAAACTTGTCCAGCAACAGCTGAATGATTTCCTCATCTCTCATTCCCATTCCCCCCTTACACTACCCCCGGTTAGGAAGGTTTATTGCCGCAGTATGATTCATCGGCAGTTTTGTGCCTCTTATTATACACCCCTAGACTTATTTCTACAAATGAGGCGAGTTTTCGCAGGCTGATCCATAAATACGAAACAATTTTTCTACCCCAGTCGAAAATATGGACAGCGGCGGCCATGCCTCCGCTGTCACTTTCCTGAATAATCAAAAATACCGCTCGTCGATCATCAGTTCGGATCGTTCGGTAACTATCCATTTAACCGGGCAATCCGCCGCTTGAGGAAAAGCCGAAACAATGACCTGAAACTCGTAACAAACCCCGCAGGTGAAGGCATACTTCCTGAGCCGCGGTAAAAAACGGTCATAATATCCCTTTCCATAGCCAATCCGATAGCCTTGATAATCAAAGGCCACACCAGGCACCAGTACGGCATCAATTCGTTCTGGGGCAAAGGGTGGTCCCACCGGTTCCAAAATGCCATACCGGCTTTTCTGCAGCCCGGCCGGGTCCGAAAAGTGGATGGCGTGGATTTCTGACCCGTCTACCCGGGGAAGAAGCAGCATCTTGTCCTCCTGGTGCAGCTGCTCGAAAAGCGGCCCGAGATCCACCTCGTTGCGGATGCTCATATAGCCCATGATGACCCGGGCATCCTGGAGGGGTTTTAGCTCCAGGAGTTTGTGAACGATCTCTTCACTGAACAGCTGCACCTCCGCAGGCGCTAGCTGTTCGCGCTGCTGCAACATCTCCCGCCTCGTTTCCGGCTTGCCCGGCATTATTCTGTTTGCCGGCATCAGCGCCTCCTATTTCTGGACACGTAGACTGCACCGTCATACTGCCTCTTCCGCCAGTAGTAAAGGCCCAAACCAACTGCCAGCAATCCCAGGGTATAAATCTGCCCCAGTGTAAACGGACCTATATAAATGACACTGTAACGGAAGAATTCAATCATAAATCGATAGACGCCGTAACCCAGCAGGTATAGTATGAAGACTTGCCCGCTGAAGCTGCGCCGCTCATAGAACCATAACAGGAATGCAAACAAGACCAGGTTTAAAGCAGAACTGAACAGCTGAGTGGGATAACGGCTGAAGCCGTCGATGTAAGGAAAGACCATTCCCAGCGGGCCAGTGGTGATGTTGCCATAACAGCAGCCCCGCAGGAAGCATCCAATCCGCACCAAGGCATATCCAAGGGCCAGGTACGGGCTGAACATATCAGCGATCTTCCAGAATGACAGGCTTTTCTTCCAGATATAAAGCCCAAAAGGAATAATGCCTCCGATAAAGGCACCATACCAGATCATTCCTTCAATGCCACCCGGGCCGATGGCGAATACAATCAAAGGATTGGCCAGGAACCCCGGCCAATCATAAACCAGCACATAAGCCAGCCTGGCCCCTATTAGCCCCCCTAAGACGCACAGGATCACCAGATCCAGAACCAGGTTGCTGTCATAACCCTCGCGGCGGGCGATACGGCTGATGCCCCATACTGCGATGAGCACTGCCAGGGCCAGCATAGCCCCCCATGAGTAAACTGTAAATGAGCCTATTTTAATAAGTATCGGATGCAACTTTTCTTTTCCTCCCTACAGTTATCCACAGGGCCGTTTCGAACCGAATTAAAGGCCCCGGTACTATTCTAGAGTATATCAGATATACCGGGGATTTGGGCTAGTGTTCTTCTATTTTATCAACAGACTTATCCACAATATCCACAGGGATTTTTCACAGGGACAAAAGACCAGGGTAAGCATTGAGTTCCAGTGACGCAAAGTCCTGATTCATATACTGGATATAGGCCCGGCCTGCTATCATGGCGGCATTGTCGGTGCACAGGGAAAGCGGTGGATAGACCACCTTAAGCTGTTTTTCTGCGGCTTTCTCCTTTAAAGTACTCCTTAGCAGGGAGTTGGCAGCTACCCCTCCGGCCATGAGTACGGTTTTGACCTGGTATTTTTGCGCCGCACGGATGGTCTTTTCCGCCAGTACCTCCACCAGGGCCTGTTGGAATTCGGCCGCCATATCATTAACATCAGCCAGGCCAAGCTTTTCCAGTTTGCGCCACTGGTTCATAACTGCCGTTTTTAATCCGCTGAAACTGAACTCAAAATCCTCTCTGTCCAGATAGATGCGGGGCAGTTTATTCACACCGGGCGTGCCCTCACGGGCAGCCTTTTCCACCGCAGGCCCCCCCGGATAAGACAGGCCCAGGAAACGGGCTACCTTGTCAAAGGCTTCCCCGGCCGCATCGTCACGGGTTTCCCCAATCAACTGGTAGTCCTGGTGAGAAGGCATATAGACCAGACTGGTATGACCTCCTGAAACCACCAGACACACGCAGGGAAACTCTATCTCCGGGTTTTCCAGGAAATTGGCATAAATATGACCATGAAGGTGATTGATCGCTATAATTGGCTTATTTAATGCATAAGCCAGGGCCTTGGCAAAGCTTAATCCCACCAGGAGGGCTCCAATAAGTCCAGGCCGGTTGGTGACCGCTACGGCGTCGATAGACCGGTAAGCAAGGCCTGCTTTGGCAAAAGCCTCCTCGACCACGGCGGCAATGGTTTCAATATGCTTGCGGGAAGCCACCTCAGGCACCACTCCGCCGAACTTTTGGTGCAGACTGATCTGCGACTGCACCACATTGGAGAGTATCTCCCGACCGTTTTTTACTATGGCGGCCGCGGTTTCATCGCACGAGGTCTCAATTCCCAATATATATGTTTCTTTCATCATTTATCCTCATCACGGAGATTGAAGCTGTCTCATCATAACAATGGCATCTTCATCGTTGTCCGAGTAATACTGTTTGCGCACTCCGGTGGGGGCAAACCCCTGCCCGCTATACAATTTAAAGGCGGCATCATTGGAAACCCTCACTTCCAAAAAGATGCGGCTGACCCGCTTTTGCCCGGCGGTGTTGAGCAATGCCTGCAAGACCTTGGTTCCCATTCCCTGGCGGCGGTAGCGGGGCGCCACCGCCACATTGGTGATATGAGCTTCGTCGGCAACCACCCACATACCGCCGTAAGCAGCCACCACGCCCTCATGATCAGCCACCATATAGGTGGCATATCGGTTGCTTAGCTCGTTCTCATAGGATTGCCTGGACCAGGGAAGGGTAAAGGACTCTAACTCTATGAGCATGATTTCGTCCAAATCACGGCCGGTCATCTTGCGGATCAAAAAATCCTGGTTCACTGTGCTCTTACTCCTTTTTCCAAACGATATTCCGCTTCAGACAGGCGTATATACAACGGCTTGACGTTAAGTCCATCTTCAAGCTTTTGTGCATCTGCGGCCCGCCAGGCCAGGCTGCCGAGGGCAGCAGCCCTGGACAGCATCAGATGCGGGCTAACCGGCAGCAAACGCTCCGCAAAAAAATCAACAAAGTAATCCTGGTAGGGAGGCACTCCATCACCCACCAAAATAACCTTTCCCCGGCCTGTTATCTCAAGCAGGGCGTCGATTTCGAGGGCTGCTTTTTGCGGAGAGCAGGCCATCATAGGCAACAGCCCCAGTGGATATCTTTCTTGAACATCATAACAGGAAAAGTATACCTCCTGGCGGCGCGCATCCAGTAAAGCCGCTACCAAAGCATGGCTGCCGGCCAGGTTGTGAGCCAGAACATCCAGGGTTGGTATTGCGGCAATCGGCAGCCCGGTAGCCAGGCTCAAACCTTTGACAGTTGCCATGCCAATGCGCAGGCCGGTAAAAGATCCCGGCCCCGCCGTCACTGCAAGGGCGGTAATCTGTGCCCAATCGCACTGGCTCTCTTTCATGACCCGGTCGATTTGCGGCATTAATATCTCCGAATGATTCCTGCGGAAGTTGATGAATTCCTCCCGGATCACTCTATCCCTGGCGACCAGGGCCACGCCCGCCACCTGGGTGGCGCTGTCAACAGCCAGTATCAACAATCTGTTCCAACTCCTTTATCTTGCGGCAATAGCTTTCCCCTGTCGCTTTAATGCTGACCAGCCGTTCCCGATCATAGTCCTCGTCGGTCAGGCCGATATATATGTGCATGGCTTCAAGCGGTATGGAGTCCGCCCCGATCTCCGGCCACTCAATCAAACATATTCCGTCCTTTTCCAGATAGTCTTCCAATCCCAGGTCGGTCAAATCCCCGCAGCCGAGGCGGTAGAAATCAAAATGATAAATGGGATCCTGGGCAGGATAGATATTCATGAGGGTGAAAGTGGGGCTGGTAACACGCTGCTGATATCCTTTGCCCCGGGCTACTCCCCTCGCCAGAGTGGTCTTGCCTGCGCCCAGGACGCCATGCAGGCAGACCACGTCCCCGCTTTTTAAGACAGAGGCCAGGGTCTTTCCCAGGCCAAGCATATCCTCTTCGGTTTTTACGATGAGTTCCAAATCATGTCACCTCATGATGATTTGCGGTTACCTGTCCGGCAGCTCCCGGTAGGCGTTGCGAATCGCCTTGAAATCCTCCCAGGTAGGCCGTTTATAAGCTTCATTGCGCAACAGTGCGGCCGGATGGAAGGTGGCCATAATACTCCTGCCCTGGCGGGTCAACCAGGTTCCGCGTATTTTGGTTATTCTTACGGCAGGATCAATCACCACCTGACTGGCCATCGAACCCAGACAAACGATTATTGCCGGGTCTAGCAGCCGAATCTGGGCTTCCAGAAAATTACGGCAGTGTTTTACCTCGTCGGGATTGGGCAATCTGTTGCCGGGAGGACGGCATTTGACCACATTGGCGATATAGACCTCACTGCGCTTTAATTCGGCTGCATTCAGTATTTTATCCAGCAACTGCCCGGCCCGGCCTACAAAAGGCAGTCCGGCTGCATCCTCGTCTTTACCCGGCCCCTCTCCGATGAATAAAAGGCGGGCCTGTGAATTGCCGTCGCCAAAAACCACCTGTTGGCATCCTTCCCTTAACCGGCAATTGCTGCATCCAAGTGCCACGGTTTTTAATTCTTGCATAGAATTGACGCCCGGATAACTCTGTTCATAGTTTACTCCGGGAAGAAAAACCTGGGGCGGCACTATCTCTGGCGGCAGCGTAGCTTTCTCTACTGGAGCCGTCTCTTCCTGATCAAATAACCCCGGTTGCTCTGTAGACATTTTCCCCTCTCCCATTGGCTTCTAGTCCATATTTTCCATGTAATTGCCATTATTATTATAATACATGCCGGCTGCCCCGACCAGACCGGCACAGCAAGAGGAGGGCTCAGCAGCTTTGAATTGTGCTCCACCCTCCCCGGTTACTATTTTCTGTTCAGGATCGGCTACTGGCGCAAAACCTGGTATAAGTCGTCGAAGCCGTTGCCGATGCGCCAGAAGGCAATGCCACCCAGACGGTCAGCAGTGGCCACATTGAACTTCTCATTCAGGCTGGCCTGGTTTTCCAACCATATGGTGTGCTGCCGCCCGTTCTCATCAGTGTAATTATAGTAGGGGCTCATGCTGGCTGCATCGAAACCGCCCTTAACCTGATACTTGCTTTGTATCGCGGCCAGCTTGGGTGCAGTGACGGTAACCGCTTTCCCTCCCGCCGTCCAGTTGTATCCATAAGTGGGCAAGCCCAGCAGGATCTTTTCGCGGGGTATATTGGCCATCATATAGTCTTTCACGTCTTTGACCCACCACAACGGAGCCACCGGACCAGGCGCGCTGTCGGCATAGGAATAGTCGTAGGCCATTACCACTACCCGATCCACAATTTTCCCGATCTCTTTATACTGGTATGCCACCGGCCAGTTCTCTTCACCGGTCCGGGCGAATACCGCCACTGACAGCGTCTTGTCCTGACCTAAAGCAGCCTTTAATTCCCTTAAAAATTGGGTGAAATAAGGGGCATCAGCCGGGGGAATAAACTCAAAATCAATGTTTACCCCGTCATATTTATCCGCCCTGGCTTGCTGATTCAGCTGCTGTATCAAATGCTGGCGATAGCTGTAATTGCGGAGCAGGATATGCAGGGCGTCTTTATCCATCAAGGCCACTCCCAGATGGGTGCGGATACCTTTTTGCCGCGCATATTGCAATACTTTCTGATATTGATCCTGGTACTCATAACTCAGCTCACCCCGGCTGTTGCTTTCAAACCAGCGCAAGGCCACATCGGTGAACAGATCGGCATTCTCGGTAAATTCATCCCAGGGAGTATAATAGTAGTAGGCAAACACCTCGGGCCGGTAGCTAAAGGAAATATTGACTTCCCGCCTGTCACTGTCCCAGCTCACGGTCGCGCCCAGGGTTTCTGCCAAAAAACGCAGCGGAATATAGGTCCTATCCTGGTGTATGAGCGGAGCGGTGTCAAACCTCTTTGTCACCCCATCCACCTTAGCCTCTTGGCTGCCTATGATAAACTCTATATATTTGCCCTTACAATCCAGGGCAACCTTCTGCAGAGCGCCATCCCAATATACAGCGCCTCTCAGGGCGGAATCCTCAACCACGAAGCGAACCGGCACCATGGTGCGCCCCCCGATGAGCAGGGCCCCGGGTTGAAAATGCTTCAATTCACCTTCTATGCGTATCCTTGGATTGGAATCGGCTGTCACCGGGAACACCGGGATACTAAAAATTAACATGGCTATGACTAGCACTATGACTGCTTTTTTCCCCAACATCTACTCAGCCTCCATTATAGCCAGATCTTAATGTTTAGACGATTATCTGCCAGCCCTGGTTCCGCCTTCCCTCTACAGAAGAAAGGCAGAGCGAACGACGGAAGCGAAGAGCAAGACGCTCAATAGGCCCGCGATTGAGTCGTACAAATAGTACGTTGATTGAGCGGACCTATTGAGCAACGCAGGTATTCGCTTTTGTCGACGGTCTGAAACCACCTGCAACCAGATGGTTTTTAACTAATCAATTGCTTATCTTCCTTAACACATGTTTATCGCCTTACACTGAGCTTTACAATGTTTAATGGATCTTTATTTCGAGGATTCATTGTTTAATCCGTATCCGGATTATCAGAGTATAATATTTAATAAATTTTAAATCTCCAGCCGCATCTGAGCTGTCACCATTGATGATAGTGTAAATCTTTGTGCAGTACCCGGCATAATCGGGCAGGAGGCTGACCCTTACTGGGTCAGCCGCCCCCCCACAGAACCGTACGTACCGTTCGGTATACGGCTCCTCCCATGTTTACACACGAACAGACTCGTAGTAATCGAGAAAGTTGAAATATCCTGCCTTCTTAAGTCT
>DHBS01000005.1:113544-165321 GCA_002398825.1 Syntrophomonas sp. UBA4922 | reverse complement strand
GGCTGATGAAGCGGTTTGTATCGGCGGTGCGTCCGCAAGGGAGAGTTACCTGAATATTGCCAATATAATAGCTGCGGCAAGAAACACCGGGGCGGATGCGATCCATCCCGGGTATGGTTTTCTGGCTGAGAATGCTTATTTTGCGGAATTATGCAATACATATGACATAAAATTTATCGGGCCCCGTTCCGATGTCATCGATACCATGGGCAACAAAGTGAAAGCCAGGGAAGTGGTCAAGCCGGCCGGAGTACCGGTGGTGCCGGGTAGCGACGGGGCGGTAAGCAGTTATCAGGAGGCCCTGGCTATCGCCAATCAAATAGGTTATCCGGTAATGATAAAGGCTTCCGCCGGGGGCGGCGGGCGCGGCATGCGCCTGGCCCACAACCGGGATTCTCTTAAAGAAGCCTTAAATACGGCACGCCTGGAGGCCGGTGCAGCCTTCGGCAATGACGCAGTCTATATCGAAAAGTACCTGGAGGAACCCCGCCATATCGAATTTCAGATTCTGGGTGACGAGTTCGGCAATCTGGTGCACCTGGGAGAGCGCGACTGTTCCCTGCAGCGCCGCAATCAGAAATTGCTGGAAGAGTCGCCTTCCTCCTTTCTTGATGACCCGCTGCGCCAAACCATGGGAAATATAGCGGTAAAAGCCGCTCAAGCCGCGAATTATTCGAGCGCCGGAACGGTTGAGTTCCTGGTAGACAAAAACCGCAATTTTTATTTTATAGAGATGAATACCAGGGTGCAGGTGGAACATCCGGTTACCGAGATGGTTACCGGCATTGACATTGTAAAAGAACAGATCCGCATCGCGGCTGGTGAACCCCTGCGTTGCGCCCAGGAGGATATCGTCTTAAACGGCTGGGCCATTGAATGCCGCATCAACGCAGAGGATCCGGATAATGATTTCCGACCCTCACCAGGACGGGTTGGTCAGTATGTGGTTCCCGGAGGGCCCGGAATCCGGGTGGATTCCTCGGTTTACTCCAATTACCTGATACCTCCTTATTACGACTCCATGGTGGCCAAATTGATCGCCTGGGGCAATGAACGCGATGAAGCCATTGAGAGAATGAAGCGGGCTTTACGTGAGTTCAAGGTGGAGAACATCAAAACCACGATTCCCTTTCACCTCAAGGTTTTGGACAATGCCTTTTTCAGGCGCGGTGAGGTCTACACCAATTTCATCCAGCGCCGCATGGAAGATTAGAATTTGCCAGCTTAAATTTGAACATACCCCGGCCTTTTGGTAGAATAATACTTACAAGTTTGGAAATTATAAATTGGAGGTGGAACGAATGGACCCGCAGAAGCCCGAGATTACCAATGATATTGGCTCAATACGCATAGCCGACGAAGTGGTGGCAACTGTTGCCGGACTAGCTGCCGTTGATGTTGAAGGCGTCGCCTCGATGAGTGGAGGATGGGGAACTGATCTGGTAGAAAAACTGGGCAAGAAAAATTTTGGCAAAGGCATCAAAGTTGAAGTCGCCGACAATGACACCAAGATCGACATTTATCTGATCATTGAATATGGATATCCAATTCCCAATGTTGCGGAAACCGTTCAAAAAGAAGTCAAAATAGCGGTTGAATCTATGACTGGATTAAAGGTCAGTGCGGTAAATGTTAATATACTGGGGGTTTCAATTAAAAAAGCGGAGAGCGCTTACGAAGGTACAGACCTGGATAAGGAATAGCATGAATGTAAGTTATGGATTATAACCCCCTGCCTTGTACAGGGGGTTAACTGTATTTCTTGAGAAAGAGGTGGGATAACAATGTCAGCTACCCTACGTTTGGTGTTATTCCTCTATAACCTGCTTTTGCTGGCACTATCGGGGATATTCCTGGCCGCAGCCATAAACCGCCCCGAGCCCTTGGCCTATTTGCAGCTGGCTCTGGCTACCCCGGAGAACCGGCTGATCTTTGGCATCGCCGCTTTGCTGTTGCTGGGCGCTACCCTGGTGGTGTTTGTGCATCTTTTTAAAAAGGAGCCCCGTTTGGAACAGGTAGTCGTCAAGCAAGGCCTGCAAGGCGAGATAGCCATCACTGTTCCTGCCATCAAAGTGCTGATTATGAAGGCCATTAAGCAAATCGAAGGGGTCCGCGATATCAGACCTCATGTTGCTCAAAGTGCGGAAGGTTTGGTTATTAAGCTACATATGGCCATTAATCCGGAACTAAGCGTGCCTGAACTCAGCCAGCAGATCCAGTCCACCGTCAAGCAATATCTGCAAGACATCGGGGGATTAGAGGTGGCAGAGATCCGTATACTGGTCGATGACATTCCCGCTGCGGGAAAATAGCCGCCTGAAGGGGGTGCTCATATGATGGACAGACTGATTACGTTACTATGGCAGGAACACCGCGGCAAAACCGTAGGTGTTATTTTAGGGCTTGCCGCCAGTATCCTGGTTGTGACCCTGGGATTTTGGCGCACCATATTTATTGTCATCTGCCTTTCAATCGGTTACTGGATTGGCAAACGGGTTGATGATCACCACAGTTTCAATAACTGGATAGAAACATTTAAGGATCAGCGTTGATTTTGAAAGGATAGATGTGATTGAGCAGAAGAAAAGCGCGGGTGGTAGCCTTCAAGGTTATATTTCAGTATGATCAGGTCAAGACGGAACCGCAGCAGGCCTTATCCTACCTTTACCGGGAAGACGAGCTCACGGCGGAAAAGGATCAGAGTTTCGCCGCCGAATTGACCCACGGTGCGATACGGCACCTGGCTGATATCGATGAGGCCATTAAGCGTTTTTCCCGGGAATGGGATTTAAGCCGCATGTCGGCGGTCGACCGCAATATCATGCGCCTGGCCGGTTATGAAATCCTTTTTATGCAGCCCTCTGAGCCGGTAGTGGCGATTGACGAAGCGGTTGAGATTGCCAAAAAATACGGTGATGAGAATTCGCCGGCTTTTATTAACGCCATTTTGGACAGGATTTTGGGTGAGAAATATGGCTCTGTTCCTGGGACTTGATACCAGCGCATATACCACTTCTATAGCACTGGTGAACAATCGGCGCCAGGTGGTTGTAGACAAACGCATTCCACTCATTATTAAATCGGGAGAAAGAGGGTTGAGGCAATCACAGGCTCTCTTTTTTCATGTTCAGAACCTGCCCCGGCTTTTTGACAGCCTGCCGGCCGAGCTCAGCCGTGAGGTGGCCGCAATTGCAGCCAGCGCCTGGCCGCGCCGGGTTAATGACAGCTATATGCCGGTTTTCCTGGCTGGCCTTAATCAGGCCCGGGTATTAAGCTCTTTTGCCAATCTTCCCCTCTATCTGGTGAGCCATCAGGAAGGCCACATCATGGCAGCCCTGATAGGAAATGAGGCCCTGCTGCAGCAGGAAAGCTTTGTGGCGGTTCATTTTTCCGGGGGAACCTCGGAGATACTGCAGGTTGGCCGGCATCACAAGCATGTTCTGGAGGTGCGGACCGGCATGTCCGGTCTGGATCTGCACGCCGGTCAACTGGTGGATCGGGTAGGGGTGGCCCTGGGACTGCCCTTTCCTGCAGGCCCGGCCCTGGAAAAACTGGCCTTGGGATCCGGCGGCACGGATATTCCGCATCTGACCACTTTTGTCGGGGATGAAGGCTTTTCTTTTTCCGGAATAGAAACCCAGGTTTTACGCTTGATAAATTCCGGGCATAAACATCAAGATATTGCTTTGGCCCTGTTCAAAGCGGTGGGAAGAACCCTGGAAAAGGCCTTATTGAAAGAATCAGTCCGTTTGGAGAACCGTCATGTGCTCCTGGCCGGAGGGGTTATGGCCAACAGTATCATAAAGGAACACTTGCTGCGCCGCTTGGGGCACCCGGCCTTGGGCTTCAAACTGTATTTCGCCGACCCTGAACTGTGCAGCGATAATGCGGTGGGCGTAGCCGGGCTGGCAGCAAAACTTCACCACCGCCAGTCGGATGACGGTGCAGATGCACCGTAAAAACAGGTCATGGTAACAGTCTTTATTTATTAGAGGAGAGAAACGCTATGCAATTAATATCCGGCACCCAGATGGCGGCAGAAATAAGGGGGCAATTATGCCGGCAGAACCGGGAAAAGGGGGCGGCCCCCGCCCTGGCAGTGATTTTGGTGGGAAAGCAGGAGGACAGTGGGGCTTACGTTAAACTCAAACAAAAAGCGGCGGCTGATATCGGGGGTGTTTGCCGGGTGGCGCACCTGGCGGAGAATATAACCGCATCCCAGTTGTATGCAGAGATTGAAAGCTTGAACCTTGATGCGAAGGTGCATGGCATCATTTTGCAGCTGCCTTTGCCCCCGCATCTGCAAGCGCAGCAGGATTATTTCCTGCAGGCCATAAGCCCGGAAAAGGATGTGGATGGGTTTAATCCGATAAACCGCGGGCTCTTGATAGGCGGGCGTCCCGGATTTATCAGCTGCGCAGCCCTGGCCGCCATGGAGGTGATCGGCCGCTGCCTTCCTGATGTACAAGGACGCAGCGCTCTCTTGATCGGGGATTCTTTTGACCTTATCCTGCCCCTGACGGCTATCCTGGTGGAACAGGGGTGTCAGGTCAGGGTGATGCCTGCCTGGCATGGAGGCGAAATCCTTAAAGCGGATGTAGTAGTAGCTGAAAAGGGCTCCGCACATCTTATTAAGGCCCGCCACCTGGCCTCAGCAACACTGCTCATTGATGCCGGGTTTTATTGGACCGCAGCCGGGGTCAGAGGCAATGTGGACAATGATGACGTTGCCGGGATAGGCGGCCATTTGTTGCCGGTTCCGGGCGGAATCGGCCCTTTGTTAATCGCCAAGCTGATGCAGAACCTGTCCCGGGCGGCCTGGGAACAGCAGGACCTGAAGCCATGAGAGAATACTTGACTGTCACTGAGCTCAATAAACATATCGACCACCTCATGCAAACCGACGTGATCCTCTCTGATCTATGGCTGAAAGGCGAGATATCCGGATTTAAGCACCACCGCCAATCCGGGCATTGTTACTTTACCTTAAAAGATCGGGATAGTTCGGTGAGCTGTGTAATGTTCAGAAGCCAGGCCCGGCGCGCCAGCATTACTCCGCAAGACGGCATGGAGGTCATAGCCCGGGGGGCGGTGTCGGTGTACGCCCCGCAGGGCAAATACCAGCTCTATGTCCAGGAATTGCGGCCTTATGGCATCGGCGCCTGGCAGATATACCTGGAAAAAATCAGGGAAAAGTGCCAGGCAGCAGGATATTTTGATGTGGAGCGAAAAAAAACCATTCCCGGCCAGGTCAACCGGGTGGGGATCATCACCTCCCAGGATGGAGCCGCTCTGCAGGACATTCTCAAGATCATCCGCCAGCGTCATCGGCGCTGCCAGGTCATTCTGGTACACAGTGCGGTGCAGGGCAATGATGCCCCCCGGGAACTGGCCGAAGGCCTGCGCCTGCTCAATGAGCATGGCGGGGTAGAGGTCATCATTTTGGGGCGCGGCGGAGGTTCATGGGAAGACTTGATGCCCTTTAATACCGAAACGGTGGTAGAGGCTATCTTTAATTCCAGGATACCGGTCATCACCGCCATCGGCCACGAAGTTGATTTCAGCCTGGCCGACCTGGCTGCAGATTTACGGGCGGCTACACCGACTCAGGCCGGGGTATTGGCAGTGCCGGATATGAATCTGTTGGAGTCTGCCCTGTCAAAGCAGCAGGAGCGCCTCATAGCGGCGGTAACCCGTAAATTGACCCGGAATATGGAGAACCTGGACCGTATTATGATGAAAAAGGTGTGGAAAGACCCGGCTCAATTGATAAAACAACACTATGACCGCTTGCAGCAGGCTGAGCTCGGCCTCAATCAGGCTATGACAACGCTGACTGAACAAAAATCAGTCAGGCTGGCCCTTTTAACGGCCGGCCTGGACGGAGTCAGCCCCTTAAAAACCATGCAGCGCGGTTATGCTTTGATAAAGTCGGGTCCCGCGGTGGTAACCCGGGGAGAGCAGGTGGAACTGGGCGGCGAACTGCAGGTATGCATGCAGGACGCCGATTTAAAGGTCAAAGTAATGGAGAAGGAGGCCGTATCCCGGTGGAAAATATGAGCTTTGAAAAAGCGTTGGAGAGGCTCGAAACGATTGTGGAAATGCTTGAGAACGGCACCTTGGATTTGGAGGCCTCGGTCAAGCTTTTCGAGGAAGGCATTGTTCTCTCGGTCCGCTGCCAGCAGGAGTTGCAGAAGGCTGAGGGACGGGTGCAGCAGCTGGTAAAGAAGCTGGACGGCGGCTGGGAACTGGCTGATATCTGATTTGACAATTCTGAACGATTACAGGCTAAGCGAGGGGATACACGAATGGGGTTCGATAAAACCGGATTTTTGAAGCAGTTACAAACCCGCAAAGAGCAAATCGATCGCAGTCTGTTGGGATTTCTCCCGGTTGACGTTTACCCGCCGATTATTCATGAGGCCATGTATTACGCAGTGTCCAATGGAGGCAAACGCCTGCGCCCCATCATGGTAGTGGAAGGAGCCCGTTTAGCCGGCATACCGGCCGATTCGGTAATGCTTACCGCCTGCGCCATAGAAATGATCCACTGTTATTCGCTGGTGCATGATGACTTGCCCAGCATGGATGATGATGACCTGAGACGGGGTAAACCCACCTGCCATATTGTTTACGGGGAGGCTGCCGCTGTCTTGACCGGGGATGCCCTTCTGAGCCGGGCCTTTGAATTAATGGCGGCCAATGCCTCGGTGTCCGGGGTAACTCCACAGGCAGCGGTTGAAATGATTGGGGAAGTGGCTGTTGCCATCGGCAGTACCGGCATGATCGGCGGACAGGTTCTGGATCTGCAATGGGAAGGGCAGCAGATTCCCTTTTCAGACCTGCAACGCCTGCACCTGCTTAAGACCGGGGCACTTTTCCGGGCTTCCCTGAGGTCCGGCGCCATACTGGGAGGAATGGAAGCCCAACAGCTGCAGGACCTGACCGATTATGCCCGGCATTTTGGATTGGCATTTCAGATCACGGACGATATTCTTGATGTTTGCGGGGAAGAGGAAATCATCGGCAAACCGGTAGGGAGTGACCAAAAGAACGCTAAAACCACTTACGTCAGCCTGTTCGGCCTAAAAGGCGCTCTGGATATGGCCCGGCAAAGTGTCGAACAGTGCATGGCGAGTCTGCGGGGATTTGGAGACGAGGCCGATTTCCTGCGCGATCTGGCCAGGTTTACCCTCTTCCGGCAGAGCTGAAAAGTTGGCCCTTGTCTTGCCGGCCAGTCTATAAGCGCGTATACTTTAGTGCCGCTTATCAGCATGGCGATTTGAGCCCCAGGGACGTTAACAAGCGGTTTTAGGGGCACTCCTGGCTTTTCACGCAACTGGAAGCTGGATTTTATACATGATATAATATGTACTGAAAGGACTGGCAAAAGGTTGCAGTATTCTAGTCAACCCTATCTGTTTTAAAGACGGGGCTAAAAATCCGTTAAGGGCACATCGATGAAGCTTCTGGTATCGGCTTTTGACGCCCAGTCAGGGGTCATTGCTGGGAGTTAAGGATGTGTGGGGAATCTGCAATGGCATGCGGGCTCTACCCATACATCTGTGGAGGCTCGCCATTTCGATGGCGGGAAAACCTGCATTCTGGTAAAAAAGCTGGGTGTAGTGTAGCCTGCCTTGAGTGGGGGCGGCGAATAGGCGCATGTGGGTTGTGCTTATCTTGGCCGAGATAGTATGGCTTGCTTTGAAACCGTTGCTGCAAAAGAGGCTAGAAACCGATGTGGGTTGTTGAGGAAAACTCCTAGACTGAGTGCGGGTGCACGGTTTATTGGGGATTAAAGTGCGTACTAAGTGGTAATCCAGTTCTGCTGTCGGTGACGCAGCAGAGCAGGCGTAAAGGGAAATCGCCCATTTGGCAACAATTGGGTGTCCTGCTGGGAAAACCGTCTGGACCTAAGTCGCAGCGTTTACTCAATGAACAACCTTTTGCCAGGACCGCTATTTCTGGAGGATAAATCAGCTTGTCTGGTTACATACGAAAAAATCACCTGATATCGGCCATGTTTATGGCCTTTTTGACCTTTGTCATCGCTCTGTTGATGAGCATTGGTTCTGAGGGACTGGTTAAAGCGGTCAATCAGATAGCGGTGGCCATTGGCCTGTTGATCGTAATAATTTTTTGGGGAATATTTTTTGATATTATCGGAACAGCTGTAACCGCTGCTGAATTGCCGCCTTTCAATGCCAGGGCGGCAAAAAAAATATTTGGGGCCAGGCAGGCCGTCAAGCTAATTCACAATGCCGGACTGGTGGCCAACTTCTGCAGCGATGTAGTGGGAGATATCGCAGGAACATTGAGCGGGGCCATAGGAGCGGGTATCGCGGTAAGCCTTTTGAACCGTTTCCCGCTGGCAGACGCTATCTGGATGGGCGCAGCCGTAACCAGCTTGATTGCAGCCGCGACAGTCGGAGGCAAAGCCCTGGGAAAACACCTGGCGGTCAATTATGCCAATCAAATTATTTTTCGGGTAGCGATTGTGATCGGTTGGTGGGAAAACCTCACTGGAATGGAATTATTTAAGAAGTAGAAGGTGTAACCGTGTCTATACTTGAAAAGATAGACTCACCACAGGATTTGCGCCGGCTGAATAAAGCCCAGCTGACCCTGCTGGCCGAAGAGATAAGAGAATTGTTGATACACAGCGTATCCGAATGCGGGGGCCACCTGGCCTCCAACCTGGGCGTAGTTGAATTGACCTTGGCCCTGCACTATGTTTTTGACACCGCCACCGACCGCATCATTTGGGATGTGGGTCACCAGAGTTATGTACACAAAATATTGACCGGGCGCCGCCAGCAGATGGCGACTTTACGCCAGTTCGGAGGCTTGAGCGGTTTCCCCAAAACCGAAGAATCACATCACGATGCTTTTAATACCGGACACAGCAGCACTTCCATCTCAGCAGCTCTGGGGATGGCTCTGGCCCGGGATCTGATGGGACAGAAGTATTCAGTCTTAGCGGTTATAGGCGATGGTGCGCTCACAGGCGGAATGGCATTTGAGGCCCTCAATCATGCCGGGCATCAAGGCTGCGACATCACCGTAATCTTGAACGATAATGAGATGTCTATCTCCAAAAATGTTGGCGCCCTTTCCAGCTACTTGAACCGCCTGCGCACTGACCCGTCATACTCCCGGACCAAGGAGGAGATCGAATCCCGTTTAAACCGCATACCCGCAATTGGACCGAACATTGCCAGAGCAGCCGGGCGCATGAAGGAAATGGTCAAAAACCTGGTAGTGCCGGGGATTCTTTTTGAAGAGCTGGGCTTTACTTATATAGGACCGGTTAACGGCCACAACCTGGATGAATTATACTTGATGCTGTCTAATGTCAAGCAGATGAAAGGCCCGGTATTGATTCATGTCATCACCCAGAAAGGGCGCGGTTACGAGCCGGCCAGTTTAGAGCCCGACCTGTTCCACGGCATCGGTCCATTTAATGTGGAGACCGGGCACCCCCTCAAGAAACCTTTTCTGACCTATACCGAGATATTCGGTGAGTATATGCTCAACCGGGCCAAAACCGACTCAAAAGTAGTGGCCATTACCGCTGCCATGACCAGCGGTACCGGTTTATCCGCTTTCGCGGCATGTTATCCGCAGCGGTTTTTCGATGTAGGTATATGTGAACAGCATGCCGTCACCCTGGCGGCCGGCATGGCCAAAATGGGGTTAAGACCGGTGGTAGCCATATATTCTACGTTTTTGCAGAGGGCTTATGATCAGATCATTCATGATGTAAGCATGCAGAAGCTGCCGGTTATTTTCGCCGTGGACCGGGCCGGGCTGGTAGGCGAAGACGGTCCCACACATCATGGCGTATTCGATCTGGCCTATTTGAGAAATGTCCCCAACCTCACCGTAATGGCTCCCTCAGACAAAGAAGAATTGATAAAGATGCTGGACGCCGCTTTTACTTTATCGGGCCCGGTGGCCATACGCTACCCGCGGGGGGTGGCGGAGAGCCATATCGAAGCTGCTGATATATTGGAAGTAGGGCGGGCCAGGTTGATATGCGAAGGCCAGGATATTGCCATCATGGCTATTGGACGAGCCGTGAATATTGCCCGGGATGTAGTGGCGAAACTAAGTCGTCTGGGAATATCGGCAGCCCTCCTGGATGCCCGCTTCGCGAAACCCCTGGACACAGCCGCTATTCTGCAGCGGGCCCAGGCAGGAGCCAGGATAGTGACCATGGAAGAAAACTGCCTCAACGGCGGGTTTGGCAGCGGGGTTTCCGATGTGCTGACCGAGATGGGCTTTTCAGCAGATTTAATGAAAATAGGAATTCCCGATGAGTTTGTTGAGCATGGCAAGACCGAATTATTATTGGAGTGCCTCAATATGGATGCGGCTTCGGCTGTAGAAGGCATCCTGAAACGCTGGCCGGAACTGCTCAAGAAAGGCCATGAATTGGAGTTGCTTAAGATTGTCAAAGGTTAGGCTGGACGTCCTGGTTCATAAGAAGTCCCTGGCGGCGAGCCGGGAAAAAGCCCAGGCTATGATTCAGGCCGGACAGATTTATGTCAACGGGCAGAAGATGGATAAGCCCGGTTCGCTGGTGGCTGAAGAATCTGATGTCGAGGTTCATGGCGAGAGGCTGAGATATGCAAGCCGGGGCGGTTTAAAGCTGGAAAAGGCTTTAGAAGTGTTTGCACTTGATTTTGCAGACAAAGTGGTTTTGGATGTGGGGGCTTCCACGGGCGGCTATACCGACTGCGCTCTGCAAAATGGCGCCAGGAAGGTTTACGCGGTCGACGTCGGATATGGACAGCTGGATTGGAAGCTGCGCAACGACCCCCGGGTTATCAACCTGGAACGCACCAACATTCGCCATATAAGCAGTCGCGAGCTGCCGGAAATGGTGGATATTATCACCATAGACGTGTCGTTTATCTCCACCGCCCTGGTTTTTCCGGCTATTGCCCCCTGGCTGAGGCCGGACGGCCAGGTTATATGCCTGGTTAAGCCGCAATTTGAGGCTGGGCGCGACAAGGTGGGGAAGAAAGGGGTAGTGCGGGACCCGCAGGTCCATATGGAGGTCATCAATAAGGTGATCGCTTGCGCGGGTGGCGCTGGTTTGTCTTGTCAGGGCATGACCTTTTCCCCCATCAAAGGCCCCAAAGGAAATATCGAGTATTTGTTGCTTTTCAGACCAAACCTGGAGGAAACCGGCACAGACTGGACTCCGACTGTACAGAGAACCGTAAATGAAGCCCACCAGCAATTGGGGAACGCGAAATGAAATATTTATTGATAAGCAATCACCGTAAAGAACATACAACTGTCATGGCTGAGCAAACAGCGGATTGGCTTCAAGCTCAGGCCATCGAATGTGACATCGATGACGGACGTGAGGAGGCCTACACCCAACGGTATGACGTGATGATAGTACTGGGCGGGGACGGCACCATGCTGCGGGCCGCGCGGCGTTACGGACAATGCAATACCCCGATACTGGGGGTCAATCTGGGCACAGTCGGTTCGATGAGCAATATACAGGCCAGCGAACTGCTGCAATATCTGCCGCGGGTAATCGCGGGCCAATTCACCCTGGAACACCGCCTCATGCTGGCCGTGAGGGTTTTCGAAGATGAAAAATTGATCTCTGAATTTCAATGTTTAAATGAAGCCGTCATCAAGGCCACCGGGGCGCGGATGTTAAGCTTTTCGGTTCAGATCGACAACAGCCGGGCCTATCCTTTTTCTGGTGACGGGATTATGGTAGCTACTCCGACCGGATCCAGCGCTTATTCACTGTCAGCCGGGGGGCCTCTTTTGGATCCTAGTATCCTGGCTCTGGTGATCACTCCATTGGCACCGAACACCATGTCCTGGAAGCCGCTGGTCCTGAATCCTGACCGCAGGGTGCGGCTGCGGCCGCTTAGCTGCGAAGAGGCCGTATTATGCCTGGACGGGCAGATCTGCTTGTTGTCTGACCAGCAGCGCTGGGTTGAAATCGCCCGGGCTGAACAGCTGTTGCCATTGATAAAGCTTAAGGAGAAGCCTTTCCTGAAGACCATCAACAGCCGGCTGAGGCCCTTTGAAGGCTAGTTACCGCCGGGTTGAACCGGCTTAAAATGATATTCTGCCAGGGCAATACACCACGGAAATGCCGGCCAACAGACCGGATATGTACAGCGACCCTTTGATAACTCTGTCAAATTCGAGATGGGACAGGAGGCAAGGATGAAGGCTCGACGCCATTTTACCATTCTGGACATTATTGCCGGACAGCGGGTGGGCACACAAGAAGAACTCTGTGATCTCTTGAAGCAGCGTGGTTTCGATGTTACCCAGGCCACTGTTTCCAGAGATATCAAAGAATTGAAACTGGTCAAAACAGCTGACGGAGCAGGCTACCGCTATGCTCTGCCTGAAGGCACTCCGATGAAAAATACTTTTGACCGCATGCAGCGGATTTTCAGAGACCTGGTGATCAACTGCGACTGCAGCGAAAATATCATCGTGATTAAAACCATAGCAGCAGGTGCACAATCGGTGGCTTCAGTCATCGATGCCTATGAAAATCATCACATTTTGGGTACGGTGGCCGGTGACGACACCATTATAGTAGTGGTAAGATCCGCTATAGCGGTGGCTGAAGTGATGAACCTTTTCAACTCCTTGCTCAATGCTTGAGCGGGCCGGCAGGACCAATAAGGGCAAGCTATGCTATTAGAGATTTATATCAGCAACTTCGTTTTAATTGATAATGTGCGTATCGCCTTTCAACCCGGGTTGACCGTATTGAGCGGAGAGACCGGCGCCGGAAAATCGATCGTGATCGATGCGCTGGGGTTGATACTGGGTGACAGGGCTCAGAAAGAGCTGGTGCGGGATGCTGACCGCGCTGCTGTTGCCGAAGCCAGCTTTGATATCTCCGGGCTGCCGCAGCTGCAGGGCATGCTGGCTGAGAAGGGCTTCCTGGAGCAGGATGAAAGTCTCCTGGTATTGAGCCGGGAAATAGTAGCCGGCGGAAAGAATCTGGCGCGGTTGAATGGGCGGATAATCACGGCCGCCCAGCTCAGGCAGATTTCGGCCTGGCTTCTGGATATGCATCTGCAGCATGACCACCTCAGCATTTTAAAGCCTCATATGTATCTGCAGTACCTGGACCGCTGCGGCCCGGGAGCCCCGGCGCTGTTGAGGCAGGTAGAGGGCGGTTATCAATTGCTGCAGAAGCGCCGTCAGGAACTGGAAGAACTGCAGAGCTTGGAGCAGACCAAGCTGCAGCGTATAGATTTTCTGTCCTATCAAATCAGTGAAATCCAATCCGTCCATCTGCGAGCAGATGAAGAAGAAGAACTGCAAACAACCCGCGACCGCATTCGCAACCTGGAGAAGTTCCGGGCTGCGACCGAGCGATTGTTAGAGCTGCTCTACACCCAGGAACAAGGGCAAAATGCTTATGACCTTATCTCCACCGCGATTCAGCTGGTTCAGCCGCTTAACGATCCTTTCTTTGAGCCTGTTAAAGCTGCCTTACAGGAAGTCTGCTTCACCATTGAAGAAACCGCCGGTTCGGTATCGGCCTATAAACAGGCTCTGGAAGATGAGCCTTATGTTCTCGATGAGGTGGAATCGCGGCTGCATCTTATTCAACGCCTGAAAAGCCGTTACGGACAGAATATCACTGAGATTTTGCGGTATCTGGAAAATGCCCAACAGGAATTGGAGTATCTGCAAAATGACCAGACCCGCCAGGAGGACTTGAGACGGGAAATATCAGCCCTGGAAAGAGACTATTTGCATGCTGCGGAGCAGCTGAGCCAGCTCAGAAAGCAAGCCGCCCGGAAGCTGGAAGAGCAGGTGCATCAGCAGCTGTCAGAGCTTAACATGCCTCATTTGAAATTCGAGGTAAGGGTTTTGGACAGCGAAGCCAGCAGTACCGGCATAAACCGGGTGGAATTGATGTTCTCCCCCAACCCCGGGGAGGAGATGAAGCCTCTGCAGCGCGTGGCCTCAGGCGGAGAGATATCGCGTTTTGTGCTGGCTCTAAAGATTGTTCTGGCAGGGATTTATGATGTGCCGACCCTGGTGTTTGACGAGATCGACGCCGGGGTAGGAGGGCGTTCTTTAACCGCTATGGCGCGCAAGCTGGCAAATCTGTCACATCATTACCAGGTTCTTATGGTTACTCACGCCCCGGCTATTGCCAGCGTGGCCAGCCATCATTACCTGATCAGCAAGGAAATAGAAGGGGAGCGCACGGTTACCCGGTTACGCCTTTTGGACTTTGAGGAGCGCATACAGGAGCTGGCCCGTATGCTGGCCGGGGACAATATCAGTCAGCTTACCCTGGAACATGCCCGGCAGATGTTATCTGAGGGGCAGCAATGGCAGAACCGTCATTAAACGCTAGCTGATGCGCCGGGAGCTGAACCCATGATGCAAGCTTTTAATTTTTACGTTATGGGTGGGAGGTTATTCAATTTTATTGTTCTGGATTATTGATATTTTTGCTTATATTTTTACAATTAAAAGTTTTCGTTTATAAATGAAATCGCTGCCCGGCAGCCCAAACAGCAGTTATTCAGAAGAAAACAAAAATCCTTCCCATAGCTTGAAACCACTCTATGCTATCAGCCCATCTACTGGGATATTAACCAAATAGCTCACGACCCTGTGCAGTATAGTTTCTTCCCTGCAGGGAGACAATAAAAACTATCAGCGAATAGGGGAGTGACTAAATTGCGCCGATGGCGATCCACTTTTGGCATTATAATTTCAATACTATTTGTTGCTTTATGTTGCAGCCCTCAGGCGCGCACTATTCTTAATCTACCCCATCAGCAGAAAATGGTGGTAGGTGAAACCAACATCATTCCCATGCAGCTTCCCGGCTTGCTGGAAGAACGGCTGGTTTTGGAGATCTTTAATCCATCCCGCAGCGTTTTTGCTTCCCAGGGGGATCCAGCCGTAGTCGTATCCAAAAATGGTTCCGCTTATGAGATAACTGCTTTAAAACCCGGCAAGGCCTCCCTCAAGATCAAACTCCTGGGCTACATTCCTTTAAAATCAATATCCATCGAATCGGTCCCGCCTCGACGGGTGGTGGTTGGAGGACACTCAATCGGGGTTTTGCTGCAATCACGGGGCATAATGGTGGTGGGTTTTGCGCCTATTGTTGACAGCCAGGGGCAAAAACTATATCCCGCCCGGGAACAGGGGGTGGAGATTGGGGATCTGGTCCTAAAAGTCAATAATCAGGATGTAAGCACTGAAACCGATTTGGCACAAATCATCGATACCGTCAAAGACAGCGAACTGGTCCTCAATATTAAACGCAAGGACCGGATCATTGATTTGACAATAAAACCGGCTTTTTGTGCAGAGACCCAGCGTTTTCGGGTGGGGCTTTTTGTTCGCGACGGGGTGGTGGGAGTAGGCACCATGACCTTTTGGGACCCCGAAACCCGCCAGTATGCAGCCCTGGGACATATAATCATGGATGCGGACACCAAGCAAGGTATCGATGTATTAAAAGGGCGCATCGTATCTGCATCAATTCAGACCATCAAACCCGGCAAACCCGGGCGTCCGGGGGAAAAAATCGGGGTCTTTCAGGGTGAGAGCACCCTTAAAGGCAGTATTTCTAAAAATACTGAAGCCGGCATTTTTGGGAGCACCGAGGGCGTAGTCGAAAACCCGGCCTCGGCGCACAGCGTTGAAATCGGCTATGCCCATCAGGTTCATACCGGCCCGGCCCATATATATACAGTTGTAAACGGCACCAGCATCGAGGAATTTGAAGTGACTATAGAAAAAGTGTACCCGGAACGTAAAAATGGCAAAGGTATGGTGGTTAAAATCGAGGATCCCCGTTTGTTGACCATCACCGGGGGCATTGTCCAGGGCATGAGCGGCAGTCCCATTGTGCAGGACGGGCGTTTGATAGGGGCAATAACCCATGTTTTCCTAAACGATCCTCAGCGCGGCTACGGTATATTTATGGATAACATTTTGTCGGAAATGCCGGTACAGAATAACACTGTAAGCTCTTTTTCGACATCGATTTTTTCGCCCGCCCTGGCGAACTGTGCTTAAAAGCCCCCTTATTTTCAATATCGGTTGTCAGCCCCTCTCCAGATCCTGGTTTAGTCCTTTTGTTTGTTTATGACATTGCCTGTGGTATTTTAGGTTAATTTAGGTTAATAAAAAAGCAGGAAATACCTGGGGAATAGTCGAAATCGGTTCTACAATGAGTCGGGAATAGGAGGGGTTTTTAAGAAATGTTTTTTGATAACGACAAAATCAAAGTTCTGATTGCAGATGACAACCGTGAATTCTGTGGAATACTCAGGGATTATTTCACTAATGATCCCGATTTTGAATTAGTTGATGTTTGCACCAACGGTATGGAAGTTCTTAATGTTTTACAAAAACAAGAGGTTCAGGTTTTAATTCTAGATCTTATCATGCCATACATGGATGGAATTGGAGTATTAGAGAAAATTAACAGCATCAATCTGGAGACCAGACCCAAGATCATCATACTAACCGCTTTCGGACAAGAAAATGTCACCCAGAAGGCGGTTCAATTAGGTGTCGATTATTACATATTAAAACCATTTAATCTTGAGGTTCTAGGAGACCGGGTCAGGCAAGTGGTCAGAGACATCAAGCCCCGGGAAGAAAACCGGGGCGGAGTGGCCACATTGACCGTGCATCACGGCAGCGCGAAAAACCTTGAGGTTGAGGTCACCAAAGTCATTCACGAAATCGGAGTGCCGGCTCATGTAAAGGGATATCAGTATTTACGCGACGCCATCATGCTGGTGGTTGAAGAGATCAATTACCTGGGCGCGGTGACCAAGGAACTGTATCCGGCTATTGCTCAAAAATATGACACTACTCCCAGCCGGGTGGAAAGAGCTATTCGCCACGCCATCGAATTAGCCTGGGATCGCGGAGATGTAGATAAGATCAATAAGGTGTTTGGGTACACCATTAGCGGAGAAAAAGGCAAGCCTACGAATTCTGAGTTCATAGCCATCATAGCCGACCGCCTGCGCTTGGAAAACAAGGTTAGCTAACCGAGTTTAAGAGAACACTCTGTAAGAAATTACAGAGTGTTTTTTTTATGCGGAAAAACCCCCGGCCTGACCGGGGAAGGTTTTGCAAAAGCCGCCCCTTTGAGGGGCAGCCGGCAAAGGCATGCGGTTGGCAGAAGTTCAGTGCGCTTTAAGGCGCCGCCGGCAAGACGCCCTTATAGGGCTGACGCATGCCACCGGTTACCAGCGCTGGTCATGACTGGGCGCATGACTATTACAGGTGGAGATTTTTGATGGTTCCGCGGCATAATTCCTATATTGTGACCGGGGTGGTATACTGGACAAGGAAGATTTTGGCCGGAGTTGCATTTAAGAACCCGGTTAAGGCCATATTAATTATCGATACAAGGCAACAGCGTTGTAAACCGCCTTTTAAAAATTAATAGGAGATTGGTTGATGATAAATGAAGATCGGCTTGTAAAAGGCTTTTGTAAACTGGTCGGTACCGCCTCGGTATCAGGGCGCGAAGGAGCCGTACGGGACTTGTTGATCAAGGCCATGGCCGACCGGGGCCTCAAGGCGACAGAAGATGCGGCTGCCCTTACGGTTAACGGCGAATCCGGAAACCTGTTGGCGCGCATTCCCGGGAATGCGCCTGGCCAGAAGGTGCTTTTCGCCGCCCACATGGATACAGTTGAGCCGGGAGAGGGTGTCGTTGCCGTGGTTGAAGCGGGTATTATCCGCAGCCAGGGTGATACCATACTGGGATCAGACGATAAAGCCGCCATTGCCGCCCTCCTGGAAGCCCTGGATGTATTACGGGAAAAACATCTGGCCTTTCCTGATTTGGAGCTGCTTTTCACAGTAGGGGAGGAACAGGGCTTGAAGGGGGCCAAGGCCTTCGATTTCAGCGTGCTCCAGTCGGAAATCGGCTATGTTTTGGATGCCGGGGGAGAGCCGGGTTGTATCGTGATACAGTCCCCCTGTCAGAATGAAATAGAATATGAGGTATACGGGCGGGCAGCTCACGCTGGCATCAACCCGGAGGAGGGCCTTAACGCCGTTCACCTGGCAGCCAAAGCTTTATCGTCCATGCCCTCCGGCCGTATTGATCACGATACCACCTGTAATTTCGGGCTGATTGCCGGGGGAAAAGCCCGCAATATAGTGGCTGAATACTGCCATGTCAGGGGGGAGGCCCGCAGCTTATCGCGCCGCAAACTGGATGAGCTTACCGCCGCCTTGACACAGACATTCTGCGACGAAGTCGAAAGACAGGGGGGCAGGGCTCAAACCAGCATCACTTTGCTCTACCCCGAGATAAGCCTCAAGCCAGACGATGAAGTGGTGCGCCTGGCGGCCTCAGCAGCCAGATCAATCGGGCTCAAACCGCGTTTGATAAAAACCGGCGGAGGCAGTGATGCCAGCATTATTCATGGTGCGGGAATACCCTGTGCCAACCTGGGGGTGGGCATGCAGAAGGTGCATACCTGCCAGGAATTTATTAAGCTTTCCGACCTCTCAGCCGTAACCCGGCTCATTCTGGCCATCATACAAACCGCTGTTGAACAAAATCCGGACTCAAACCCGTAATCAATGCAGGCTGAGGCGAATATACTCCTGAAGAAGCATTTCTCCTGGCACTTTTTCCAGCCAGGCCAGTATTTCTCCGATTTTGCCCTGCATGGTCATGCTGTTATGAGCGATAAAAATGTTCATTACCATCACCTCTGCTGCAGTATATGCAGGAGGTGGAAGAGTTATACAGGGAGGGCTCAAAATGTATTTCGAGGAGAAAACTATCGAATCCAAGCCCATATTTAAAGGGAGAATCATCGAAGTCAAGGTCGACCGGGTGCTCCTGCCCGGTGGGCAGGAGAGCACCCGCGAGATCGTTTTGCACGCCGGCGCGGTGGCTATCGTTGCCATCGATGACCAGGAAAACCTGTACCTGGTGCGCCAGTACCGCAAGCCTTTGGAAAAAACCCTGCTGGAGATTCCGGCCGGCACCCTGGAAGAAGGGGAAGAACCGCTGCATTGCGCCCAGCGCGAATTGGAGGAAGAAGTGGGAATGAAAGCGGAACGCTGGGAGAAACTGCTGTCCTATTACAGCGCGCCCGGCTTTTGCAACGAGCTTTTACATATATTCCTAGCCACCGGACTCACTCCCGGAGTCGTCCATTTGGATGCGGATGAATTCGTTGAAAGAGTCATTATGCCGTTAGACCAGGCCGTTAAGGCTATTGAAACCGGCCAAATCGCAGACGGTAAAAGTATTATCGGCATACAGTGCTGGTTGAACCGTAGGGCGGCTAAGTAGATGCATCGTTATTACGCTGATTTGCATATTCATATCGGCTCTGCACAGGGAAGGGCAGTTAAAATTACCGCGTCACGGCATTTAACCCTGCATAAGGTGCTTTTTCAGGATGCCCCGCGCAAAGGTCTGGATATAGTGGGGATTGTGGATACGGGCAGTCCGTTGGTCAGCGCAGAAATGGAAGCCATGCTCACAGAGGGCTCTCTACAGGAACTGGCGGGGGGCGGGTTTTTGGCCAACAATGGAGTCTTGCTGGTCGCCGGGTGTGAAATAGAAACCTGTGAAGGCATACATGTTATTATCTACCTGCCTGACCTGAAGAGTATCCGGACTCTCCAGAAATACCTGCATACCAGGGTCAAAAATCCCAACCTCTCCACTCAGGCGGCTCGATGCAGCACTCTGGATCTCATTAATCTCAATGTCTTACTTGATGGGATCTTTTGCCCGGCTCATGTTTTCACTCCGCATAAAGGCATATACGGCTGCTGGACCCGGCGCTGGGCTGACGTTTTGGGGAGGCAGTCCCGGCAGATCAAGATATTGGAACTCGGCCTCAGCGCCGACACCGATATGGCCGACTGCATTGCGGAAACCCGCCCGGTGAGCTTTCTATCCAATTCTGACGCCCATTCCTCGGGCAACATCGGGCGCGAGTTCAATCTGTTGCGCATGCAAAACAAGAATTTCGAAGAGCTGCGCTTGTGTCTGTACAAATCCTCGGGGCGCAATGTGGCTGCTAATTTTGGCATGGACCCCCTTCTGGGGAAATACCACCGCACCTATTGCAATAAATGCCGGCGCATTGCGGTTGAAGAGGCTCCGATCCTCAAATGCCCGGTCTGCGGGGGTACAGACGTGGTGATGGGGGTGTATGACCGCATCGTCAGTATCCGCGACTATGACGAACCGCACCACCCGGTGGGCCGGCCCCTTTATCGTTACCGGGTTCCTTTGAAAGATTTGCCGGGAGTGGGGCCCCGTACCCTGCAAAGCCTATGGCAGGCCTTTTCCAGTGAAATCGATATCCTTGAAAATGCCCCTATGGAGCGGATAGCCAAGGTGGGGGGAGCGCGTCTGGCCGCTTTGATTCTCGGGATGAGGAAGGGCCGGCTGAATATCCAAGCCGGCGGGGGAGGTTATTATGGAAAGGTTCTGAAAGGAGACGGAGAACATTAAACCTGTATACGTAATAGGACACAAAAACCCGGACGTTGATTCCATCGCCGCAGCTATAAGCTACGCCTGCTTTAAGAATCATGGCGGAACCCAGCCTCATATTCCCGCAGCGGCCGGGTCGATCAACAGCGAAAGCGAATTCGTCCTGCAGCAACTGCGTATAGAAAGACCCCTGGAGCTGGCCAGTGTGGGAACCATTGCCGAGGATCTTCTGGACAGCAAGCCCATAACCACTACCAGGGCTGATGTTGATCTGACGACACTGGGCAAATTGATGCGTGAGCAGAATATCAAAACCGTTCCGGTGGTAGATGAGGATGCCAAGTTTCTAGGCCTGGTTACCATCGGCGATATGGCCCTGCTGTTCCTGGAGCAGTTGGGTTCGGGCATCGATATTGCAGAAACTCCGGCAGTGCTGAGCCGACTCCTGGCCTTGCGGGTGGGTGAGGTGATGAAAAGCCAGGATCTGGTTCTTTTCGAACACGACGATACCATTGAAGAGATCAAAAGGAGTATGTTGAGCACCCGTTTCCGCAATTATCCGGTAGTAGGCGAACAGCACCGCTTCCTGGGCATGATCTCGCGCTACAACCTTTTGGCCATGCGCCGCAAGCAGCTCATTCTGGTGGATCATAATGAGAGCAAACAAGCCATTGACGGGATTGAAGAAGCAGAGATCGTAGAGATTATCGACCATCACCGGGTGGGCGATCTGCAGACCCTGTCCCCGATATATTTTTATAATCAGCCGGTCGGGTCGACCTGTACCTTGGTTGCCGAGCATTTCTTTAATAGCCGGGTGCCTTGCGACAAGAGCTACGCGAGTTTGATGCTGGCCGGCATCATGACCGATACCATGTTGTTCAAATCGCCCACTACCACGGAAAAAGACCGCAAGATCGCCCGGCAACTGGAGCAAATAGCGGGACTGAACGGGCTGCAATGGGGAAAAACCATCCTGGAAAAGGGAAGGCATTTTGACGAACAGGATGAGCTCAGCATGATAACCTCTGATTTAAAGGAATATCAACAGGATCACCTGCTCTTCGCCATCGCTCAAATCGAGACCCTGGAGCTGCACCAGCTGCACCACCGTCAGCAGGAACTGCGCCGGGCTATGGAGGCACTGTGCCAGTCCCGCGGCTATGATTTCATGTGTTTGATGGTCACCGCTATTCTGGAGGAATGCACCGAGCTGCTCATCGCGGGTCCGCAAGCCATATTGTTGGAAGCCGCTTTTCAAAGCCAGGCCCAACAGGGGGTAATGGCACTGGACGGGGTAATGTCCAGGAAGAAGCAGGTGGTTCCGGTTATCATTCAGCATATCAGGCAAAAACAAATCGTATAGAGCATTTCGAAAACCGAAAATGAACAGTACCTGCCGGGGGCTTGAGAATCGACATCTCAGGCCTTTTTCTTTTTGCATAAAGTTACCATGGCTAAAATATTATTGTTACAGGCCATGCTTGGCTGCCAATTTATATGCCACGGAAAATGCCTCGCCAGGGAGATTAGTGCATGAACTTACGTTTTAAATTAAAAGAGCATTTTCGCGAAAACCGCATCCAGTACTGCATGGTGGTAGCGCTTTTTACGTTGGGATTAATCATGGGAGCCTTCAAAGTGGGCGACCTGGACGGAGCGGTCCGAGAGCGGCTGCTGCAAATGATCGATCTCTATCTGGGGGGCCAGGAAGGAGTATACGGCCCCACCGTTTTTGTCAGCGCTTTGATCAATCAGGGCCGGTTTATGCTGGCCATCTGGGCCTTGGGACTGACGGTGATAGGCATCCCCCTTATCCTGGCGGTGATCTTCATGCGGGGCTTTTCGCTGGGATTCACGGTGGGGTTTCTGTTTCAGGAAAAGGCCGGTCAGGGGGTATTATTAACCTTTATCTCACTTCTGCCGCAAAACCTCATCTATATTCCGGTTTTGCTGATCGTGTCCGTTGTGGCGGTAAACTTCTCGCTGTATATCGTGCGGGGGCGCAGCTACCGCAAAGCCCCCTTAGGGGTTAGCCTTTTGGGATATACCTCGCTGTTCGGCGTCCTGATGCTGGTATTTATGCTGGGGGCCTTTATTGAAGCCTACCTGGTACCCTGGCTTTTACATAGCTTTATAAAATAATGGGAGGTGTCTGAATTGGTTATTCTGGTCGGAAATTGGAAAAAGAAATTGGTCAAAATTCTCGCTGTAATCGCTTTAATTGCAGTCTTTGCCGCTGCCATGCCGCTGGTGACCGGTCTCCTCTATGAACAGGTTCCGGTTATAAGCACCTGGTTCCAGGATGAACAGCCCAGCGGGAATCCTATGAGGGTGGAAAACGGCGAAAAGAATTCCAGGTTCCAGCAGCTGGTGGATCAGTTTGTCTTTAAACTGCAGGAATTTTACTATGAGGAATAGAGGAGGTGCAGGAAAAGTTTTTAAAGATGTCTAATAGAATAAAAAAATGAAAGAAACTTGGGCCATGTTAACCTGCCTTGAAGCTTTTATTGAATACCTTGACTATGAGAAAGGTTTGTCACTCAACAGCCGGGAAGCCTATCGGCGCGACCTTACCAAATTGTATGCTTTTCTCGAAAGTACTGGTCGGAGCGTTGATCCGGTTGAGCTTAATAAACAGGATATCATGGCTTTTTTGACCTGGCAGCTGGATAAGGGTCAGGCTCATTCCACCATTGCCCGCAGCCTTTCCAGCATCAAAGGCTTTTTCAAGTTTCTTATCCTGGAGGGGCTGATAACCCATAATGCTGCCCTGGATTTAGAAAACCCGCGTATCAAACGCCATTTGCCCCGGGTTCTTACGGTATCCGAAGTAGACCGCCTGATGGAGATCCCGCCGGTGGCCATACCACGCGGTTTGCGGGACCGGGCTATGCTGGAATTAATGTACGGCACCGGGATACGGGTGTCCGAAATGCTGGCCCTGGAGGTCAACGATATCAACTTAACTGCAGGTTTTTTGCGCTGTCTGGGCAAAGGCCGCAAAGAACGGATTGTTCCCGTAAACGGCAGCGCCCTCCGCTGGGTGGAACATTACCTGGCGCACGGCCGCCCGCTTTTGCTCAAAAATCTTAGACAGCACACCCTGTTCCTCAATGCCCGCGGCAGCAGTATGAGCCGGCAGGGTTACTTTAAAATTCTGAGCGGATATGCGCAGAAAGCCGGCCTGGACAAGGATATCACCCCCCATACCCTGCGTCATTCCTTTGCCACCCACCTTTTGGAAAACGGGGCGGATTTGCGTTCTGTACAGGAAATGCTGGGCCACGCTGACATTTCCACCACGCAGATCTACACCCATCTGACCCGCTCCCGGCTTCTTGAGGTGTATCAGCTTTATCATCCCCGCGCCTGATGCTTACCCCTCTTAATGCTCAGGTTCATTTGGGGTAAGCTATGATCATAATTCATGGCATTATACGACAGGTTGATAATATTGAGACCGACCAAGGAGGTTTGCAATGAAGAGAAGGGCTATACTGATTATCCTGGACGGGGTTGGGATTGGCGCCGCTCCGGATGCTGCCCTGTACGGAGATGAGGGCAGTAACTCGCTGGTCAATACTGCTGCGGTGCTGAATGGATTGGCACTTCCCAATATGGCCAGCCTGGGACTGGGGCATCTGGCCAGGATACCGGGGGTGAGCGCTCAACCCGCACCGATTGGGGCTTATGGGTTTATGGAGCCGTTGTCTAAAGGAAAAGACAGCACTACCGGGCATTGGGAGATTATGGGAGTGGTCTTGAGCCAGCCGTTTCCCACCTATGGGAAAGGGTTCCCGGAAGAGATTATCAAATCATTTGAAGAGCAGACCGGGCGCAAGAGTTTGGGCAATGTTGTCGCATCCGGCACCGAAATCATCGAACGCCTGGGGGACCAACACATAAAAACCGGCTGTCCCATCGTTTATACCTCTGCCGACAGCGTGTTTCAGATAGCCGCCCATGAGGATGTAATTCCCGTGGAGGAACTGTATGCCATGTGCAAGACTGCCCGGGAATTGCTGCAAGGCGAGCATGCCGTAGGCCGGGTCATCGCCCGCCCTTTCATTGGACAACCCGGGAGCTTGCAACGTACCAGCAACCGTCATGACTATTCTTTAGTCCCTCCCAGGAATATACTGGACTTTATTGAAGAAGCCGGCGGCAGGGTGGTCGGCATAGGCAAGATTAAGGATTTATTCGGGGGGCGCGGGGTCAGCGACAGCCGTCCCACCACTTGTAATGAAGACGGCATCGAGTTGCTCAAATCAGCCCTGGGCGAGGCGGACAGCAGTCTGATTTTTGCCAACCTGCTCGATTTTGACCAGGTTTACGGGCATAGGAATAATGTGTCGGGATATGCCCAGGCATTGACCCTGTTCGATGAAGCCCTGGCAGAGATTATGCAGTTGATGCACCGGGAGGATCTTCTGATCATTACGGCTGATCACGGCAATGATCCCACTACACCCAGTACCGATCATTCCCGGGAATATGTGCCTTTGCTGGTATATGGGCCCGCCTTCCCCGGAGGGGTGGAGCTAGGGCGGCGGCGCGGGTTTAGCGATGTAGGCCAGACCATAGCCGAACACCTGGAGATACCGGTTCAAGGGTTGGCCGGCCGAAGTTTTTATAAGGAATTGAAAGGGTTGTCATGAATTACCAGGACTTAATAATGAAAAAACGCGATGGATCAAAGCTCAGTGAGGCTGAGATCAATGTGGTCGTCAAAGGTATAAGCGATGGGAGCATGCCGGATTACCAGATTTCTGCCTGGGCTATGGCCGTTTATTTTCAAGGAATGGACAGTGATGAGACCACCTGGCTGGCCCTGGCTATGGCGCGCTCCGGCGACAGCATGGATTTGTCGCCTGTCAAAGGCATCACTGTAGATAAACACAGTACCGGCGGCGTAGGCGACAAGACCACGCTGGTGGCCATTCCGGTAGCCGCCGCAGCCGGGGTGCCGGTTGCCAAAATGTCCGGACGAGGCCTGGGCCACACCGGCGGCACCATTGACAAATTTGAGTCGATTCCCGGATTCCGGGTGGAAAAAGGCTATGAAGAGTTTATCGAGCAGGTCAACTGTTTGCATGCGGCTGTTATTTCGCAATCAGGCAATTTGGTGCCGGCCGACAAACGCCTCTATGCTATTCGCGATCTGACCGCTACTGTAGAGAGCATCCCTCTCATCGCCTCCAGCATAATGAGCAAGAAGCTGGCTTCCGGCGCAGCCGCTATTGTCCTGGACGTCAAGGTAGGGCAGGGGGCTTTCATGAAAGAGGTCGGCTCCGCCCGGGCCCTGGCAGAGGCAATGGTGGCTATCGGTCAGGGGGCCGGCAGGAAGATGGTGGCAGTTTTGACAGATATGGAACAGCCACTGGGGAATATGGTAGGGAATGCCCTTGAAGTAAGGGAGGCCATGGATACTTTACAGGGCCGGGGGCCCCAGGATCTGACCGAGATTTCCGTATATCTGGCCGCAGAGATGATTTTCCTGGGGCAGAAGGCAGACAGCCTCGAGGCCGCGCGGAGGTTGGCCCGGGATACTTTAAGCTCTGGAAAGGCTGCGGATAAGCTGGGCCAGATCATCGCCTGGCAGGGCGGGAGCTGGGATGAAAAAAGCCCCGGCTTTGGCCTGCCGGAGGCCGGCTTCAAACAGGCCGTGTGTGCGGACCGGAGCGGTTTTATACAGCGTATCGATGCGTTTGCAGTCGGACGGGCAGCTATGCACCTGGGAGCAGGGCGGGAGAGTCTGAATGACGTCATTGACCATGCCGTAGGGGTGGAACTCTTGAAAAAATGCGGAGATAAGGCAGAGGCCGGCGAACCCCTGGCAATCATGCATTACAACCGCCCGGAGCGGATGACGGCAGCTCAGGAATTACTGGCCCGGGCTTACCGGATCGGCAGCCAGGCTTTGCCGTTAACCCCGTTGATTTTCGATGTTATTCGGGGAGAATGATTGAATAATTATCGCAGAATAATAAACAAGTCGTTTTTCTACAAAATAAGCAAGAGGTGATAGCATTGTACTGGCAATGGTTTAACCCGACCCGGATTTTTTTCGGCAGGGGAGTAGTAGCTGAGCAGGCCTCCGGGCTTGCGGAACTGGGGCACATGGCCTTGTTAGTGACAGGTGAAGGGAGGTCCAGCCGGCTCAACGGATCTCTTGGGGATGTGCAGGAGGCTCTGAGCAGAGCCGGCCTGGGTTGCCAGATTTTTGACCAGGTTGAAGCCAATCCGAATCTGGAAACGGTGCGGGCCGGAGCGCAACTGGCCAGAGAGGTTAAGGCTGATGTGGTGATCGCCGTCGGCGGCGGATCTCCGCTGGACGCAGCCAAAGCTATTGCCGTTCTGGCAGTCAATGATTTGGACGATGAAAGCTTGTTTGCTGCGGAGTTCACCGCAGCCTTGCCTACAGTTGCGGTTCCGACTACTGCCGGAACCGGATCGGAGGTAACTCCGTACAGTATCCTCACCTATCCCAAGATACAAAGCAAGCGCAATCTTTCCAGCCCTTTGCTGTATCCCGCCCTGGCCCTGGTGGATCCTGATTATTGTGCGACCCTGCCCCGCCACATCACGGTGGATACTGCTATGGATGCTTATTCACACGCCCTGGAAGGATATTTAAGCCTTAAAGCCAACCCCTTCAGCGACCGATTGGCTGAAGAGTCTTTGCGCATCCTGGGGGAGCAGCTGCGCCGCTTATGTTCAAAGGATATTCCTGCTGCGGAGGAGCGGGAAGCGCTCTCTTACGGATCGGTTTTAGCCGGCATGGTGATCAGCCAGACCGGCACCTCCATTCCTCACGCCCTGGGTTATGCCCTCACCTATTTCAAAGATATGCCTCACGGACGCGCCAATGGGCTGCTCCTGCCCGCTTACCTGCATTTCAATCTCAACAGCAAGGCCGGGGCTCGGGCGCAGGCGGTGCTTGATGCGTCCGGTTTTGATGATGAAGCGCATTTTGCCGCAACCATGCAGCAGCTGGCAGGTGAACCGCCCTATTGCAGTGAGCAGGAAAAGCAGGACTTCGTGGAGATTTGCTTGCGAGCTAAAAATATCCGCAATAATGTGGTTCAGCCCCGGGATGAGGATGTGGTTGATATATTCAGGCTCAGCCTGGGTTAGACGCGGCGGGTTTACCCCCGAAGCCAGGATTACCGGGTCAGCCACCCGGCCTGAACCACGCTGAATCCATGTACTGAATCTGAACCCTCGGTTTTGGAAAATTCAATGGTTACGTCTATTCCACCACTGACATTGCTGAATTGGGCAATATATTTCACCATGCTGGTCTGCGGATAGACTGTGGTGCTGAAATGGCTTTTTGATTGATAAACCCCATAGCTTTGGGTTATGTCTTGGCTGAACTGATCAAACTCGGCCTCAGACACCGTATTTCTCATATGCTCGTCAAAGTGCAGCGAGAAATTCTGGTAATCATTTTGTGAGAGCGCCATTAACATCTGCTCTGCAATGGGATCGGCGTGATTCCTGATGCGGGTTTCCTCGCGGAAGGCAGGCCGTCCCAAACACAGAGCCAGGATCACAAAGATGGCCAGTACGGCAACAGCAAAATACTTCAATATTATCGCTCCTTCCTTCCCTCCCTGGAATGGGGGAATTGACAATATCCCGGCTTAACCGCTCCTTGACCGGCCGCTTGGCCAAGAAATTTCTTGCCACTGTATCAGGGTAAAGAGAATAAACAATGTTTCTCTTGAGAAGACTTTTTTACCTGGCCTTGATTATGGAGGTATTCCAGGTGCGCGATGGCTTCGCCGGTGGCAAACCAGCGTTGGAACAACGGGGATTCATTCCAGTTTTTGTAATGCATATCCCAAGTCATCGAACCCGCTACCTGATAAGCGGTCTGGGCTCCATTGGCCAGAATCTGCATGATTTCATTTAATCTGACCCGGTGGTGCTCCTGCAGCTCCCGGACGCGGGCGGCGCAGTTGTGGATCAAACTGCGATGACCGGGCAATACCATTTTGACATGCAATTGCTGAATCTGCTCCAGGCTGTTTAAATATGAACCCAGCGAATCGTTCACATTAGGCCAGGCAGTGATGTTGGGGGTGATATCGTCCAGGATATGATCCCCGGAAATCAATATCTGCTGAAAGGGTTCATATAGGCAGAGGTGCCCCGGGCTGTGGCCCGGCGTCAGTATGGCTTCAAAGCGATATGAGCCTACGGAAATACGGTCTTTCGGGTTCAGGTAAACATAATTCATGAATTCTCCCGAAATATAGTCGCGCTTGTTGTAGCCTTTCCCCAGCATATTTGCCGGGAAACCGTGCCGGTTATAGAGGCGGTCTGATTCCCGCCCATAAGCAGGAGAAGCGGTCTCCATCAAGAGTTCGGCATCGACGCGGCTGCAGTAAACCCGCGCGTCCGGGGAACAAAGCTGATAAACCAGCCCGGAATGATCGCCATGCAAATGGGTTATAAAAAAGTCAATTTTGTCTAGTGAGGCATTAAACAGCTTAAGCCCTGACTTAAGGGCCTGAAGGCACTCCGACCAGTTGAAACCGGTATCTACCAGCAGGTGCCGCTCAGAACCTTTAATGAGATAGGCATTGGTGTATTTTAAAGGGTTTTTGGGCAAAGGCACTTCAATTCTATAAATATCCGGTAAGACTTCCTCTGGCATAGCTGATCTCCCCGAAACTTTATCCATATTCTTAAAGTATATCATATATCTTCCTGCACTCTGTAAACCCCTTAGCATAATACCCTCATTTCCTAAATATAATCTATTAATGACATCTTGGGGAGGTATCGCCTGCTATGAAAATCGGCAGAAACTGGGCCTGGATTGTCCTCGGCGCTTTCATCATTTGTTTGGTGTTCCCGGCAGCGGCAAAAGCTGAAACGCTGGACATCAAAGCGGAATCATACATCTTGGTGGATGCTGATTCCGGCCAGGTGCTGCTGGCGCATAATGAGCATAATAAAATGGCGCCGGCCAGCATGACTAAACTGATGACCCTGATTTTAGTCGCTCAGGACCTGGAGGCCGGCAAAGCGTCATTGACCGACATGGTGGTTGCCAGCGAAAATGCCTGGAAAATGGGAGGGTCCCAGATTTATTTGGAACCCGGCGAAAAGCTGAGTCTGGAGGAGATGCTGATATCCATCGCTGTCGGATCGGCTAATGATGCCTGTGTGGCTGTGGCCGAACATCTCGAAGGAAGTCATGAAGCATTTGTGGAGCGAATGAATAAAACCGCCCGGGAGATGGGGCTGCAGGATACCAATTTTGTAAATTCCTATGGTCTTCCCGCCGAGGGTCATTACAGCTCAACCTATGACATGGCGGTCATAGCCCGCGCCGCTCTGAAATATCCCAAGCTGTTGGAGTACAGCTCGATTAAAGAATACGATCTGCGCAACGGGGAATTCAAGTTGTTCAATACCAATAAATTGTTGTGGTGGTATCAGGGCGCAGATGGCTTTAAAACCGGTTGGACCAATGAGGCCAAATACTGCCTGACCGCCACCGTGAAACGGGATGGATTGCGCCTGATCGCGGTAGTGATGGCCTCGCCGGAGCCGCGCGGAAACTTCCGGGACAGCATGCTCTTATTCAATTATGGCTACGCCAAACATGCTTATAAGAGCTTTTTCGAAAAGGGCAATGTATGCGGAGCGGTTAAAGTAGGCAAGGGTTTAGCCGACAGTATTGAGGTAGTGGCCGCTGCCGATGTTGGCACAATTTGCTTGAAAGGTGAGGAAAAGTCCCTTGCTTACAATCAGGTTCTGCCGCGGTATGTCGATGCCCCCATCGTGAAAAATCAGAAGATTGGAGAAATCGAGATATACAAAGACCAGACCCTGGTAAAAAAGGTTGACCTGGTAGCGGCTCAGGACGTCCCCGAAGCCGGGGTATTGAAAGAAATACTCAAACTTCTTCAGGGGGTGTTCCTCTTAAGATAAGCGAATGGCGGCAGCCTGCTCCTTTACAGGGGAGGTTTTTTTGATACCAAATTGAAAATGGGGACGGTTTTTTGTCACCAGGTGACAAAAAGGACCGTCCCCATTTTTCAACTTGTAGAAGGAAGGAGACATTGTTCCCGCTTCGTCCCTACAGGGCGCCGTTTTTGGTGTTATTGGCGAATCAAAGCTTTATTAGCTGGAATTTTGTGGAAGGAAAGAAGCGGGCGCTGTAGAATGAACTGAATAGTATCGTGTCAGTGAGGGGAGAAGCAGAATGAGCCTGGAGTTTAAAAAAGTTCGCAGTACTTTGGTGGTACGGGTCTCAGGTGAAATGGATATGCTCATTGCGGATAAAATGCGCGCCGAAATAGATAAGAGGATCGATGACAGGAATATTAAGAACCTGGTATTGAACCTGGAAAAGGTCACTTTTATGGATAGTTCCGGCCTGGGTGTGGTGATCGGGCGCTACAAGAGGATTACCGCCAAGCAAGGCAGAATGTTTATTGTTGGCGCCAGACCACAGGTGGAGAAGATATTGTTTTTTTCCGGGGTCAACCGGTTGGTGCCGCTGTACAAGAGTGAACAAGAAGTAATTAACATCTAGGAGGTGGACGCCGGCGCAAGCCGGGAAACTCTATGAATGTACGGAATTATGTCAGGTTTGAATTCTTCAGTATCCCGGAGAATATTGCCTTTGCCAGGTCTTGTGTGGGCGCTTTTGCGTCGCAATTGGACTGCACCCTGGAAGATGTCGAAGAGATTAAGCTGGTTGTATCCGAAGCGGTATCCAATTGCATTATTCACGGCTATGAAAACAACCCTACTCAGATGATTACAGTGATCGTGAGTATTGATGATCACGGCGTACTGGAGATCGTGGTGGAGGACCGGGGCCGGGGCATAGAGGATTTACCCCGGGCCATGGAAGCAACCTATTCCAGCGATCCCACCCGGATGGGGCTGGGATTCACCTTTATGAAATCGTTTACCGATGATATGCAGGTCGATACCGCGCCCGGCAAGGGAACCACGGTGCGCTTGAGACGCTCTTTTCTGAAAAACGAGGAAGCCCTGGCATGAGGAGTTGATGATGGTGTCCTCTTATGATAATTACAAGGAAACCGAAGAGCTGCTCGCCAGGGTTCAAGCCGGCGACAACAGCGCCCGGGCCAAAGTGTACGAAGCCAATATCGGTTTGGTATATATGGTCATGGAGCGCTTCAAAAACACCTGTTATGATTATGAAGACTTGTTCCAGGTGGGTTCCATCGGGTTGTTGAAAGCTATCGACAAATTTGATTTTCAATACCAGGTGCGCTTTTCCACCTATGCGGTGCCGATGATAATCGGGGAAATTAAAAAATTCCTGCGCGATGACGGGATTGTCAAAGTGCAGCGCAGCATCAAGGAAAACTATGGCAGGATACGCTGGGCTCAGGATAAGCTGCGCGGCGAACTGGGGCGTGAGCCCAGTGTAGCGGAAATTGCCAGCACACTGGATATGGTCAAGGAAGATGTGGTGACAACCATCGAGGCCTGCCAGGCGCCGGCTTACATTCATGATGCCTTACCGGGGGACGACCGGGGTTCGCCGTCATTGATAGACCGCCTGGGGGATGAGGAAGGCAGCGTTCGGCTTTTGGAGCAAATGGCTTTGCGGGAGGCTTTGAGTAAACTCAGTGCCCGGGAGCGAGAAGTTATACTGCGCCGCTTTTTTAAAGACGAAACCCAGTCGGCAATAGCCACTGACCTGGGGGTTTCGCAGGTGCAGGTTTCCCGGATCGAAAAGATGGCCATTACAAAACTTAAAGAAATGCTGGGATAGTGTTAAGGAAACCATGAGAGGCGTTATCACTGGTGCTGTCGTGACACCAGGTTAACGCCTCCCTTTATGTTTACGGGAATAAATATGTGTGAGGTTCAGCAAAATATACTGTAAGTCAAAATAAAGGAGGTTATATTTTGCAGGTGAGAGTGGCAGAATTCGTGGGTCAATCCAATAAAAGCTGGCAGGACGCCATAGAACAGGCTGTAAGTCAGGCATCTAAAAAGTATCGCAACATTTCCGGAGTAGAGGTCATCAACTGGACAGCCGGTTGCCAGGGTGAACGTATTGTGGAATATAAAGCCGACGTCAAAATTGCCTATACAGAGTAGGGACGTTTTATTAGAACTGCCGCGGAGGCCTGGAAAGCACGGATTTAGATGCTTTCCAGGCCTCCGTTGCTGAATAAGAATCTGTCAAAATGTGCATAATATGTTAGGCAAGGAGGCATGATATGGAAACGCCTGATAAGAAAATAAAAGCAATAGAAAAACAAGAATACGAAGATCTGGCCAGTCAAATCAGACCTAAGCCAAAGCTAGCCCGCAATATGGCCTGGGCTTTTGTGGTGGGGGGACTCATCTGCATGTCAGGTCAGTGGATAATAAATTACATGGTGAGCCTGGGGGTCAGCCTTACCGATGCCAGCACATCAGCTTCCTGCATCCTTATTTTCCTGGCGGCCTTGTTCACCGGCTTAGGATATTATAATGAGCTGGGACAGCATGCCGGAGCCGGTTCCATAGTGCCTATCACAGGGTTTGCCAATGCGATTGTGGCATCCGCCTTGGAGTACAAAAGGGAAGGTTATATTTTTGGGGTGGGGGCCCGGATTTTCAGTGTGGCCGGACCAACCCTGGTGTTCGGATTTGTCATTGCGGTTCTGGTGGGATTGATCAAGGTCTTTCTGACTTCATAATAAGGGGAGGCAACCATATGCCGGGAAGAAAAAAACGCGGCCAGCAAACCGTAGTATTCGACAGCCCTCCGGTAATTACCGCCTGGGCTTCAGTGGTAGGCCCTAAAGAAGGCGAGGGACCCTGGGGTCAGGATTTCGATCTAGTTTTGGAAGACTACCTGTTTGGAGAAAAAACATGGGAAATGGCCGAGCACAAGATGCTGCGCGAAGCTATCACCCGTGCCGTCGACAAACGCAATTTCATGCCTGAGGATATTGACCTGCTCCTGGCCGGGGATCTCTTAAATCAAATCGTGGCTTCCAACTTCGCGGCCCGCGACCTGGAGATCCCGTTTCTGGGCTTATACGGCGCGTGCTCAACCATGTCCGAAGGTCTCAGCGTAGGGGCTATGCTCATGGATGGAGGCTATTTCGAACGCATTGTGGCCGCAGCCTGCAGCCATCATTATACTGCTGAAAGACAATACCGCTTTCCCACCGAACAAGGGGTGCAAAAAGCTGCCACCGCCCAGTGGACCGCTACCGCAGCCGGGGCTGTACTGCTGGAAGCCAGTGGAAGCGGGCCCTCTATCAAGAGCATTACGGTTGGCAAGGTCATAGATATGGGCCAGACAGACCAGTCTGACATGGGCAGCGCCATGGCCGCTGCCGCGGCCCATACCATTAAAACCCATTTAAGTGATCTGAATCTGCCCGGTGATTATTATGATTTGATTGTCAGCGGAGATCTGGGCCAGATTGGATCGGCCATTGCCCGCCAGCTATTCGTGCGTGACGGCATCATTAGTCCCGAATACAGTGATTGTGGGGTTTTGCTTTACGATCAAAGCCAGACGGTAGGCTCCGGCGCCAGCGGCTGCGGGTGTTGCGCCTGTATGCTCTGCGGTCCGCTGTTAAAAAAGATGCAGAAGGGCGAAATCAATAAACTGCTTTTAGTGGCCACCGGGGCTTTAATGAGTCCGGTCACCTCGTTTCAAGGCGAGTCTATTCCCAGTATTGCCCATGCGGTTGCTATAGAAACGGCCTAGACCAAGTTGGATAGGAGGAAATGCACTAATGGTTCCTTTATACATGGCTTTTTTAGTAGGCGGTCTGTTATGTGTCATCGGTCAAATTGTCATGGATGCCACCAAACCCACTGTTACCCCGGGTCACATTCTGGTGGGATACATATCCGCAGGGGCTATATTGAGCGGCCTGGGCCTTTATCAACCCCTGGTAAATATTGGCGGTGCAGGCGCTACTGTGCCTTTATCCGGCTTCGGCCATGTTCTGGTGCAGGGTACTCTCAAAGCGGTGGAGCACAAAGGCCTGTTAGGCGCTTTTAGCGGCGGTGTTGAAGCGGCTGCGGCCGGTATCACAACAGCTATTGTATTTGGCTATGTGGTAGCGGTTATCTTCAATCCCAAAGGCTAAGGCATGAAATCGCTTCGAGTACCGGTAATCATAGTAACTGATGGGGATAAGGCTGCCCAGGCGGCAGTGGAAGCAGCTTGCTACGATCTGGATCTGTTCTTTTTACGACTGAGTGCGGGAAATCCTACTCCAGTGAGCGGTCCCGAGGCCATCAGCCAGGTATTGCAAGCCCCCAAGGCTCCGGTGGTAGTGATGGTGGATGATCACGGCAAGACCGGAATCGGAGCCGGTGAAGAGGTCATGGAATGCCTTTTGCGGGAGCCGCGCATCGAGGTTCTGGGTGTGGCCGCGGTTGCATCCGACACCCGGGTTAAAGGGGTCCCGGTGGACTGCTCCGTTACCGCTCAGGGGCAAGTGGTTTCCGTCCCGGTCAATAAAGCAGGATACAGTCAACCTCAAGCCGATCGTATTAAGGGAGATACGGTGGAAATCATGCATAAACACCCTGAGGTTACGGTGGTTGGCTGCGGGGATTTGGGCAAGATGAATGGCCGGGATGACAAGAGTCAGGGAGCCGCCATAACCAGCCGCTGCTTGCAGGAAATCATCGACCGCTCCAGGCATAGGCCCAAACCTCATCCTCAGAACAAGTCGCCCAAAACATAATCAGGGAGGATAACGGCACATGACTCAAGTTGGAATACCGCGGGGATTATTTTATTTTTACCAGTATCCCCTGTGGAAAACCTTTTTTAATGACCTGGGGGCAGAGGTGATAACTTCCAGCCCTACCAGCAGGAAGACCATCGACCATGGTATAGAAAATACTGTTGATGAATGCTGTCTGCCCATAAAAGTATACTTCGGACACGTCAGTGAACTTATCGAAAAACAGCCTGATTACATCCTGGCCCCCCGTTTGATAAGTACGGAGATGAGAAGCTATATATGTCCCAAATTCATGGGAGTCCCCGATATGATTCGGGCCAATTGGCCGGACTGCCCGCCCTTGATAGATATCACTGTTGACTGCAGCCGTGATACCCGGCAATTATGGAGAGATATCTATCGGGTCGGCGGCTTGTTTAACGGCAGCAAGAAAAGCATCCTGGCCGCTTATGAACATGGCCTGCGCGAGATGAAGCGGATGCGGGTTTGGACCCGGCAAGGCTATTCGCCTCTGGAAGCCATCGAACTATGGGAAAAACATGGGGAAGCGGCGGCTGAGTCCCCGGATAGCGATATCTGTGTGGGGGTTTTAGGCCACGGTTATTCACTGTATGATCCTGCCATCAGCTTGCAGTTGACCGATAAACTGAGGCAAATGGGGTGTAAAGTGGTGTTTCTGGAGTCCTGCCTCCGGGAACACCTGGAAGAGGAAGCCGCCCGGCTTCCTAAAAAAATGTTTTGGACCCTGGGCAGAAAGATAGTGGGATCGGCCCTGGTAATGGATAAAAGCCCTGAAATCGATGGCATAGTATACCTGGCCTGTTTCGGCTGTGGGCCGGATTCCATGGTAGGTGACATTGTAGCCCGCAAGGTGAGGCATAAACCATTTATGCTGGTGACTATAGACGAGCACAGCGGCGAAGGAGGCCTGGTAACCAGATTGGAAGCCTTTTGCGACATGTTGAGAAGAAAGAAGGTGCAAGGGTTTGAAAGTGACCTTTCCCCATATGGGTTTCATGCACATTCCCATTAAATCCCTGCTGGAGGGGCTGCGTCGTGAGGTGGTGGTTCCGCCTCCTATTACCGAGCATACCCTGGCTCTGGGCATTAAACATGCTCCGGAATTCACCTGCCTGCCTTTAAAAATCGGCCTGGGCAATTATATCGAAGCGCTTCAGGCCGGCGCCGATACCATTTTAATGGCAGGGGGCTGGGGGCCATGCAGATTCGGATATTATGCTCAAGTGCAAAGGGATATACTGCAGGAGCTGGGCTATGATTTTCAAATGGTTATATTGGAAGCGCCTGATTCCAAAGTATCCCAGCTTATAGATCAGCTTAAGCGGCTGGGTGAAAATGTGTCTTTTTTGGAGGCTGTACAGGCCATACGTTTTGCCTGGTATAAACTGGCCGCATTGGAAAAGGCGGAGGAGCATTACCTTTATATCCTGCCCCGCACCACGGAAAAAGACCGGGCCGAACAACTGTGGGATCAGGCCCTATTACATATTGATCAGGCGCAGAGCCGCAAAATCATAGATGAATTCGTATCCGATGCCATCGGCAGCTGGAACCGGCTGGAACAGCACCATGAGCCGGTATTGCGCATAGGGCTGGTGGGGGAAGTCTATACGGTTTTGGAACCTTACTCCAATCAATATATTGCCCGCAGTCTGGGCCGGCTCAATGCGGAGGTCACTAATTCGATCCGTCTGACAGAGTGGTTAAACGATCATTTGTTTAAAGGATATCTGATCAAATCGCGCAAACCGTACATAACCGGTTGCGCCCGCCCCTACCTGGCCAGCAGTGTAGGGGGACACGGCTTGGAGACGGTTGGCACCACAGTGGATTTCGCCCATGAAGGTTATGACGGGGTGATTCAGGTCGGTCCCCTGACCTGCATGCCGGAAATAGTGGCCCAAACCATATTGATCCGGGTGGCCAAAGAAGAACAGATTCCCTGTATGACCATGTATTTTGATGAACATTCCGGCAATGCCGGAATCCAAACCCGTTTGGAGGCCTTTACCGATATGCTCAGGCGCCGCAAAGCGGCCCCGGGCAATTACCGTATTTTTCAACAAGGAGGAACAAACAGTGCAGTATTTCCTAGGGGTTGATATCGGCTCAGTCAGCAGTAATTTCGTGCTGCTGGATTATAATCAAGAGGTGAAGGCCAAGGTTTATTTGCGAACCAACGGGCATCCCGTCAATGCCATCCGCGAAGGTTATCTGGCGCTGCGCAATACAATGCCTCAAGACGCCAGAATTGCGGGTGTAGGGGCCACCGGAAGCGGCAGACACCTGGCGGACATCATGCTGGGGGCCGATGTGGTGAAAAATGAGATCACTACCCATGCGGTGGCGGCCTGCCACTACGATCCGGCCTGCCAGACGGTTATTGAGATAGGGGGGCAGGATTCCAAGATAATCATCTTACGGGATGGCATCGTGCATGACTTCGCTATGAACACGGTTTGCGCCGCAGGCACCGGTTCTTTTTTGGATCAGCAGGCGGCGCGGCTGGGTTTGCCGATCGAGCATCTGGGTGAGCAAGCCCTGGCGTCTACCCGGCCGGTCCGTATTGCAGGACGCTGCGGGGTGTTTGCCGAGTCTGACATGATACACAAGCAGCAAATGGGCTATCCCATGAGTGATATACTTATGGGTCTGTGTGAAGCCCTGGTGAGGAATTATTTGAACAATGTGGGCAAAGGCAAAAAAATCCTCAGCCCGGTGGTATTCCAGGGCGGAGTGGCTGCCAACCGGGGCATCAGAAAGGCTTTTGAAAAGGCCCTGGCCCTGCCGGTCGCCGTTCCCCGGCATCATGACGTGATGGGCGCCGTAGGCGCCGCCATACTGGCCCGGGAAGAAACGGCGCAAAAGATGAAAAACAGCCGGTTCAGAGGGGACGATTTTGTTTTGGAAGGCGATTTTCAAACCCGCAGTCTGGATTGCCAGGGATGCCCCAACCTTTGCGAGGTGGCCTGTATAATGCGCGACCGCGAGGTTCTGGCCTATTGGGGCGACCGCTGCCGTAAATGGGACACTTCGCTCAAGCCGGCCGCCCAAGAGCAAGCGGTGGTGGGGTAAGGCTCAATCTTCTTCCAGCACTGCCAGAATCCGTTCTTTAACCTGGTATAGCGAGAGCGGAGAATGGGGTTCCGCCTTCATATCGATTTCCAGACGCACCTGTGCGGGACGAGCGGAGAGCACATATATGCGGGATGCGATCAGAAAAGCCTCCTCTATGTCATGGGTGACAAATAAAACCGAGGAGCGAAAGCGCTGCTGCAGATCGACAAGCCAAAGATGCATCTTGCGGCGCGTAATAGCGTCCAAGGCGGCAAAAGGTTCATCCAATAACAGGATGTCGCTGCTAAAAAGGTAGGTTCTTAATAGGGCGGCCCGTTGTTTCATACCCCCGGATAACTGCCGGGGGTAATAGTTTGCAAAACCGGTCAGGCCGAAGTCGTCCAGGTGTGCTGCCGCCTGCCGCCGGGCTTGCTCCCTGGGGATTCCCCGGAGCAAGAGCGGCAGCGAGACATTGTCGATGATCGTTCTGGAATCGAGCAAAAGGTCTTTTTGCTGCATATAGCTGACCCGGCCGGTTCTGCCGGTATGATCCCGCCCGTCCATATAAACCCGCCCCTGTTCAGGACGCATCAAGCCGGCGATAATATGCAGCAAGGTGCTTTTCCCACACCCGCTGGGGCCTAGGATGACGACCACCTCATGCTCTTTGAGACCCAGGGAGAGATCATTTAAAGTTAAAACCCCCTGCAGGGTTTTATACAGCCCTTTTACCTCTAGTTTCATCATCAATAATAACCTGCGTTTCCGACTCTATTGCGCTGCGGGCAGAAAGTCATTGCTGAAGGCCGTGGCAGTGTCAATTTGGCTTGACAACAGTCCGTTCTCAAACATGAAATCAGCATACCCCTGCCATACCCCGGCTTGCATTTCTCCCCAGCGGGAGGCGTCAGCCTGGTACTGGGCAGCCAGATAACGCTGGCTGTTAATAACCAAATCGCGGTTCAGTTCAGGTATTTTGCCCAGGAGTATTTCCGCGGCTTTATCGGGGTCTTGTATCGCATACTGATAACCGCGGCTGGTGGCCTTCATGAACCTTTTTGCCAGGTCCGGGTTGCTGTTTAGCAGGTTCTCACGGCTGACCAGAACCGGGGTGTAATAATCCAGGCGGGGTTCGACCTCACGCAGGCTGATAAAGCTCAGAGGCATATTCTTAAGTTCCGCCTCAATGCCGGTCCAGCCCCAGAAAATCCAGGCAAAGTCTATATCCTTTTGGACGCTGGTGAAAAAATCGGCTGAACCGATGTTTAAAACCTTGAGCTTACTGAAATCAGCCTGGTATTTATTCATCAAGGATTTTAAAACCGCCTCCTCCGCCGGGGACCCCCAGCCTCCATACGTTTTGCCCTCAAAATCAGCCGGGGCTTTAACGCCGCGGTCCTGCGGGGCCGCAAAACCGGAGGTATTATGCTGGATGACGGCGGCTACGGCCACCACCGGTATGCCCTGCGAGCGGGCCATAATGATCTCTTCCTGGGCTGATATGGCAAAATCGCCCTGTCCTGCAGCCAGGAGCTGAACCTGGCCGCCTTCAGGGGGCTGTATGATCTCCACATCCAGGCCTTCCGCCTGGTAATAACCCTGTTGCTGAGCAACATATAGCCCGGTGTGATTGGTGTTGGGAAACCAGTCTAAAAGCACTGTGACCTTCTGCAACGGGGCCTGCCGGGTTGGGGGAGTATTGCCGCAGCCCGGTAAGGCCAGCAACGCTGCCATCAAGAATAAAGCCACTATTTTATGTTTCATTTGATATTCCTCCTATTGCCATAATTGATGAGAATAAATCTTCCGATTCCAGGGGACCAGCAAGTACTCCAGCAAATCTACCGCTTTAACCAAGAGCAAGCTCAATATACAGATGATCGCCACCGCCGCCAGAACCCGGTCGATAGCGAAGCCCTTCTGCTGCAAAGTCATATAGTATCCCAAACCTCGCTGCGCCCCCAGCCATTCCCCGATTACCGCAGCCATGATGCTGTAGGTGGCGGAGATACGCAGCCCGGCGAAAAAGGAAGGCAGGGCCGCAGGCATAATCACCATGCGAAAGGTTGCTAAACGTTTGGCGCCCATAGAGCGAAACAGGTCCAGGACATCCGGATCCACCGACTGCAGCCCGTTAAAGAGATTTATTACCATGGGGAAAAAGCATACCAGGATAATAATCAAAATCTTTGGCAGGATGCCCCAGCCGAACCACAGCGGCAGCAAGACCGCCAGTACGATCAGAGGTATGGTCTGGGATACGATAAAAATCGGGTATAAGGCCTGATACAGCCAGGTCAGGTAATGCAGCAAAAGTGCCAGGATAAGAGCCAGGGCTATTGAAGCCGCAAAACCCAGCATGGCTTCCATCAGGGTGGTCTGGGTATGATGCCACAACAGTGCCGCATGGTTAACCATAGCCTGCAGCACCTGCCCGGGGCCGGGCAGGATCCAAACCGGCACCCGGCTCACCCTGACCCCCGCATCCCAAAGCACTATGGCCAGGATTACAACCAGGACCGGGTATAATTTAGGGGCGGTATTTATGTATCTTCTCATCAATGGTTACTCCGTCCGGACGGTAGTCGATCTTAATGACCGACATCACCGAGGAAGCGCCTTCAGCAATGCAGATGTCCTGAGCTTTTTTTACCAGCTCCAGCAAAATCTCGATATCACCCTCAATGGTAGTCTCCATAGGCCCGACCGCGTAAGGCAAGCCGCTGCCCTGAATCATCTCTATCACCCGGTCGACAACATCATACACCCGCTCCGCAGCTACTCGGGGCAGAACCTGCAGACTGAGGTTGGCATTTGCCATTCCATCTCCTCCTTTACAAAATAATTGAGACCGCTAATCTGAATAAAGCGGTCTCGCGCGAACCAATCGGCTCTTAGTTCCTACGCTGGCATTACCCAGATCAGGTTCAAGGGTCAGGGCCGCATTTAACCCACTCTCAGCCGGATGGCTCCAGCTCCCCTTTGTAGTTTGAATTATTATACTCCCCTGAGGCGCTGATAATCAACCTGTAATCATATAAACATTCTTGTTGAAATATTTACTGCTGTGCTATACTAACCTCAAAGTGGCCCGTGCCGCTGCGGAGATCATATTTTTATAAGATGAGAGGAGCGAAGCTGAGATGAGTAGAGAACAGCTCACCAAAATCATTTTGCCTGAAGAGAAATTGCCGAAATTCTGGTACAATGTTCAGGCGGATATGCCCACACCATTATCACCGGGTTTAAATCCTCATAGCAAACAGCCCCTGGCGCCAGCTGATTTAGAACCGCTTTTTGCGCGGGAATTGATCATGCAGGAAGTATCCACTGAGAGGTATATCGAAATACCCCGGGAAGTGCGGGAGATTTATAAAAAGTGGAGGCCTTCCCCGCTGTTCAGGGCTCATGGTCTGGAAAAAGCCCTGGATACCAGCTGTCATATTTATTATAAATATGAAGGCGTAAGCCCGGTGGGCAGCCACAAACTGAACTCGGCCCTGCCCCAGGTGTTCTACAATAAAGCCCAGGGGATCAAACGCCTGACTACTGAAACCGGGGCCGGTCAATGGGGCACGGCCTTATCCCTGGCCTGCAAAATGTATGATATCGAAGCCATGGTTTACATGGTTAAAGTCAGCTATTATCAGAAGCCCTACCGGCGCGTAGCCATGGAGGTTTATGGCGCCAAGTGCGTGCCCAGTCCCAGCCCGTTGACCGAAAGCGGACGCAAGGCTTTAGCCCAGAACCCGGATATGCCCGGTACTCTGGGCCTGGCCATCAGCGAGGCGGTGGAAGACGCCGCCGGGCGTGAGGATACCAATTACTCACTGGGCAGCGTTCTCAACCACGTCTGCCTGCACCAAAGCATTATCGGGCAGGAAGCCAGGCTGCAGCTGGAAATGGCGGATGAGTATCCCGACATTGTGATAGGCTGCTGCGGCGGTGGCAGCAACTTCGCCGGGATCGCTTTTCCATTTATCCCGGACAAATTGAAGGGCGGCCAACTTCGCCTCATCGCGGTCGAGCCGGCCGCCTGCCCGACCCTGACCAGAGGGGTATTCGCTTATGATTACGGCGATGTAGCCGGGTTTACCCCGTTGTTGAAAATGTACACCCTGGGGAGCAGTTTCAGCCCTCCCGGAATTCACGCCGGAGGACTGCGCTATCACGGCGAATCGCCCCTGGTGAGCCAATTGTATCATGACGGCCTGATTGAAGCTGTCGCGGTTTATCAAAATGGGGTTTTCCAGGCCGCGCAGTTATTTGCCCGGACCGAAGGCATTATCCCTGCTCCCGAGTCCTCTCATGCCATCCGGGTAACCATCGACGAAGCCCTGAAGGCAAGAGAGCAGGGGGTACAGCGCACCATCGTCTTCAACCTCAGCGGGCATGGCAACCTTGATCTGGGCGCATATGACAACTTCCTCGCAGGCATCACCGAAGACGTTGATTTCCCTGAGGAGGAACTGCAGAAGAGCCTCAGCAATCTCCCGCAGGTTTAGGCTGTATTTGTCTTTCAAACTTTTATACGTACCATCTATCATTCAGGCATAATTTGAATAAGCCAGGGGTTCTTGCTTTTTAAAGCAAGGCTCCTGGCCCGTTATTTTTATAGCTTTTACTGGTATGAGTCAGGGAATCGTTTCGGTTAACAAGTGAACTGGTACATCTGAACCTGAATAAACCGGGCAACGGCTAGGGGAAAGATATTATCCCTTTTTCAGTGACAACAGCGGTTACATAAGTGGCGGGAATCAGATCAAAACCCTCTTCCAGTGGCAGGGGGGGATAACTTGAGGCCAGTTTGTGGGATTCACATAGGCAATAGAAAGGAATCTGGCGTTCAAAGCAGGTTCTGGCCAACTGCAGGCTGGGGTAGCCATTGATCAATGAACCGTCGGAAAGCACGCTGTCAGCTCCTACCAATCCCAGGCTGACCCCCTGAATACTATCTAGCCGATCCTCCGCGACAAGATCACAGCCGACTCCGCCTGCCTGCAAGGCGGAAGCCATCATTTCTCCATATTTTAAGCCTTGCGCCTGAGACTGCTCATCTACGATCAAGGCCGCAAAGCTGCGGCCTGCTGCAGAGGCCTGTATCAACGCCGAGCAAACCGTGGCGCTGAAGCTGCAGCTGATGATCTGATCGCCTGGCTTGATCAGTTCCGCTCCATTCATAACGGTATCATGGAATTTCAGGTCCAGGCTGTGTAAAATGGATTCCACCAGCCGTGCGACCGAATCTACCGGTTCAAAGGGCACGCTCTCGGCTTTCAGGCCTGCCATGCCGTCGATAAAAACCTGCAGGCCATTCTTGATAGCCGCCATGGCAGGCCTGATTTCCTGCAGCCGCAGGGCCATGGCGGTAAGCTGTTCCAGGTAGTCCAGCCAGTCTCCGCAGGGCAGCTCTGCGGCCTCGTCCTTTAAAATCAACAATGCCTGGCGCAGCAGAAAACTGGCGCCATGTTTACGATCCAAAGCCAGCTGCCCGGCCTTCATCTCCTGTCTATTCATCGGCCACTCTCTGCCAGGTTTCGTAGAGCATCGGTACGCAGTCATATTTTTTTATGTCCTCCGGTTCGATCCATTGGAACTCCACATGCTCCCAATCAATGATGATCCTTCCGGGGTGCTTGACATAAAAGCGAAAAGGATGGACCAGCCACATGATGCCCGCTTCCGTATCGGGTACTTCCAGAATTGCCCCCGCTTTGACCAATATAATGTCATCACTGCACAGACTGGCTTCTTCCTTTATTTCCAAATATGCCTGGCTTAATGCGCTGCGGCCTTCAGGCAGATATCCGCTCAAGCCCGCCCATTTACGCTGATAAGAGCCCACTTGCGAACTGCGCTTTAACAGTAAGATTTTACCCTGGCTTTCCATGAAACAGGTGATGACATGGTTGGTAACCATCATATACCTCCTTAAAAATGGGTGTGACGAAATGCTCGAACCGTATAACTCGGTGGACTGGCTTGCCCCGCGATTTTGCCTGGGTTATATTAACTATAATACATGGAAAGGAGCCCTCATGGCTACTATTGACCAACGCTTGTTGGCAGCCAGCCGGATGATCATCCCTGGCGGCGCGGTGGCTGATATCGGAACTGACCATGGCCAGCTGCCATGTTTTCTGCTGGAAAAGGGTCTGGCTCCACAGGTAGTCGCTACTGAATGGGGGGATGGCCCTTATCAGCGCGCCCGGGAGCATATTGAGACTTCACCCTGGTCAGACCGTATTGCGGTCCGGCAAGGAAATGGCTTAGAGGCTTTAGCCTGGGGTGAGGTTCATACTGTCGTCATCATGGGCATGGGAGGCGACCTTATGGCTGAGATATTGAGACGGGACTGGCATCTGACCTCATCATTTGCGCGTTTGGTCCTGCAGCCCATGACCCGTCCTGCGGTACCCCGCCTTTTGCTGGCCGCAAAGGGCTGGCCGCTCATTGATGAACGGGTGGTAAGAAGCAGGGGGCGCTTCTTTGTCCTTTTCAGCTACCAGCCCGGCGACCGTCCCTACCGGCTGTCCGCCCTGGAGTTGGAAGTGGGGCCACAGCTACTCCAAGCCCGGGACAGCATTGAACTGGAGTACCTGACTTATTGCCGGCGCAGGCTTAAAGCCCGCTGTCAAAACCTGTCCCTTTCCAAACAGCCCCAGAATCAAAGCAAGCGGCTGAAATATGAATTGATGGGCCGGGAATTGGAGGAAATAATCGATGGCAAATCAGGTTAAGGATATCACTGCGATATTAGAGCACCACTATCCGCCCTATCTGGCAGCATCCTGGGATAATTCCGGACTGCAGCTGGGCTCATATCTTGCCCCGGTAAAAAAAGTGGGGGTGGCTCTGGAGCTGGAGCCTGAAGTGCTCGCAGAGGCTTTGCATCTCGAGACGGATATGATCATCACCCATCACCCCTTATTTTTTCAGGGTGTTAAAAGACTGGAAGCGGATACGGCCTGGGGGAAGATGGTATATGAGTTGATTGCCAAAGGCATAACGGTTTACGCAGCGCACACCAATCTGGATGCGGCCCCCCAGGGTTTAAACCAGCACCTCGCAGAAATGCTGCGATTACAGGACATTGAGCCGTTATTGGCGGACCAGCGGGATGAACTATGCAAAGTCGTGGTCTATGTACCGTTCAGTCATGTAAAAGCGGTGCAAAAGGCTATGGCTGAGGCAGGGGCCGGGCATATCGGCAAGTACTCGGCTTGCAGTTTCCGCACCCCGGGAATCGGCAGCTTCCGTCCTGAGGACGGAAGTCAGCCATTTATCGGCTCTGTCGGGGTGCTGGAAGAGGTTGAGGAATACCGTCTGGAGACAGTTGTAGAACAGAGCGGTTTAAATCGGGTGCTCAAGGCCATGCACTCCGCGCATCCTTATGAGGAGGTCGCTTACGACGTTTACCGTCTGGCTAACGGCGGCCGTATTTATAGTATGGGACGCAGAGGCCGGCTGGCACAGCCCTGCTCACTGGAGTCACTGGCCGGAAAAGTTAAAACGGTTTTTGGCTGCCAGGGGGTTCGCGTAGTAGGAAATTATCGACAAATGGTGCAGCGGGTCGCCATGATCAGCGGTTCCGGAGGGTCTTTGCTGGCACGGATCAATCCTGAAGCGGCCGATGTGGTCATAACCGGGGATGTAAAATACCATGAAGCTCAAGAAGCGCGCCTTAAGGGTATGAACGTAATCGATGCCGGACATCAGGAACTGGAGAAGCATATGATCGCTCTGGTAAGCGCTCTGTTGGAAGATGAATGCAGACATCAAAAGCTTTCCCCGGAGATTCTCAAACTGAAAGAAAGCCCTTGTTTTAGGCTTTTATAATCGATAAGGCAACAGTATATGCAATTGTGCCAATATCCCGGCAGGATGCCTCGAAATGGAATAAAATGGAATGCACCGTAAAATTGGGACTCCATGCATAAAAGCCTTTTTTAACAGGTAAAATGTATATAACAGTTTTAAGCCTATATTTTTCAAAAAAAATTCCGAAAAAGATTTTTAATAGCAGGAATTGCCGTTTTTTTGGGGAATGTAAAATATGGTTAATAAAATAACATAAGGGAGGACTATGTCGTGAACAAATCGGAACTTGTTAAGTCAATAGCGGAGAAGGCAGAAATCACCCAGAAGGATGCTGCCAAAGCCCTGGATGCTACGGTGGAAGCCATTCAAAAGGCCCTGGCTGGCGGGGATAAAGTGCAAATCATCGGTTTCGGAAGTTTCGAAGTACGCGACCGCAAGGAAAGAAAGGTTATCAGCCCGGCGACCGGGGAAGAAATTAAGGTTCCTGCCACTAAAGTTCCGGCATTCAAGCCTGGCAAATCCCTTAAGGAAGCGGTTGCGGTAAAAATACCCGTCAAAGTGACCGCTAAGAAGAAAGGCGCAAAAAAGAAATAGCTATATAAAAAAAGAGGTATACCTCGTATACCTCTTTTTTTATGTCCTTAAAAAGTGTTTGAATTGATGGGCAAGCAAATCTGTAAGCGGAGTTCTGTATTCGATAGTCATCTATCTGGGATGCCAGTTGCCTGACACCTCTTGCGACCTAACCCGGGAACGAGGCGGGCAACCTCATGGTTCCTCTATTCGGTCTTGCTCCAGGTGGGGTTTACCGAGCCGTTTAGTCGCCTAAACGCTGGTGAGCTCTTACCTCGCCTTTCCACCCTTACCCCGCGAATGCGGGGCGGTCTGTTTCTGTGGCACTAGCCTTAGGGTCGCCCCCACTGGACGTTATCCAGCACCTTGCCCTGCGGAGCTCCGACTTTCCTCAGGTTTAAACCTGCGACTATCTGATTTACTTGCCGCCCGATATCAATTCATGCAGGGTATATTATAATGAATAGGCGGCCAATTGTAAAGCAACGGGGAAATATCCCTTTTCACAAAAAATATGACGCTCTTTGAAGGAATAAAGGATTTTTTAGAGAATACATAACCTAGCGAAAGCAGGGAGTAACGGGGTGAGATAATAAATCTTCAAGTTCCTTGTTTTACCTTTGCTCGAATTATAATATACTTACTAAAGAGATAAAGGGGGGTGAAGAAAGATGTTGTTGTTCGGATCGGAGCAGGCAGCTAGCGGGGTTTTTTACAACGGTCCTCTTTTTACCTTATTGGTAATCATTTTAACGGTATTCATTTTTCTGAAATTCTGTGGATGGGCCAAGAAAAGAACGATGCCAGCCGGCACTAAAAAGGGAATTTTTATACTAACGGCGCTGGGCGCTGTAGCTTTTAACGTCATGTACTCTCTGGGAAATTCGGCGTTTGAGCAGGGCCAGGGTCTCAATATGGCTACTATCGCAGTGGTTTCAGCCTTGCTCTGGGTATTTGTATTCTCTTATGCTTTGATGTCAGAAACAAAATAAAGTATAGTCCTGGAAGGCGGCTAGAAGCCGCCTTTTTTATTGGTTATAATAGCCTAAAGAACAAAATGGTGAGAAAATGGATGAACTCATAAAGATCGAAATCACATATGACGATAAACCCTCGGCACCCATCTGGTCCTATCCGGGGCAGAATCTGTGGGAAGCCCTGGTGGCCCATGGCCTGATAACGGCTGGCCCCTGCGGCGGAAAAAGGATCTGCGGGAAGTGCAAACTCAAGATAGAAGGCCCGCTTAACCCGCCGGATGAAGCGGAGCGCTACCTGCTGCTCCCTGAAGAAATCAAGGCGGGCATGCGTCTGGCCTGCCGCATCCCGGCGACCCAGGGCCTTAAAGTGTTTCTTGAAGGCCAGCCTTTTACTGCCGCCCCGGTGCCCCGGTTAATGTCTGAAACGGCTGCGCCGCCCATGGTCATGCATAAAAAGATATATTTGCCGGGTCAGGACCGGCATAATCCGGTTTCCATACAGGAACGGCTGCAAAAGTCCTTGCCAAATCTGCACCTCAACTTGAGTATTGCCGATCTCAATGAATTGCACAGCCTGGATAGGACCGACCGGCCAGTTCTTGAATTAAATGCTTTGCTGACAGAAGACCGGCAATTGATATACGCCGGCCGCTCCCGGCAGGATCTTTATGGGGTAGCCCTGGATGTGGGCACCACCAGCCTGGTAGGCTCACTGCTGGATCTGGAAACCGGTCAGACCGTCGCTACAACCACCATGCCCAATATGCAGCGCGTCTATGGTGACAACATCATTTCCCGCCTGGACTATTGTTTGAGTCATGACGATGGCCTGCAAACCCTGCATCAAGTGATCGTCAACAACGCCAATACTCTGATCGCCAGCCTTGTCAGGCAGTGTAAAAGCCTGCCCGATCAGGTCTACCGGCTGGTTGTGGTAGGAAATCCGGTTATGACCCATTTTGTTTTAGGCTTAAATCCGGCGGGTTTGGCCGCCGCCCCTTTTAGCGGCATAATCACTGATGCTTACAGTTGCCGGGCCGGGGCAGTAGGCCTAGCGGCCCACCGTGAAGCTCTGCTGGTCATACCGCCGCAAGCCCGGGGTTTTATCGGCTCTGACGCCCTGGCCGGGTTGTTGACTCTGCCGTGCCCGCCGCCCTTGCCGTATCTGTTTATAGACATCGGCACTAACAGCGAAGTGATTCTAGCCGGCCAGAAAGGAATGTGGGCAGCCTCCGCTGCAGCCGGCCCAGCCTTTGAAGGGGCCGGTATTCGCTGCGGAATGAGGGCCGTTCACGGAGCTATCGACCATTTTCAGTGGAATGACGGCCGGCTGGACTATCATGTATTGGGCAACGGAGAACCGCGGGGTATGTGCGGCTCGGCTCTGGTCGACTTATTGGCCTGGCTCTTGAATAATGACATGGTTGCAGCCAATGGCAGCTTTATGGAAGGAAGGCCGGAAATAAGGGCCGGATCACAAGGAAGGGAACTTGTCATAGTTCCGTCTGAAAAATCCTATCAGGGCGTACCGCTGGTATTGAGCCAGGAAGATGTACGCAGCTTGCAACTGGCCAAAGGTGCTGTACGCGCCGCCATTGAGATTTTGATGCGGGAGAGCGGGACAAAGGTGGAAGCGCTTAAAGCGGTCTTTTTAGCGGGCGCTTTTGGAAATTACCTGAATCCTGAACATGCCATCAAGGCTGGTATTTTGCCGGCGGTCAACCCCGATCTGATTCATAATCTTGGCAATGCCGCCGGGCGGGGCGCCATTTGTTATCTTATCAACCCGCAGGCCCGTCAGCAGATGGGGCAAATGAAGCAAAACCTGACTTGTGTTGAATTAGCCGACCATCCTGATTTTCAATTGTTATTTTTGCGCCATATAGATTTTTGAGCCAGGAATAACCCTCAGGTTGACCCATAATGCCCGGACCTGGCATAAAAAGCCGCTTAAGAAATTGCAGGCCTGCTGCGACCGGATCATGGCCAGATCTTGAAGCAGTACTGTTGTATAGGCAAATCGGTAACGGTATACTATTTACAGACCACTCCAGTTGGAGGAGGTCATTTTAGCATTGCGCACCTATGGGGTGCGCCATTGTGCGAAAAGGAGCAATTGATGAGCGATATTGTAATATTATTGATCAGTCTAGGAATCATTCTAGCTGGTGCGGAGATATTTGTTAACGGAGTTGAATGGCTGGGCCAGAAACTGAACCTTTCTGAAGGTGCAGTGGGGAGTGTCCTGGCTGCAGTGGGCACAGCCCTGCCGGAAACCATTATTCCCATTATCGCCATTTTATTTGGCAATGGAGGCGGGGCCGGACATGAGATCGGTATCGGCGCTATTCTGGGCGCCCCTCTGATGCTGTCCACCCTGGCCATGTTCGTAACCGGGGCTGCGGTAGTGGTGTTTAGAGGCAGGCGAATTCATGGATACCGGGTTCGGGCTGACTTTTCCAGCATGTCGCGCGATCTGAGCTTTTTCCTGGTGGTATTCGTCCTGGCCCTGGGGTGCGGACTGATTCCTGAAAGCCTCAAGGCCCTCAAAGTGATCATCGCGCTGCTGATGGTTGGACTCTACGTATGGTATGTGATCGCTATGGTGAGCCAGGAACGGGATATCGAGTCGGATGAACAGCTCCCGGCATGCTATTTTGCCAAAAAACATTGTCCGCCCTCACTGGGCATTGTGCTTGTTCAGGTCCTGTGCGCTCTGCTTCTCATTGTGCTGGGGGCCAATATGTTTGTAAACTCCATTACCGAGTTGGCCCAGTTATATGCGGTTCCGGCATTTGTGCTGGCTATCATTATTGCCCCTATCGCCACCGAGCTGCCGGAGAAATTCAACAGTATAATCTGGATTTCCCGGGAGAAAGATACCCTGGCCCTGGGGAATATCACCGGAGCCATGGTTTTCCAGGGTTCTGTAATCCCGGCCCTAGGTATTATGATGACAGAATGGCGGCTGAATAGTGGCGCTTTGCTGTCCGGCTCTCTGGCTTTAGTGTCGGCTGCATTCCTGCTTTGGCAATTGCGCCGCCGGGCCTATATCAGCGGCGTATCCCTGCTGTTCAGCGGGTTGTTCTATGTTGTGTTTATAGTGGCCGTTATGCAAGGAGTAGTCAGGTAGAAGGAGATGATATAATGGACGTAGAGAAGCGTTTGCGGGAATCGGGCATCGTGCTGCCCGAGGTCAATGCGCCTCTGGCAGCTTATGTACCCGCAGTTAGAAGCGGCAACCTCTTGTTTATTTCCGGACAGCTGCCTATGGATCAGGGTATTTTATCCTATAAGGGCAAAGTGGGCAGCGAGCTCAGCATAGAGGAGGGACAGTCGGCCTGCAGGCAAGCGGCTATAAACTGCCTGGCAGTGCTCAAAAAGAACCTTGCTGATTGGGGGCAGCTGGTGAGGATAGTGAAGATAACGGGATATATACGGTGTGACTCCGACTTCACAGCCCAGCCCCAGGTCTTGAACGGCGCCTCTCAATTGTTGGAGAATCTTTTCGGGGTCAACGGTAAACATGCCAGAGCAGCAGTGGGGGTTAATGCCCTGCCCCTGGGGGCAGCCTGTGAAGTGGAGATGGTGGTAGAGCTTCGCTAGCCCTTCTCCGCATCAAATGAGCTGCTGATTATTTTAAGGAAGTGATTAGATGACCGAGATCAATCCCTTTGACAAAGCCCATGAATTGGCGAGGTCCATCAAACAGTGCCGGGCTTTTAAACATTACCTGGCAGCAAAACAGGCAATCGATCAGCATCCTGATTATAAAGATAAGATATTGAAAGTGCGCGCCCGGCAGATGGAGGTAAACCGGGCCCACATCTTGGGAGAGGAACTGCCGGCAGAGTTACTGAGCGAGTTGTCCCAGGAGCTGGCCGCCTTGAACCAGTACCCGGAGATTGCGGAATTTTTTGCAGCCGAAACCCATTTTATCAACATGTTCCATGATATTCAAAACATCATCAATGGCGCTCTTGACGCGGAGTTAAAAGATTAGGCAGCCTGGTAAAAATCGATGATACCTAAACGGCAGGGCTTTTAAGCCCTGTCAGACCGTCGACAAAAGCGAATAACTGCGTTGCTCAATAGG
>DHBS01000005.1:82111-113394 GCA_002398825.1 Syntrophomonas sp. UBA4922 | reverse complement strand
CTCAATCAACGTACTATTTGTACGCCTTAATCGCGGGCCTATTGTGCGCCTTGTTCTTCGCTTCCGTCGCTCGCCCTGTTTTCTTAATGAGAAGGTTTGCCAGTAGCCTTATGGCGTCTTACAGGTATACAATATTATTTCGGGCAGAGTGTTTACAAACCGGCTCAAATGGTTTAACAATTAACCCAACCTTTGCTTTAATGAGGCATTACAAGCTGGTTTTTATATAAGGGGGTAGGAGAGGTGACATGTGGTTGTAGCCATCAAAAACGTTGGGAGACAGCCTTTAATAACAACGGTGTGGATTTGACCTTGATCAAAAGCGTGCTGGATCGTTACCGGAATCAGCCCGGCAGTTTGATTACGGTTTTGCAAGAGACCCAGGCCATCTACGGCTATCTTCCCATGGGGGCGTTGGCAGCCATCGCCCGGGAACTGAAACTGAAGCCTTCCAAGGTATATGGGGCGGCAACCTTTTACACTCAGTTCCGCTTGAAGCCGGTGGGTAAACACCTGATACTGCTGTGCCAGGGGACGGCCTGCCATGTCAACGGAGCGGACCGAATCGCCACTGCCCTCTGTGAGGAATTGCAGGTCGAAATCGGTGAGACCACTGCCGACGGGGTTTTTACTCTGGATACGGCCGCCTGTCTGGGCTGCTGCAGCCTGGCTCCGGTGATGATGATTGACGGGCAGGCCTACGGGCCATTGACGCCAGATAAAGCCAGGGCAGTGATCAAAAAGATATACAGCGCCGAATCAGCGGTGACCGGGGAAGGTGAAACAGCATGAAAGTAAGAGTTGGTCTGGGAAGTTGCGGTATCGCCGCCGGGGCCCTGGAAGTATGGGATGAACTGGATAAACTGCAGCAGGCGGCGGGGTTCTCCATCGAAAAACAGCAAACCGGCTGTAGCGGCATGTGCTATCAGGAGCCACTGATAGACATCATCGAAGATGGCGGTTCGGTCTACTCTTACGGGAAGGTCAATGCCCGGCGGCTGCAGGAGATAGTCAAGGCCCATCAGGATGGCACTGGCCCGCTTGAAGAATATTTAACCACCGTCCAGGATAAAGGCGAAGATTTCCTGAGCCGTCAGGTGCGGGTGGCCCTGCGCAATTGCGGTCATATTGATCCGGAATCACTGGCTGATTATCGTCTGGCCGGAGGATATAAGGCCCTGGAGAAAGCAATCCTTATGACCCCCGAAGAGGTCATAGACGAAATCAAAGCATCAGGGTTGAGGGGGCGCGGCGGAGCTGGCTTTCCCACCTGGTTTAAGTGGCAGGACACCAGAAAACAACCCGGGGAAACCAAATATGTGGTGTGCAATGCTGATGAGGGCGATCCCGGAGCGTTCATGGACCGCAGTGTTCTGGAAGGGGATCCCCATGCGGTGCTGGAGGGAATGACGATCGCGGGTTATGCTATCGGGGCTAAAGAAGGCATCATCTATTGCCGCGCCGAGTATCCTCTAGCCATCAAGCGGCTGTCGATCGCCATTGAAACGGCCCGTGATGCGGGTTTGTTAGGCGAGCATATACTCAACAGCGAATTTAGTTTTGATATCCGCATCAAGCAGGGGGCCGGCGCTTTTGTCTGTGGAGAAGAAACTGCCTTAATCGCTTCTCTGGAAGGAGAACGGGGTATGCCCCGCCTCAAGCCTCCGTATCCGTCAGTCTACGGTTTTTGGGGTAAACCCACTAATATCAATAATGTTGAAACTTTTGCCAACGTCCCCTGGATCATGACCCGGGGCGGCGAAGCTTTTGCGGCTATGGGAACCGCCGACAGCAAAGGCACCAAAGTATTCGCCCTGGCCGGCAAAGTGACCCGGGGCGGATTGGTAGAGGTGCCCATGGGGATCACCCTGCGGGAGGTCATATATGATATCGGCGGGGGGATCAGAAATGGCAAACGCTTTAAAGCGGTGCAGCAGGGCGGTCCGGCCGGGGGATGCATACCGGCAGCCCATTTGGATACCCCGATCGATTATCAAAGGATTACCAGCCTGGGGGCAATAATGGGCTCAGGCGGGATGATCGTGGTCGATGAAGATACTTGTATGGTAGATATGGCCCGCTATTTCCTTGATTTTACCCAGAAGGAATCCTGCGGAAAGTGTGTGCCATGCCGCATCGGCACCAGGCGCATGTTGGACATTATCGAGAGGATCTGCGATGGTCAGGGCCGGCCTGAAGACATCGGCCTCCTGGAAGAACTGGCTCAACAGATAAGCGAGGCTTCGCTGTGCGGTTTGGGGCAAGGGGCCCCCAATCCGGTTTTGACTACTTTGCGTTATTTTAGAGAAGAATACGAAGCCCATATTAATGACAAGAAGTGTCCGGCCCGGCAATGTAAAGGCCTTATTCAATATATCATCGACCCCGAAAAATGCACGGGCTGCACAATTTGTGCCAAGAAATGCCCGGTACAATGCATTCACGGCGGCAAGCGCGAGCCCCACAGCATCGAACAGGAAAAATGCATCAAGTGCGGCACCTGTTTGGAAGTGTGCCCCCCCCGATTCTCGGCAGTAAGGGTTGATTAAGGAGGAGCTCCAATATGATAGAGATTAACGGAAAATCGATTCCAGTACAGCCGGGCCGCACTATTCTGGAACTCGCGGCGGACCACGGTGTTATTATACCCACCCTGTGCCATGACGAGCGGGTTAAAACCTATGGAGCCTGTGGACTCTGCGTGGTTGAGGTGGAAGGCGCGAAAAACCTGGTGCGGGCCTGTGCCACAGAAGCCGCCCCGGGTATGAAAATTAAGACTGAGAGTGAGCGGGTACGCCAATCACGGCGGATAACCCTGGAGTTGATTATGTCCGATCACCGCGGGGACTGCCGCCCTCCCTGTTCACTGGCCTGTCCGGCAGATACTGATTGCCAGGGATATGTGGGCTTAATCGCCAACGAACGTTTTGAAGAAGCCTTGCGGCTGCTCAAAGAAAGCTATCCGCTCCCTTTCAGCATCGGCATGGTTTGTCCCCATCCTTGCGAGAATGCTTGCCGCCGCCAGATGGTGGAGGAGCCTATAGCCATTGCGGATTTAAAGGCCTTTGCCGCCAGTCAGGATCTGGGCAGACTCAAGCCTTACCTGCCTGAGGTTACGCCGCCCAGCGGCAAAAGGGTAGCGGTAGCGGGCTCCGGCCCGGCAGGTTTGACGGCGGCGTATTTCCTGGCCCGGGCCGGTCATGAGGTAACGGTATACGAAGCCATGCCCCAGGCCGGCGGGATGCTGCGCTATGGCATCCCTGAGTACCGCTTGCCCAAAGCCTTTTTGGATCAGGAAATCGACCTGATAAAAGCCATCGGGGTTAAGATAATAACCAACACCAGAATTCCGGACGATATTGATTTGAGCTATCTGCAGGACAATTTTGATGCTGTATTTCTGGGCATCGGAGCCTGGAGGTCATCGCAGATTGGCTGCTCTGGAGAAGAACATACCCGGGTCTTGGGAGGAATCGACTTCCTGCGCCAGGTGGCTATGAATGAACCCGTTGATCTGGGTGCGAGGGTGGCAGTGGTCGGCGGAGGCAATACCGCTATGGATGCTGCCCGTACCGCAGTGCGTCTGGGGGCCGCTGAAGTCATGGTGCTTTACCGGCGCACCCGTGCGGAAATGCCGGCCGAGGATATTGAGATCGTTGAGGCGCAGGAGGAAGGCGTTGTTTTCAAATTCCTGGTGGCTCCTGAGGAGATCATCAGTGAGGGCGGCCGTATTGCCGGCATCAAGGTGCAAAAGATGGTATTGGGAGAGCCGGACGATTCGGGCCGGCGCAGCCCGACTCCCACCGGGGAAGTGGAATTCATCGCTGTGGATACCATTATTGCAGCTATAGGACAGCAGGTTGACGCCCACGGGTTCGATAGTACCCGTCCGGGCCGGCGCGGCAATCTGGAGGTAGCCCCGGAGACTATGCAGACCGCGCTTCCCGGGGTTTTTGCCGGCGGCGATGCGGTGACCGGACCGGGGATCGCTATAGAGGCGGTTGCCCAGGGACAAAAAGCCGCCCGCTCCATCGACAAATATCTTAAAGGCCTGGAGTATACGGCGTCATATCCCTATGTAAGCGAAAAGGAAGCGGCTCCGCACGACTTCAAGGATTATTCGGCTCAGAGCAGGGTGCATCCCCGGCATGAAAAAGCCGAAGAGCGCCGTTGCGATTTCCGGCAGGTGAAAAAGGTCTTTACAGCGGAGGAAGCCCGGACCGAAGCCAACCGCTGCCTGGAATGCGGCTGCCTGGATTATTATGAATGCCGTTTGCTAAAATATGCCCGGCAATACCAGGTCAAACCGCAGCGCTGGTATGGCCAGAACCGGACTGAGTCCACCCTTGAACAGCACCCCTTCATGTTAAGGGATATGAATAAATGCATCTTATGCGGTCTTTGCGTGAGAATATGTGACGAGGTTGTTGGAGCGGCCGCACTGGGATTAGTGGAACGCGGCTTCGATACGCTGGTGCAGCCTGAAATGGGGCTGGCATTGAGCCAGACCTCCTGTATCGCTTGCGGTCAATGCATAGCGGTATGTCCTACCGGGGCCCTGGCAGAACGGAACCGGTTTGGCAAGAATATTCCCCTGCAATTACAAGAAGCCATCACCACCTGTTCCTTCTGCGGAATGGGATGCCAGCAGAAAGTTGAGTCTTATGGCGGGTTGATCGCCAGGGTCGAACCGGTGGAGAACGGCTTATTATGCTCGCGGGGGCGCTTCGCCTGGCAGGAGAACCAGCGGGAACGCCTTACTGCTCCCATGATCAAGCGGGATGGGCAATGGCAGCAGGCATCCTGGGAGGAGGTTCTGACCCGGATAAAAGCCTGTCAACCTGATAAGGCTCCGGGAGATTCCGATGTCGGGGTGTTCATGAGCCCGGTCTATACGGTTGAGGAAGCCGGCGCGGCCGCATATGTCGCTCACGGTTTAAGAGCCCGTTATCTGAGCAGCTTCACCCGCAACGCCGGGGAAGGTTTGAAACGTATTCTGGGCGATAATCTGTCCAGCAACAAGGTAAGCGAACTGGATCAGGCTGATTTAATACTGATGATCGGGTCTTTCAGATACAACCAGGTTCCGGCGATTAAAGCCCGGCAAGCCGCCGACAAGGGCGCGCGCCTGATCGTTATAAGCGCGGAGGAAGGCGTTGCTGATGACCTGGCGTTGCTGAGAATATGCCCTGAGGACAATGATATGGATCTCCTGCTGCAAGTACTGGCCGCGGTCCTGCAGAAGCGTTCCCTTGATCCTGCTTTCACCGACCGCTCCTGGAAAGGCTTTGACGAGTTGACCGAGCTCGTCAGAGACAGAAGAATCGGTGATACCGCGGCTCAGATCGCCGAATTGTACCAGGGCGCCTCCCGGGCTCTGATCCTGGTCGACGGCTATTCCACCAGCATCGCCGCCGTACAGGTATTAGCCGATCTGGCCGTAATCAGCGGCCACATCGGTTCGCCGGCCAATGGCATCATAGTGATTTCACCCGGAGGCAACGCAACCGGGGTATGGCAGGCCGGTTATAAGCAACCGCGCCAAGAAGTGCTGGATGCCCTGGAGGGGGGGGAACTGCGGACTATTTTCGTTCTGGGGGAGGACCCGGTGGGGTGCGGTATGATAGCAGCTGAAACCTTGCGCCGGGCTGAGTTCCTGTTCGTTATGGCGCCTTATTGGAATGAGACCGCTGCTCTGGCTGACATCGTATTACCCGGATCGCTGCCCATGGAGACCAACGGCACTTACGTGATTGCGGACGGCAGCCTGAAGCTGGTACAGGGGATACAAACACCGCCGTCCGGCCATGACAATATAGCTATCTTCGAGGCCGTTATGCAGAGCCTCAAGCTGCGCCCGGAACTGAGAATGAAGGTGTTGCCGGAAAAGAAATGGTCCAGGGCCGTGCAATATGAGGAGGGATTCGCCTATCAGGACGGCAAAGCCCATCTTTCATTGCCAGGCTTCAAACGGATTTTTGTTGATCCTTATTCCGGTGACCCGGCCTGGCGCCGTTTTAATAAGACCATGTCTGAACAAGGGTTAATTGGCTAAAAATTGTATTCCGGTATACAGATGGAAGCCCGAATCATGCATACAATATATCTGCCGGCAGCCTATTTACAGGGGCTGCGTCCAGCCTCTATAATTTCATTGGGCTTGCGGATAAAGCCAAACCAAAGGAGGTTGCCTTATGGATTATATTAAAGAGTTATTGGCCCGGGTAGAAAAGAGAAACCCAAATGAACCGGAATTTTATCAAGCTGTCGCCGAGGTATTGGAATCATTGGAGCCGGTTATCTCCAAGCATCCCGAATATGTTGATGCGGGTATTTTAGAGAGAATAGTAGAGCCTGAACGGCAGATCATTTTCCGGGTGCCCTGGGTGGATGACAATGGCACTGTACAGGTTAACCGCGGTTTTCGTTTTGAGTTTAACAGCGCTATAGGTCCTTATAAGGGAGGATTGCGTTTTCATCCTTCTGTCAATGCCAGCATCATAAAGTTTTTGGGCTTTGAACAGATATTTAAAAACTCACTGACCGGGTTGCCTATCGGTGGAGGCAAAGGCGGCAGCGACTTCGACCCCAAGGGTAAGTCTGATGCCGAAGTGATGAGATTCTGTCAGAGTTTCATGACCGAATTGTTCCGGCATATCGGGGCAGATACCGATGTACCGGCAGGAGATATCGGTGTCGGCGGCCGGGAAATCGGGTATATGTATGGCCAATACAAGCGCCTCACCAACCGCTTCGAAGGGGTGTTGACCGGCAAAGGACTGCCCTATGGGGGCAGCCTGGTTCGTACCGAAGCCACCGGATATGCACTGGTTTATTTTACAGAGGAAATGCTTAAATCCAAGACCGGGAGCTTTTCAGGAAAACGCGTGGTGGTATCCGGTTCCGGGAACGTCGCCATCTACGCTGTGGAGAAAGCTACTCAATTAGGCGCCAAAGTGGTGGCCATGAGCGATTCTAACGGATATATCGTGGATGAGAACGGCATCGACCTGCCATTAATAAAACAGCTTAAAGAAGTGGAAAGAAAAAGGGTCAAAGATTATCTCAATGACCATCCCGATGCCAAATTCTTCGAAAACGGATCGGATATCTGGTCAGTGCCCTGTGATATAGCCCTGCCCAGTGCAACCCAGAACGAGCTGGATGAAGAAGCCGCCCATAAGCTGGTGGCCAATGGCTGCATCGCGGTGGCAGAAGGCGCCAACATGCCCTGCACCCCTGAAGCCGTAAAGGTATTCCAGGACAACGGCGTATTGTTTGGACCGGCCAAGGCCGCCAATGCTGGAGGGGTAGCCTGCTCAGCCTTGGAGATGTCTCAGAACAGCATGCGCTATTCCTGGACCTTTGAAGAAGTGGATGCCAAGTTAAAAGACATCATGATCAACATCTACAAGAAGTCCAGTGAAGCTGCCGCAGAATATGGATATCCGGGCAATCTGGTGGTAGGCGCCAATATAGCCGGTTTCTTAAAAGTAGCCGATGCCATGCTGGCCCAAGGCGTGGTGTAATTTAAAGGCATTGTCCCTGAATTTTAAGAGGTCCCCAGCGGGGCCTCTTCTATTTTTTGGCGATGTTTGGCTGAATATGGGTTGGAAGTTTGTACTGCATAGTATGTTATAATGATTTAGCCGAGGTTTATTATGAGGAGGATTTATAATATGCGGAAAATTGCGGTCATAGCAGGGTTATTAGCCATGCTCCTGGTGGCTGGATGCGCATCCGACGGTGCTCAAAAGGTGATTGTGGAAGTCAATGGCGATAAGATCACCCAGCAGGAATACGATAACCGCATCAAACTGATCAGCAGCAGCTATAAGATCCAGCAGCGTTCATCGGGAAGCACCCAGGAGGTCACGATCGATGACAGCATTCTCCCCCAGATAAAAGAGACCGCTTACAATCAATTGATCATGATGAAATTGATAGACCAGGAAGCGAAGGCCCGGGGCATTCAACTGAGCGATGCGGATAAGGACAAGCAACTGGCCGATTTTAAAGCTATGCAGGAGTCCAATGGCGGTGCCAGTGCATATGATCAGGTGCTTAAAGACTTCGAGATCACCGAGCCCGAGCTAAAGCAGGAATTGGCAGTGGGCCTCTTACGCAGTCGGGTTGAGAACAATATCGCTGAAGAGAATCAGGTCACCGAAGAGCAAGCCCAGCAATTTTACCAGTCCAACCAGGATACTTATAAAGAGCCTGCGGGAATGAAAATATCTCATATACTGGTCGATACTGAAGAAAAGGCCCAGGATATTATCAAACAACTGCAAGGCGGCACTGACTTCGCTGAACTGGCCCGACAGAAATCCAGCTGTCCGAGCAGTAGCCGGGGAGGAGACCTGGGTGTGGTCAACCAGGATACCCCTATGGTGGCAGAATTCTTAAATGCCGCCCTGTCCCTTTCAGTCGGCCAGATTACTGCCCAGCCGGTGAAGAGCGAATTCGGCTATCATATCATCAAAGCCACCGGTCAGCAGGCTGAAAGAATAATACCCTTTGACGAAGCCAGGAGCGAGATCATCGAGACGCTGAAGAGTCAGGTCGTCAGCGCTTATCTGGACCAGCTGTACCAACAGGCCGAAATCAAGGATTTGCGTGAAAAATAGGAATAGGCACAGGGCCGGGGCCGCGACGCGGACCCGGCTTTTTTACCCTATGGGATTGAAAAAACTTATCAAGTTAACTATATTAAATGAAAATTATTATCAAAGAGGAGCAGGCGCAATGCACAGAGATAATTATAAAGCCAAGTTGGATGCCAGCCAATATAAACTCACCGGCCAAAGGGCTACAGTCCTGGAGGTGATGATCAGAAACCGCGGCAAGCACCTCAGTGCCGAAGAGGTTTTACAGCAAGCCCGGCTGCTGCGGCCTAATATAGGCATAGCCACGGTTTACAGGACCCTGGAGAAATTGGCCAGTTTGGAGATACTGTACAAAGGCATGTTTGACAGCGGCAAGTACCGCTACGAATTGGCCGATGACCGGGAGCACCACCATCACCATGTGGTCTGCGTAAACTGCGGAAGCATAACTGAGATTAAGGACGATCTTCTGTGTGAATTGGAAAAAAATATTGAAAAGCAGGGCTTTCGTATCGTGGACCACGACCTCAAATTTTTCGGTTATTGCCCCAATTGTACCAAGTCCTGATCATGGGCGGCCATTCTAGCCTGAATGGAGGTGTGATATATGCGGGCTATTTTCATAGGCAATCCCAATGTGGGCAAAAGCGCCCTTATCAATCAATTGACCGGCTCCAGACTCCTGGTGGCCAACTATCCGGGTACATCCCACAAGATTTCTTTTGTGAATAAAGACGACAGTTACTTTTACGACACGCCCGGTATATATTCACTGCATGGGCTTGGGGACAGTGCAGGCATAGTAAGAGATTTATTATTGGACAATACCGGATTCCGTATTGTCAATGTGGTGGACGCTGCCAACCTGGAACGCAATTTGGTTCTGACCCTGGAGGTTCTGGCCCTGGGCCTGCCTGCTGTTGTGGTCTTGAACCAGATGGACATTGCCGCCAATTTAAGCATTGAAATCGATGTGGAGATTCTGGCCCGGGAACTGGGATGCCCGGTTATCGGCTTGCCGGATGGAGAGGGAAGGGGCCTAGACCGGCTCATGCAGTGGATTAAACAGCCGCTTGATTCTGATATCGGCATCGACCCCCTTCAGTTGGAGAAGCTTTCCAAAGATTCGGCTTCATCCCAGTGCCAGCATTGCGCCCAGGCGTGTCAGCATAATGTTATAACCATCGACAGGGAGACCATTGAAAGAGCCCGCACCATTGCCGCTCGGGTGGTACGGCAGCAGCCCGCGGTAAGGAGGACTTACCTGGAGACGGTGCAGGGCTGGCTCGATCGGCCGGTTATCGGCACAGTTTTATTGCTGGCTCTGGCTTACGGCCTGTTTACTGTCATGGTAACCCTGGTGCATTACTTGGAAGAACCTATCAGCAGCGCAGTACAGCCTTTTAGCAATATATTAACCGCCTTGATACAGGAGTTACTGCCGCCGGGCATGGTAAACCAAGTTCTGTCCCAGGCCGTACCGGAAGGCCTGGTGATTCCCTTTACTATTATTATGCCGGCCATGATTATTGTCAGCGTCTTTATATCCCTCCTTGAAGATACCGGCTTGCTGCCCCGCTATTCGGTGGCTTTGGAGAGGGTGACCAGCTTTATCGGTGTTTCCGGGCAGGCCATCATACCTTTGACACTGGGATTTGGTTGTCGAACCCCGGCAATTATGGCCACCAGTCTTTTGCCTAACGCGGCCGAACGCTTTATTATCGCCACGCTTTTGAGCATTGTGGTGCCCTGTGCGGCCTCCCTGGGGGTGATGGCCGCGGTGATCGCCAAGTTTCATGCCTATATCTGGGTGGTCGCAGCCACCATGCTGGCCGTTATGCTCCTGTTAGGCTTCGGACTGAGCCGCATGATGCCCCGGGAAGAGGCTTTTGTCTATGAACTGCCCCCGCTGCGCATTCCGGCCTGGAAAAACACCTGGCAAAAGGTTATATCCAGAACCGGGGGGTTTTTTACCGAAGTGCTCCCGCTTCTGCTCCTGATGAATATCGTCCTGCGCGCTCTGATGGAAACCGGGGTTTTGGAATGGTTCAAAGGGCTGCAGGGTTTTTCGCAGTTTTTTTTCGGCATCCCGGCCGAAGCCCTGGTGGCCGTATTGATCACTATATTCCAGCGCTACCTGGCCCCCCTGGTCTTGCTGAATCTGTCCTTAAGCCCCAGGGAGGCTACTATCGCCATCACCATGATCGCTTTATCACTGCCCTGTTTGCCGGTCATGACCATGATCGTTAAAGAGATGGGCGCAAAAAGGCTGGCCTTTATCCTGGCCATGGGGGCAATAAGCTCATTTTTGGTCGGGGTGGCCCTGAATCTAATCTTGCCTTGATGGGAGTAGATGAGTTGAAGACTATGAAAAACTTGAAAATCGGAGATAAAGCCCGCATTGCATCCATTGACACCGGAGTTGCGGGAAGCCAGCAACTGATGGAAATGGGTCTGAGCCCGGGCAGTGAATTTCAATTAGTGGCTCGTTACCCCTTGCGGGGACCGTTTTTGGTCAAGCTGGGCAATAATCGTATTGCCGTAGATTATAACCTGGCTCAAGCAGTGGTGATTGATGAACTGAACGAAGGCCCGGATGTGTTGGACTCATAACCAATGGTTATGATAATATATACCTAATATTCGTCATAACCCAGCAGGAGGTTCTTAATTATGCTGAGATTGGAAAATTTAACCATGGTTGTGGAGAATAACCAGGGGGAAAACCGTGAGATTATTCGCGACATCAATGCTGAGTTTGAAGCCGGCAAGGTATATGGCATCACCGGACCCAACGGCGGCGGCAAGACTTCTTTGGCCAAGCTGATAATGGGTATATACATGCCCAGTCAAGGGCGCATATACCTGCAAGACCAGGATATAACCCCGCTCAGTATCAGTGAAAGGGCCCGGCTCGGCATTATTTACGCTTTTCAGCAGCCGCCTCGCTTCAAGGGCTTGACGGTCAAAGATCTTCTCAATATCGCCCGCCCAGGGATTGACAACTTGCATCTGCGCAGCACTTTGCGTGATGTCGGCTTGTGCCCCGAGGACTATATGGACCGTGATGTGGGACCTGGATTGAGCGGCGGTGAGATGAAGCGCATTGAAATGGCACAGACCCTGGCCCGGGAGGCGGTTATCAGCATTATGGACGAACCGGAGGCGGGGGTTGACCTGTGGACCATTCAGAAGCTTATCGCCGTGATCGTGGGAAAGTATAAAAAGAATCCCCGGCTTACCACTATCATCATTACCCATAACGAGAATATGCTCCATATCTGTGATGAGGTTTTGGTGCTGGAGAGCGGTATGCTAGTGCATCGCGGCACTCCGGAAAAAATCTGGCCGCACATCAGAGATGAGATCGAATGCAAAATGAAAGAACAATGCAGCGGGGAAGTGGCTTATGAAATTCGATGATATACAGGCAAACCTTTTGAAAACCATAGCTAACCTGGATGGAGTGCCTCAGGGGGCCGTCAACATCCGTATCGACGGCAGTCCGGCCCTGCGTCATTCCTCGCCCAATATTCAGATCATCCCTAAACAGGACAAGCCGGGCTTCGATCTGGAGGTGGCGCCCGGCACCAAGGGAGAAACCGTGCATGTTCCGGTTATCCTCACCAAATCAGGACTTACGGACATGGTCTATAATACTTTTATCATCGGAGAGGCTGCCGATGTCACTATCATTGCCGGATGCGGCATACACAACTCCAGCCACATGAATTCACAGCATGACGGCATACATGAGTTTATCCTTTATCCCCACAGCAAGCTGAGATATGTGGAAAAGCATTATGGCGAAGGAAGCGGCCAGGGCAAAAAGATCCTCAATCCGACCACTACCGTACAGGTTGCGGAAGGCGCCACTATAGAGATGGAAATGGTGCAAATCGCCGGGGTGGATGATGCTGTTCGCACCACCACGGTTCACATTCAAGAAAAGGGTTATGTGAAAATGATCGAACGCCTGCTAACCCACGGCGATCAGCATGCCGAATCCCATGTCGAGATGCATATTGATGGCCCCGGGGGCAGCGGACAGGTGTTATCGCGGTCAGTCGCCAAAGAGAACTCCGAGCAGGTCTTCCGGGCGGCTTTAATTGGCAAAGCTGACTGTGCCGGCCATGTGGAATGTGATTCCATCATAATGGATCATTCCAAGATCAGAGCCATTCCGCAATTGGTGGCCGAGGATGCCAACGCGGTTTTGACTCATGAGGCAGCTATCGGCCGGATTGCCGGTGAACAATTGATCAAGCTCATGTCTCTGGGACTCACCGAACAGCAAGCCATCGATACTATTATTGAAGGCTTTTTGCGTTGATGATCTTTTTACGGGCTGGTGAATAAATGAATCTGAATCTGCTGAAAACCTATGTGAAAGTCGTGGAAACCCAGAATTTGTCCCGCACTGCCGATGAATTCGGTTTATCCCAACCGGCTGTTACCAAACAGATTCAATCCCTGGAGGATATGTACGGGGTACTGCTTTTGGAAAGGTCGGGGCGCCGACTCAAGACCACCGAGGCAGGTGAAACCCTGTATCAGTGCGCCCGGGAGGTCATTAAGGCCATGGATAAGACCGAGAAAGCCATGGAGGAGGTTGCGGACGGACGCAAAGGAACTTTATATATCGGGGCCAGTACCATACCCGGGCAGTATATTTTGCCGCGCCTGTTAAAGGACTTTAAGGACCGCTATTCCAGTATAACTCTGACCATGGATATTGCCGATACTGAGAAAGTCATTAACCTGGTGGCGGATCGGGTTCTGGATCTGGGGATAGTAGGCGGCTGGATAAACATACGAAAAATCGAAGGCTTTCAATGGCTGGAAGATGAACTGGTGGTAGTGGTTCCGGCAGATCACCGCCTGGCCCGCTCAACGCAGGTTGTCTTGCCAGACTTGATTTCAGAGCGCTGGATATTCAGAGAAAAGGGTTCCGGAACCAGGAAGGCAGTGGAAGAGATGCTCTCGTCCTGCGGGATTAAAAAAGAAGATCTCAGCGTTTATATGGAAGCAGGCAGCACTGAAGCGGTTATGGCCGCAGTGGAATCGGGTATGGGGATTTCGATCGTTTCCTCCTGGGCCGTCAAAAGACTGGCAACTACCAGGATCCGCAGTTTGAACATCGCCCAAGCCTGCAGTAAGCGCCACTTCTACGTCATCTATCCGCGGCAGAAATCCCGGCGCAAATCGGTCAACGCATTCCTGGAATTCATGAAACAGTGGCAATAACCTGCGCAGAGCGAGCGACGGAAGCGAAGAGCAAGGCGCTCGATAGGCCCGAGATTGAGGCGTACAAATAGTACGTTGATTGAGCGGACCTATTGAGCAACGCAGTTATTCGCTTTTGTCGACGGTCTGAGTCCGGTACCTACCGGGCTTTTCTTATGCCCATTCCAGCCTTAGAAAATGGTTTGATTTTAATCCGCATTTGGATATAATATACCTGTTGTCAATAAATATGGGGAGGTTCAGCAATGCTTCCATTGCCTAAGAAATACTTTTTAACTGCGGCTTCTTGCGAAGGAGAAACAGAACTTACCGCCTTTGATGGCGCATTGTTAAAGGCCCGGGTTGGAAACACCAACCTGTTGAAAGTGAGCAGTATATTGCCGCCTGGTTGCCAGTACGATCCGGAACTGGTTATCCCCGAGGGTTCGCTGTTGCCTATCGCCTATGGTACCATCACATGTACTGAGCCGGGCACCAGGATTGCCGCAGCAGTAGCGGTGGGTATCCAAAAGGATGATCGCTTCGGGGTTATCATGGAGTATGAAGGCCACTGCAGTCAGGCGGAAGCGGAAGCCATAGTGGAGAAAATGGTGAGAGAAGCCTTCGCCATGAGAAATATAGAAATTGCAGAGATTAAGACCGCCGCTACCGAACATGTGGTCGAAAAGATCGGTTGTGCCTTCGCAGCGGTTCCTTTGTGGTACTAAGCGCCAGACCAGAATATTCGAATACGGTTAGGAGGATTTTATTTGGAACTGTGGGTAACCGAATATCAAACCCCCTCTCTGGGGTTTAGCTGCAAGGTCACCCAAACCTTGCGGGCTGCGCAGACCCGTTATCAGCATCTGGCCGTGGTTGAAACCGAGCAATTTGGCAGGATGCTGCTTTTGGACGGCATGGTTCAGACCACTGAAAAAGACGAATGGGTATATCATGAAATGATAACCCTGGTAGCTTTAAACGCACACCCCAGGCCGGAGCAGGTGCTGATCATCGGTGGCGGCGACGGCGGCACCCTGCGTGAAGTAGTGCGCCATCCGGGGGTGAAAAAAGGCATTCTGGTGGAAATCGATGAAGATGTGGTTCAGGCTTCACGGGACTTTTTTCCGGAGCTGTGCTGCGCTTTCAGTGATTCAAAAGCAGAAGTAACTATCAGAGATGGAATCGAATATGTGAGGGAAAACCAGGCCCGCTTCGATGTGGTAATTGTTGATTCGACTGAGCCGGTAGGCCCTGCGGTGCAGCTTTTTTCGGCAGAATTCTATCAGAATGTTTTTGCCTCTTTAAAGGAAGACGGCATTCTGGTAGTACAAAGTGAATCGCCTTTTTTTAATGCGGATGTGATCAAGATGGCTTATCAAGGAATAAAACAGTCCTTTCCTATCACCGAGTTATATTTGGCCAGCGTTCCCACCTATCCCAGCGGCTTATGGAGTTTTACCGTTGGCTCCAAGCAGCACGACCCGCGCCGTCCGGTTACTCATTACCGGGAAGGGTGCAAGTATTATAATCCCCAGGTGCATGAAGCGGCCTTTGAGCTGCCTGGCTTTGTACGCCGGATCATTGAGGAATAAAAAATGCAGGATAACCCATTACCCTGGCTGGAAAAGAATTTCGGTTTTATGGGGGCCCATTCCGATTATAAGGCCTGCTCCAAGGTGATTTTAGGTCTGCCCATGGACTCTACCACCAGTTTCAGGCCGGGGACCAGATTGGCGCCCGCCCGCATACGGGGGGTCTCAGAGGGCATCGAAGAGTTCAGCATCTATCAAAAACGTTCGTTATTGGACATCAATTTCTATGACGGCGGCGATATAGTCGTCCCTTTTGGCAATGTAGTAGAAAGCCTTAACCGTATCGAGCAAACCGTGGAGTCCATACTCAAGCAGGACAAACAAACCGTGTGCATAGGCGGAGAACACCTGGTATCGCTGCCGGTCATCAAAGCCTATAGACGCCGTTATCCCGATTTGGTAGTGGTGCAAATGGACGCCCATGCCGACCTTAGAAAGGACTATTTAGGAGAAGAATTATCGCATGCCACGGTAATGAGGCATGTGGTTGAGGTTATCGGACCGCGGCGGCTGTATCAACTGGGGATTCGCTCGGCTACAGAGGACGAACTGCTTTTTGCCGAATCCAACACCAGATTATACCTGGATCAGCTGTCAGACGCGGTGGACGATGTTAAGCAGCAGGCAGGCAGCCGTCCGGTATATGTCACCCTTGATATAGATGTGCTGGATCCGGCTTTCGCGCCGGGCACCGGCACACCGGAACCCGGTGGTTTTTCATCCCGGGAACTGCTGCGGGTATTGCACTCTCTGGCTGAATTAGACGTGGTGGGTTTTGATCTGGTGGAGGTTGCTCCCCCCTATGAAAAAGGAGACAACACCTCCATATTGGGGGCCAAGATTATCAGGGAGGCATTACTGGCCTTCTAAAAATGCCTTTGTTCGGGAAATTAGTTAGTACATAGTTAAGCGGGAAGGGTACACATAGATGAGATCGCTGTCACCGACCCGCTTAAATGTCAATAATTCTTCAAGCAGATCAAAAATCGGCTCCAGGTCTTCTTCAGCGGGTTCATCCTCTCCCGGCACTTCTACGCGGAACACCGTAACTGCAACCTCAGCCCAATTCAATAGCTTCAATTCCTCCAGACCTTCGCCCAGGAATTCAAGCTCTTCCATCGGTATGGAAAAAGGAGCCCTGCTCTTGCTCTTGATATGCAACTCCATCAACGCGATCAGCTGTTTAAGGCGGCTTTCCTGGTCAGGATCTATGAGATATTGGAAGAGAATATCATATAAGTTCTGCACTACGATGATAGAGGTTACCGTCGGCAAGCGCAGATGCTTATCTTGTTTTACCAGTGTCAATCTGAATTCCTTAACGGCCTGCATGTCTTCACTCCCTAAAATGTCGATTATGTCGATTATAAATAATTGTACCTGTAAAGGATGACTTGTACAATGCCACCCGCTGTTGAACCGGGCTTCTGATGCCGGACTAAAACCCTTAAACCCATACTGCCGGGGTTTTGCAAGACTGTTCAGGGTTGTAACCCCGGGCTTTATCATTTATCTTGAAGAAAAAGGTCAGCGCAAGCGAGGATGGTTCTTGCCTTGCGCAAGGTCCAATTCTCAATAAATCGGGAGGCCTGAATTTTGAACAAAAGCAGATCACGCCGGAGAAAGTATGAAGACTATTTGCAAAGCGAAGCTTTCAAAAAGGTCAACCGGCAGCGATGGCAATACAATATGATCGGTCTGCTGGTTTTGCTGCTCATCTTTATACTGGCTACTGATGCCGGCGGCTGCGCCCGCTGGCTGGGCAGTCTGCTGGGAAAATGACCCCGGGTCCGCTGACTTTTTTAACTGCCGGTAATAACCTCAGCTGCCCTCAGATTGATCCGGACAGGCCGGGGGAAATTCATGCTTAAAATAATCGATTTTCATGGCGTCTCTGACTTCCGACATGGTCTCACGGGCTACCTGATGAGCTTTGGCGGTGCCAGTCAGCAGAATGTCTTTTACTTCGTCAGGGCGGGCTTCATAATAACTTCTGGTTTCACGCATCGGATCGAGAAGCCGGTTTATTACCGCGGCCAGATTCTTTTTGCAGGCTACACATCCAATTTTGCCCTGACGGCAATCCGATTCTATGGCTGCAACCTCGGCAGGATTGAAAACGCGGTGATATTCAAAAACCGTGCAAATCTCAGGATGCCCCGGATCGGTCTTGCGTATACGGGCTGGATCGGTGACCGCATTCCTTACCTTTTCTTGCACCACCTCAGGCTTATCCGACAAATAGACGGCATTATTCAGGCTTTTGCTCATCTTATTTTTGCCATCCAGACCTACCAGGCGAGGGGTGGCGCCAATCAGGGCCTCCGGTTCTACCAGTACCGGCTGGTAAATATCGTTAAAACGACGTACGATCTTGCGGGCCAGTTCAATATGCGGGATCTGGTCCTCGCCAACCGGCACCAGATGAGCTTTAAAAATACTGATGTCAGCAGCCTGACTGAGCGGATAACCTAGGAATCCATAGGTCATGTCCTTAAAACCATGCTGGGCGGCTTCACTCTTAACTGTGGGATTGTGGCGCAAAACATTGACCGAGGTAAACATGGAGTAATACATGGTCAATTCGTGAATCTCCGGGATCATGCTCTGTAAGAATATAGTGGCCAGTCCGGGGTCCAACCCTGCCGCCAGGTAGTCCAGAGTAATATCGTAAATATCCCTGGCGAGGTTTTCATCTTTTTCCCAGTGAGTGGTCAAGGCTTGAACATCGGCAATTATAATGAAACTTTCATAATCATGTTGAAGTTTCACCCGGTTGGCTAAACTGCCCACATAATGACCGAGATGCAGTTTTCCTGTCGGACGGTCGCCGGTTAAGATACGCTTTTTCATAACAGTCATAGTCATACCCCCTACTACACGATTTTTCCCAATATAAAAACCCCCATACCCCAAGGGACGGAGGCTTTTGGGTCTTGCCCTTGTTGCTCCCCGGGCCTGCTAAATTTCCTTCGCAGGGAAAACCGGCCCACCTCTTTTATGTGGTTCTTCAGCCGGGCAACTCCTGAATCCTATTGGGGAGGGGCCCGTTTTCAAAAAGTCTGAGCTGATTTGGACCATCATCCCCGCCAATGCTCTTTCGCAGGTTAATCGTTTACGATGCTAATAAGATAGCACGAAGCGTGGTCTACTTCAAGGCATTTTCTAACCAATAAAAAGCCGCAGCCGGCAACAGTCAGCAAATAATGGTGAGATAACGGCAAATCTGCTGTTTTGAAGAGGAATTGCTTGTTTTATAAACATACATGCTTTTATAATATGGTATAAAGTGGTTCAGAAAGAGAGAGACCATTTGCACGTGAAGAGAGGAGTAATCTCATGAATGGTTTGAATGCCTTTATCGGTTTCAACCTGCGGGCTACTATGAAAAAGATCGATAAACACTTGGGTAGCCGGCTGGAGGAGTTCGGGATCACTATCCCCCAGAGCTTTATCCTTTTTTGTTTACAGGAGGAGAACGGCATCACCTTAAAAGAAATCGGCAGCCGGACCCTCATTGACAGTTCTTCCATGACGGTTCTGGTTGACAAACTGGAGAAAGATGAACTGGTGGAAAGACGTCTTGATCCCCAGGATCGGCGTGCCATCAGGGTGTTTATTACCGAAAAGGGTGCCGAAGTGGCGGCTCAGATTGTGGAGATAAAATATGAATTCAACGCTTTGCTCTATGACTTGCTGGGGGAAGGCAATCAAAAGGAATTTATTCACGCTATAAACAACCTCATGCATGGACTGGATTGATGTAGAATAATAGAGTGGTCTTTACCAGCCATTTTCAGGTGTCCTACTTTTAGTAGCATAACAATAAACTAAAAATACATAAAGAATATTTATATATTATACCAGGATAAATACTTTTAAAAATTAGAGCATATTATAGTAATTGAATAGTATTTTTGGCTCAGAGGATGTTATCGAGCAATAGGGCATATTTTCCTGGAATATAACATTATTTTTATTGACAATGCACAAAATTATGCTAAAATTCTACATGTGCGTTTTAACGACTACATTAAGGAGGTTTGGGAGCACAAAAATAAATTAAAAGGGAGGCGACATGATTGCAGTCTTTAGGGCGACATGTACTAGCCGAAGTATATGGCTGTCAATTTGAAGTATTGAATGATATCGCTCAAGTGGAAGATATCATGATAAATGCTGCTTTGGAGGCTGGAGCTGAAGTGAGAGAGGTTGTTTTTCACAAGTTTAGCCCGCAAGGAGTCAGTGGAGTCGTTGTTATTTCAGAGTCGCACCTGGCAATTCATACCTGGCCGGAGTTGGGATATGCAGCAGTAGATGTATTTACCTGCGGCGAATCGGTTAACCCCTGGGATGCCTGTAACTACCTGGCTGAGAAATTTGGGGCTACCCATGTAACGGCATCAGAAGTGAAGCGGGGAACGGTTCAGAGCCAGAAGAAGGAGCGCCTGGTGGTAAATATTTAGGAGGGATACTATTTTAGTAGACCGATGTAAGTTAAACGTTAGCGCTCAATCAACCTGAAAGGCCTTACTTGACACCAGTACAAGTAAGGCCTTGTTTTATGCTGAAGTAAAATTCGGACTGTTAAAGCCGCATATTTTCTATATAATTAATAGCAGATAATAAGAAAGAGCCACATCTAACAGGAAATAATTGCGAAGACGTATTTCCCCGACGATGGTTTAGAATATAATCAGACAGATATATATGAATAAATTGATAAAGATAATCAAACGCATAAGGGTTAGTGGGGGGACTTATGGTGGAACGTGAGATTAGACAAGATTTGGACGAGGTCAACCGGGTAGTACAAAAACGGCTATTGCCGTGGTGGAATGCTATCCAGGCCTATGTCGATCAGGCGGCTCAGGAGAACACCTGGGATCAACTGTCCCGGGCAGTCTTGGCGGTGTATCGTGACTTGGGCCATCAACGAGAATATTCCGTAAAAATGGCGGCTGTATTCAAGATGACCTACCTGGCCAGCTTTATTCATGAATTGGTGGGGGATGATGAAGAAGGCCAGGTATATGATCAGAACATGCAGTTTTCCATCTTGATAGGAGACTATATATTCGGATGCATATTAAAGATGCTGGTGGAGATTGGCGCTGATCATCTTTTGGACGTGTTCTCAAATACCATTGGACAAATGAACGAGGGGATGGTCATGAAGCATAAGCTTCAGACCGCGCCTGAGCAGGTAGTGGCCAAAACCAGGGCCTCGCTCTACCAGGCCGCCTTTTTGACCGCCGCACGTTTGAAGGATATAGCGCCGGATGCCGTTATGTGGTATGCACGGTTGGGATTCCATGTCGGTATGGCTTTGGAAGGGCAAGCCCCGCAGGGCTTTATATCTGAAACCATTAAGATCCACTGTAACAAGAGCCAGGAGTTGTTTCACTACATCAATCAGGGATCAATGTTGAGCGGCACTGCCTTGGAACTGCTCATCCAGGATTACCTCAACGGCCATTTGGCCCGGGCAGCGATTTAAACGATTTGCATATAGAGCGCATTGATAAATGCGACATTGGCCTGCTGGCCAGCAGGCCTTTTATCATGCCAATCAGCGGGACGGTGTTATCTCCCCGGTGATATCCGGGCATTTCTGTAACAGGAGATCTGTACCTTTGAACAAAATGGTTAAATTCTTAAAGATGATTGACTTCGGCCATACCTTATTTGGCTTGCCGTTTGCATATCTGGGGTCGTTTTTGGCGATTTCAGGGATTCCCAGTCCGGGGCAATTGGGCTGGATTACTCTGGCTATGATCAGCGCACGTACCTCTGCTTTGTGCCTCAACCGTATCATAGACCGCCATCTGGATCAGGCCAATCCCCGCACCGCCCATTGGGTGATGGCTTCGGGACAGCTTCCGCTCAGCCTGGTTTGGGGGGCGGTGGTAGTCGGTCTGATATTGCTCTTTCTAGCTGCTTCCCAACTCAATCCTTTATGTGTTAAACTAGCCCCGCTCGCTGTACTGGTATTATGGGGATATTCCTACACTAAACGCTTTACCTGGTGGTGCCATGTTGTTCTCGGCCTGGCCATAGGGATGGGACCGGTTGGCGCCTGGATGGCTGTAACCGGGCGTTTGGACTGGCAGCCCATCCTGTTGAGCCTGGCGGTAGCCTGCTGGGTGGCCGGGTTTGACATCACTTATGCCTGCCAGGATATAGAGTTCGATCGCAAACACGGGCTATATTCAGTCCCAGCCCGCTTTGGCATCAAAGGCGCATTTCGCTTTTCTGAAGTACTGCACCTATTGATGGTCTTATTTTTGATCGCCGGCGGGTTGGCATTGAGTCTGGGGGGATGGTACTATATTGGGGTAGCTATTGCGGCCATAATCCTGCTTTATGAACACAAGATAGTCACTCCCGAAAATATGAGCCGCGTTAATTTCGCATCCTTTAAAATCAATCGCTATGTGGGTCTGTTGATCTTTATGACTACCCTGGCAGATATATTAAGCTGATTGCGGGAAGTATGTAAACGATTGTGGAACTCAAAATCCTGTATGGGGGTGCTCCATGAAGAGATTTACGGTCGGGTTGACCGGGGCCAGCGGGGTTATTTACGGTATTGTCCTGATCAGGGAATTGCTGGCCGCAGGGGGAGAGGTTCATGTGATCGTAAGCCGGGCGGCTGAGATGGTCATGGAAGAGGAGCGAGGCTTGATGCCGGAAGAAACTGCGGCTCAAGCCCTGGAGGCTCTGCGCTCCTCATGCCCCAGACTGTTTTTTTACGACAACGATAATATCGCGGCGCCAATGGCCAGTGGTTCTTATATAAATGATGCCATGGTTATTATGCCCTGCACTATGGCTACCCTGTCGGCGCTGGCCCATGGCAGTGCCAGCAGTCTGATGGAACGGGCCGCTGATGTCATGCTGAAAGAAAACCGCTTACTGGTTGTGGTGCCCCGGGAAACGCCATTAAACAAAATTCATATAAAAAATATGCTCATGCTGGCAGAGGCGGGTGCTCAAATTGTGCCGGCCATGCCTGCCTTTTACCATCATCCTGAGGGAATACAGGATATGGTGCACTTTATGGTGGGCAAGGTAATGGATATATTGCAACTGCCTCACCAGTTGTTTAGGCGCTATGACCAGCCCAAATAGTATCGCACATAGAATACAGAATTCGATTCGGTTGGAAACAGTCGAATGAAGGATTATAATGATTTTAATTGACAGATGCGGGGGGACATATGGGACCCAATGAATTCTTTGCCCCGGTTGCTGATGAACTGAAAATAGTGGAAAGCAGCCTGGAGAACAACATCAACACCACATTAGCGGTATTGCAAGATGCTTCAACCCACCTCATTAAGGCTGGCGGCAAGCGGCTTCGCCCTGCGTTTGCCCTACTGGCCGCTAGGGTTTTTGTGGACGAGCTGGAGGACATTATTCCGCTGGCAGTGGCCCTGGAATTAACTCACATGGCTACACTGGTGCACGATGATGTGATCGATGATTCCAAAACCCGGCGGGGCACTGATACTGTTAAACGGCTGTGGGGCAACCGCCTCTCCATAAACGCCGGCAATTTTATTTTTTCACGCTCACTGGCTCTGGTGGCGGCTTATCAGCGCTGCGATATGATCAGCATTCTGGCCGACACCAGCATGAAAATATGCGAAGGCGAAATCATTCAGATGTTGAGCGCTTACAATACTGAGGTGGGCTTGAAAAATTACCTGCGGCGCATCGAGCGGAAAACCGCCTTGCTGATTTCCGTGAGCTGCCAGTTAGGGGCCTTGCTCACGCCGGCCAGCAACCGGGAAGTAACCGCTTTTCAAAAATACGGCTATTATTTGGGAATGGCCTTTCAGGTGACAGATGACATATTGGATTTTGTCGCTACTGAAGAGGTGTTGGGGAAGCCGACCGGCAGTGATGTGAGGCAGGGCATTATTACTCTTCCGACCATTTACGCTTTGCGTTTCAGCCCCCATCGCCAGGAATTGCATCAATGGTTGTCGTCTCCTGAGGAGTGCACGCAAAGGGCTGATACTATACTCGATCTGGTCATCGATGCGGGGGGGATCGATTACGCTTATTACGCCGCCCAATATTACGCGGAAAAAGCCAAACGTCAGCTGCAATTTCTTCCCAGGACACAGATAACAGAAAATCTGGGGAATATGGCTGATTTTATCTCTATCCGAGATTATTAAGTAAGGGGTGTTACACCAGTGGCCTTTTTCAATTTTGGTGATATGACTGTAGAGGAGAAGCAAACCTTTATTACTCATATGGAAGAGCTGCGCCGGGCCATTATAATCAGTGTAACCGCGATTGTCGTCGGCGCTTGTGTGGCTTTTTATTACAATGAGGCTATTCTGGCCGTCATCGTATCGCCCTTGAGTGCGTTGCAAGAGACTTTGATCGTGACCAGCGTTACCGAGGCTTTCTTTGTCAAAATCAAACTGGCCTTATATGCGGGCTTTGTATTGGCATTCCCGATTGTGGTCTGGGCTGTGTGGCGTTTTATCAAGCCGGGATTGTATCCGCATGAACGCAAATATGTTTATATATTGCTGCCGGTTACGGTATTGTTGTTTGCCGGCGGGGTTTTATTCGCTTATTTTGGCATACTGCCCCTGGTATTGAATTTCTTCATTTATATAGCCGGGGAAAACCTGGAAACGTTTTTCAAAATTGATCAGTATGTATCCTTTGTAACTGCATTCACTATCCCCTTCGGGCTGGTTTTCGAACTGCCCGTTCTGGTGTTCTTCCTGACAAAAATTGGTGTAATCAAGCCTGACTGGATGGCTAAAAACCGCAAATATGCACTGTTGGCGATTGTGGTGATAGCAGCCGCTTTGACCCCCGGACCCGATCCCATTTCTCAATTGATGATGGCTGTTCCGGTTTATTTTCTTTATGAGGTCAGTATATGGGTCTCAAGGTGGGCTGCCAAGGGCAGGACACGCCAGTCGGAAATAGGAGGCGATGACGGCCAGGCAACGTAACCCTGACAAGTACAAGCCGCGAAGAATCCCGTTAAGCCGTAACGGCGGGCTGTTCTGCTTTACAAAATATCGCCCTTTTGTCATAATAGCACTATATATGGGGCGTAAGGCGGAAAGGTCTGCACAATTGAGCGGCTCATTTTGAGCGAAGGAGCGAAGAATCTTGTTTGCATTCTTGCCATTTAATGTTGGTCCGTGGGAGTTAATTCTTATTCTGGTTATATTACTGATTATTGTTGGGCCGGGTAAACTGCCGCAAGTAGGGCAGTCTTTGGGCAAAGCCCTGCAGAACTTCAGGAAATCAAAAGACGAAGAGTTTGAAGAGGAGAATGAAGATAAACCCAATAAATAACAATCCCGGTCTTAATCACCGTTGAACGATGGAGTTTTTATGAAACACCTGTTCCCCATATGCCTTAATATGCAAGACAAGCTCTGTCTGGTGGTAGGCGGCGGTGCGGTTGCCGAACGCAAGATAAGAGCCCTGTTGGAGCATGGAGCCAGGGTCAGGGTGGTCAGCAATGCCATCACCGCTCAGATTGAACAATGGCAGCGGGAAGACCTGGCGCAAATTTTAATACGCGGCTTTCAAGAGGAAGACCTGAAGGGTGTCTTCCTGGTTTTTATCGCCACCAATGACAGACAGGTCAACTGCGAGGTCAGTCAACTCTGCCGCCAAAAAGGGATTCTGGCCAATGTGGTGGATGATCCGGAACAATGTGATTTTTTGGTGCCGGCCATTGTGCGGCGCAATTCACTGACCTTCGCTGTTTCTACAGAGGGGAAGAGTCCGGCCTATGCTCGTAAACTGCGCCGCGAACTGGAAGAAATAATCACACCTGCGCATGGCGAATTTGTCGACCTGTTGGGCGAAGCCCGGGTCTACCTGCAAAGCCATGTACCTGACATAAAAAAAAGAAAACAAATATTGGAGTCTCTGGTTTACTCGGATATACTTAACCTGATTCAAGTGGGGGAGAAAGATAAAGCGAAGGAGAAGATTAGGCAATGTATGTCCTTTTGGCAGGATTAAATCACCGCACGGCGCCGGTTGAAGTGAGGGAAAAACTGGCATTTTCAGCACCGGTCATGGAAAAAGCATATCATCATCTGAAACAGAGTGCTGAAATTGAAGGCGCCGTGATTCTGGCTACCTGCAATCGTACTGAGGTTTATGCCACAACCCGCAATATCGCTGATGGCACAGCTGTGCTCAATCAGTTCTTAGAGGAATTTTCCGGATTTCCATATCATGAATTGCAGGGCTATTTATACCAGCCTACCTGTTATGATGCCATTTCCCATATTTTCAGGGTTTCTTCCGGCCTGGATTCGATGATTTTGGGTGAAGCACAAATTCTTGCCCAGGTCAAGGACGCCTATCAAACCGCTATGGAAAAAGGGGCTTCTGACGGGGTTTTAAACGCTCTGTTTCAGAAGGCCATTTTTGTGGGCAAAAAAACCCGGACCGAAACCGGTATAGATCATCATCCGGTATCAGTCAGTTATGCCGCGGTTGAATTAGCCCGCCAGCATTTTGATTCCCTGGAGGATAAAACCGTTCTGGTGGTAGGCGCCGGTGAAATGAGCGAACTGGCCACCCGCTATTTGATGGTCAATGGCGTAAAATCAGTGATTGTATCCAATCGCTCCTTTGATCGTGCCCAATTGATGGCCCAGAGTTTCAACGGCCGGGCGGTCCGCTTTGATCAACTGCCCGATGAATTATATAAAGCAGACATAGTGATCAGCTGCACGGCAGCCAATCATTACGTGATCAGAGCGGACAATTGCGGCGGGCAGTTGGCGGCCCGCCAGGGCAAAGAAATGATTATCATCGACATCGCTGTGCCCAGAGATGTCGATCCCGTATTGGGCCAGGTGCAGGGGGTTCATATATTTGACATCGATGATCTTCAGAATGTAGTGGACAGCAACTACCTGCAGCGTCAGAAGGCCGCCCGACAGGCTGAACAGATTATTGCCGAGGAATTGGAAAAATTCAACGAATGGCTGGCCGGTTTATATGTTGTTCCGGTTATTACTGCTCTCAAGCAGCGAGCCGAAACGATCAAGGAACAGGAATTGAAAAAGGCTTTCAACCGCCTGGGCAAGGTATCTGACCATGAACAAAAGGTGATAGTTTCTATGGCCCACACCATTATAAACCAGTTGCTGCATAATCCTATTGTTGGCTTGAAGGAAATGGCGGTCAGCAATGAGGGACATCTCTATGCGGAGGTTGCCAAGAAGCTGTTTGGGCTGCAGGTTAATATGGGGGAACAAGCCGATGAGCAAACTGAGGTTGGGAACAAGGGGTAGTAAACTGGCCCTTTGGCAGGCTAATCATGCTGCCGACCTGCTGCGCCGGGCTGTGCCCGGGCTTGAGGTGACCATAGAGGTTATCAAGACACAGGGCGACAAAATCCTGGATGTATCCCTATCCAAGATAGGGGACAAAGGGCTTTTTACCAAAGAAATAGAGCTGGCATTGCTTAATAATAAGGTGGATCTGGCGGTTCATAGCATGAAGGATCTGCCTTCTGTTCTCGAACCGGGTCTTTGCATAGGTGCGGTTTTATCCCGTGAAAACCCGCAGGATGTATTGCTTTCGCGGCATGCCGGCGGTTTTGCCGAGCTTCCCCGGGGCGCCCGGGTAGGGACTTCCAGCTTGAGAAGAATCGCGCAGATTAAAGCCAGCAGGCCCGACCTGATTATCGTGGATCTGCGGGGCAATGTGGATACGCGCATCAGGAAGATGCAAAAGGAAGGCCTGGATGCCATCGTTCTGGCCTATGCCGGAGTGAAGCGGCTTGGTTACGAAGATCTGATCACTGAAATCCTGCCCTGCGACTTGTTGCTGCCTGCGGTAGGCCAGGGCGCCATCGGGGTAGAGATCAGGGCAGGGGATAACGAGACCGCCGGGATTTTGGCCTTAATTGATCATGAACCCACCAGGTTGGGGGTCCTGGCTGAACGCTCCTTTTTACGAACGCTGGAAGGGGGATGCCAAATTCCTATCGGAGCGCTTGCGGAAATTACAGGAGAGGGTTTGAATCTGTCAGGCATAGTGGCTTCTCTGGATGGTACCGTCAAATATCAAGGAGCTTTGCAGGGCAAGCCTGAGGAAGCAGAAGAAATCGGGCTCAGTTTGGCCAATCAGCTTTTGTCCCGTGGCGCCGGTCAAGTCTTGACAGAAATTCGCAGATTAGGGGATAAGAAATGAACAAAGGCTTGGTTTATTTAATAGGAGCAGGCCCTGGAGATCCGGGTCTGTTGACCATTAAGGCCCGAAAGGTATTGGAGGAGGCCGATGTGGTTGTATACGACCGCCTGGTGGGGGCGGAGATCCTCGCCATGGCCAATCCCCAGGCAGAATTTATCTATGTCGGCAAAATTTCAGGCCGACACGCCCTCCCCCAGGAAGAGATTAATAGATTGCTGGTGGAAAAAGCTGCCAGAGGCCAAAAAGTTGCCCGGCTCAAAGGCGGGGATCCCTTTTTATATGGCAGGGGCGGAGAAGAGGCGGTTTTTGTCAGAGAACACGGCCTGGAATTCGAAATCATTCCGGGAATCACTTCCGCCATTGCGGTGCCGGCTTATGCCGGTATACCGGTGACTCACCGCGATGCCACCTCCAGTTTTGCGGTTATCACCGGGCATGAAAAGCCTGAAAAAACCAGGAGTTCCATTCACTGGGACAAGATCAGTACTGGCATCGGGACCCTGGTGTTCTTGATGGGGGTTGAGAATCTGCCTACGATTTGCCACGAACTGATAAGCCATGGCCGATCCCCCCAGACTCCCATTGCCCTGGTCAGATGGGGGACACTCCCTCAACAAGAGGTCTTAACCGGCACCCTGGAGAATATTGTCGGGAAGGTTGAGGCTGCACAATTCAAACCTCCGGCTGTCATTATAGTAGGAGAAGTGGTTGAGCTCAGGGAGCAGCTCCAATGGATTGAGAGCAAACCACTGTGGGGGAAACGGGTCATTGTCACCCGGGCCCGGGCTCAAGCCAGCGCGTTGGTCGATAAGATACGCCAGGCAGGCGGTCAGGCCATTGAGTGCCCCAGTATCATCATCCAGAAGGAAGTCGACCGGGAGGCTTTGCATGCTGCTTTTAAAAACCTGGAGTATTACGATTGGCTGGTTTTTACCAGTGTCAACGGGGTGGATATCTTCCTGGAAGAGATGTTTCAACACGGCCTGGACATCCGCGATCTGAAAGGCATCAGGCTGGTATCTATCGGTCCTGCGACCAGAAAAAGGCTGGAGGAACACGGGTTGAGAGTGGAGATCATGCCCCCGGAATATCAGGCTGAAGGCATACTCGACCAGCTGCAAAAGAGCATAACCCCTGGTCAATGGGTGCTTTTGCCCCGGGCCATTGGAGCCAGGAATGTACTGCCGGATACCCTCAAAAACTGGGGGGTATATATGCACGAAATCAGTCTTTACCGGGCTGTGGCAGCACAGACAGCAGGCCAGGGCTTAATTGAAGAAATGCTGAACGGGGATTTTGATTATCTAACATTTACAAGTTCATCAACAGTAACTAATTTCGTTAAAATGATAGGTGAGGACAACGTATCACGTATTGACCCATTGGTTAAAGTGGCCTGCATCGGACCGATTACAGCCGGAACAGCAAGGGATATGGGCTTCACCGTTGATGTGACGGCCCGGGAGTACACCATAGAAGGACTGGTGCAGGCTGTGGTCAAGGACGCTCATAGCGCCACGGGAGAGGAGAGAGTGCAGTGATAGGATGCACCAAACTATTATGCGGTCAAGCGACCGTATCAGACGCGATTAAACATAGAGGGCAGGAGGGTGATATACCGCCGCAACTGTTGCAGTTCTCCGCTACCAACCGCCCCCTGGTGGTATGGAATATGACCAACCGCTGCAATCTGAAGTGCCTGCATTGTTATATCAATGCCGAAGACAGGAAATACCAGGATGAGCTTAGCACTGAAGAAGCGGAGGCGTTTATCCGTGACCTGGCAGGCATGAAGGTGCCGGTTTTGCTGTTTTCCGGCGGAGAACCCCTCTTGCGCAAGGATATCTATCAGTTGGGGAGCCTGGCCGCCGAGTTGGGATTAAGGCCGGTAATATCCACCAACGGCACTTTGATCGATGCAGCGGCGGCGGCAAATATTAAAGCCGCAGGATTTCAATATGTGGGCATCAGCATAGATGGGGGGCCTGAGACCCATGATCACTTCAGAAGCATACCCGGAGCCTTTGAAATGGCTTTAAGGGGCATACGTACCTGCCTGGATCACGGTATAAAAACTGGCATACGCTTCACGGTAAACAAATATAATCAAGAGGATTTACCGGTAATTTTTGATCTGATAGAAAAGGAAGGTATCCCCCGGTTCTGTATGTACCATCTGGTTTATGCCGGGCGCGGCGCCGAAATGGCTGACATGGACACCAGCATCGAAGAGAAAGAGGCCATCCTCAATTATGTGTGTCAAAAGACTCTGGAGTTGGCGGCTAAAGGAATAGAAACCGAGATCCTGACTACGGATAACCATGCTGACGGAATATATCTCTTAAATAAAATAAAGGCTGAAAATCCTGAACGGGCCGCCGAGGTCATTCAATTGCTGGAAATGCATGGCGGATGTTCTGCGGGGACCAAGTTTGCCAATGTGGATCCGCGCGGGAATGTCCACCCCTGCCAATTCTGGCAGGATTATACCGTAGGCAATGTGCGGGAGAAGCCTTTTAGCGAGATCTGGACTTCAGATGACGCCTTGATGGTCAAACTCCGGGAAAAGCAGCTTCATGTTACCGGCAGTTGCGGAGAATGCCAGTACAAGCAACTGTGCGGGGGATGTCGTATACGCGCCAGGGCAGTGAAGGGCGATCTCTGGGCAGAAGATCCGGCCTGCTACCTCTCGGCTGAAGAGCGCAAGAGCAAATAAACGCCATTTGGCCAGCCTTTTTTGGCCAAATCATACAGTGAGGTGACTTAATATGCACTTTCCCACCAGTAGATTAAGAAGGCTTCGCAACCACGCTGTGTTGCGGGATATGGTCGCGGAAACCAGATTATCCATAAAAGAGCTGATCTACCCGCTGTTTGTTCATTATGGCCAGGGTATACGCAATCCCATTGCCTCCATGCCCGGCGTTTTTCAGCTCTCGGTAGACCAGCTGGCGGCTGAGATCAAGGAGATTGACAGCCTGGGGATACCTGCAGTCCTGTTGTTCGGAATCCCGGAGTACAAGGACAGCTGCGGCAGCAGTGCCTATAGTGATGAAGGTGCTGTGCAAGAGGCTATTAAGTTTATTAAAGATACCTGTCCGCAGCTGCAGGTCATTACCGATGTATGCATGTGCGAATATACCGACCATGGCCATTGCGGGGTGATCGGCGGTGACGGCATGGTGGACAATGATGCCACGCTGGAGTTGCTGGCTTTAGAAGCCCTTTCTCATGTCAGGGCGGGTTGTGACCTGGTGGCGCCCTCAGATATGATGGATGGCAGAATAGGCTTCATCAGACAGCGCCTGGATGAGGCTGGTTATTCCCACATTCCCATTATGTCTTATGCTGCCAAATATGCTTCCGCATTCTATGGGCCTTTTCGCGAAGCTGCCGGTTCAACTCCGCAATTCGGAGACCGCCGCACTCATCAAATGGATCCCGCCAACGTCGGCGAGGCCTTGCGCGAAGTGTACCTGGATGTGGAGGAAGGGGCCGATATCGTTATGGTCAAGCCGGCCTTGCCTTATTTGGATGTAATCAGAGCGGTAAAAGAGCGGTTCGGCCTGCCCACCGCGGCATATAACGTAAGTGGTGAATTTGCCATGATCAAGGCTGCTGCTGCCAATGGATG
>DHBS01000005.1:81635-81968 GCA_002398825.1 Syntrophomonas sp. UBA4922 | reverse complement strand
AGGCTGCTGCTGCCAATGGATGGATCGATGAAGAGCGGGTGATGATGGAGGTTCTGACTTCCATCAAAAGAGCCGGCGCCGATTTAACCATAACCTATTTTGCCAAAGATGCCGCCCGACTCCTCAATCGATAGGAGGTGAACAGACAGGCTTCTGTCTGTAATTATGCTGGTTTCGTGGAATACTACCAATCAGTGCAATCTATACTGTGAACACTGCTACCGGGATGCCGGAAACGTAATGCAGGCCGAATTGGACAGCGGCGAAGCCCGGCAATTGATTAAAGATATCAAAAAGGCCGGTTTCAAAATTATGATTTTCAGCGGCGGAGAG
>DHBS01000005.1:21033-81490 GCA_002398825.1 Syntrophomonas sp. UBA4922 | reverse complement strand
TATGATTTTCAGCGGCGGAGAGCCCCTGATGCGTCCGGATATTTATGAATTAATCAGTTTCGCATCCTCCCAGGGCCTGCGTGCGGTATTGGGATCAAATGGCACCTTGATTGATGCCCGGACTGCCCGCATGCTTAAGGAATCTGGCATTATGGCCGCAGGCATCAGCTTGGACAGCCTGGATGAAAGCAAGCATGATGCGTTCCGTGGTCTGGCGCGCGCCTCTGAAATGACCATGGAGGGCATAAAGCATCTTAAGGAAGCCGGGATCCCTTTTCAAATTCACACCACCGTGATGGACTGGAACTCCAGCGAATTGGAAGCCATCACTGACCTGGCAATAGGAATAGGGGCCATAGCCCATCATGTATTTTTCCTGGTTCCAACCGGGCGCGGCGCCGATATCGAACAGGAGGCGCTGCGGGTGGCCGAATATGAAAAGACCATCGCCCGCTTGATGAATAAACAGAAAACGGTTCCAATTGAAATTAAGCCTACTTGTGCGCCCCAGTTCATCAGGGTTGCCGACAAAAAAGGCATTCCCATGCGCTTTAGCCGGGGGTGTCTGGCCGGCATCAGCTACTGCATTATCAATCCCCGCGGGGACGTGCAGCCCTGTGCCTATCTGGATATGCCTTTGGGCAATGTGAGAGAAACGCCTTTTGATGTGATATGGCGGGAAAACCCAATGTTTAACGCCCTGCGTACCCTCGAATACGAAGGAAAATGCGGGCAATGCGATTATAAAGAGCGCTGCGGCGGATGCCGGGCCCGGGCTTATTACTATAGCGGCGGCAACTATATGGCAGAAGACCAGTGGTGTCTGTATAAAGCCCCTGAAAGGCAATGATATGGGTAGTCTTACTGTTCTGGACAAAAAATTGCTGGATATTTTACAGAACCGCTTTCCCCTCAGCGCGACTCCTTTTCAAGACCTGGCCGAAGAACTGGGCTTAGCTGAAGAGGAAGTCGTGGAGAATGTGCGGCATTTGATAGAAGAGGGTGTTATCCGGCGGATCGGGGCCATAATCGACGGCAGGACGATAGGATATCACTCCACCCTCTGTGCTTGCCAGGTCCCCCCCGGGGAGCTGGAGGCGGTGGCGGCAGCAGTCAGCGCCCTAAAAGGGGTAACCCATAATTACCAGCGTGATCACCGCTATAATCTATGGTTTACCCTTAGCGCACCATCCGCCCAGGCAAGCGAACAATTGTTAACCGAATTGGAAGAACAAACCGGGGTGAAAATGGTTGCCATGCCGGCGACCCGCCTCTACAAAATAGACGCCCGTTTCGAAATGAGTGATGATGTTGACAAATAGGCTTTTGACCAAACAAGTGGTGGACTTTATACAGGGGAAAATCGACCCGGTGCATCGGCCCTTCGCCGCTTTAGCGGCAGAGCTGGATTGCAGTGAAGCCGAAATCGTCGGGATCATCTCCGACTTAAAAAAACGCGGTATTATCCGCCGCTTCGGGGCGGTTTTGCGGCATCAACAGGCCGGGTATATATGCAATGCCATGGTAGCCTGGCAGGCCCCTGAAGGGCGCCAAGACGAATTAGGGGAAAAAATGGCGGCTTATTCTCAGGTGAGCCACTGTTATCTGCGTCAGGTTCCCGGGGACTTTCCCTATCAGCTTTTTACCATGATACACGCCCGCAGTGAAGAGGAACTTCAGGATGTGGTCAAGGCCATCGTCACAGCCACTGACATTCACAATTACCAGGTTCTGCATAGTGTCCGGGAGTTCAAAAAGGTGAGTATGCATTATGAAGTTGAGGAATGGCTGGCGGCGGGTTATAAGGAGGAAGGTTAATTATGCGGGGCGCTTCAAAACAGCTCTTTTCCCAGGCGCAAAGCCTGATTCCCGGCGGCGTCAACAGCCCGGTCAGGGCTTTTAAGGCTGTAGGTACCGATCCGGTATTTATAGACAGAGCCAAAGGCTGCCAGGTTGTTGACGTGGATGGCAACAGCTATATAGATTACGTTTGCTCCTGGGGGCCTCTCATACTGGGGCATGCTCATCCCGAAGTCCTGGCAGCCATTAACCAAAGTGCCCTGAAGGGCACCAGTTATGGCGCCCCCTGCCGGCAGGAGGTGGAAATGGCTTTGATGATATGTGAGGCATTTCCTTCTATAGACAAAGTGCGTATGGTCAATTCAGGGACTGAAGCTACTATGAGCGCCATACGCCTGGCCCGGGCTTTCACCGGCAGAAGCAAGGTTATTAAGTTTGAGGGCTGCTACCACGGCCATGCCGATGCCTTTTTGATTAAAGCCGGCTCGGGGCTGTTGACCTCAGGCGTTCCTACCAGCCCCGGTATTCCTCAGGAATTGGCGGCTTATACCCTGATCGCACAGTATAACGATTTACAGTCGGTCCAGATCCTGTTCGAAGAGCATTTTAATGACATTGCCGCCGTAATTGTAGAACCGGTAGCCGGGAATATGGGTTTAGTGCTGCCTGACCCGCAGTTTCTGCAGGGTTTGCGCGCCATTACCGATCAGTATGGCAGCCTGTTGATATTTGATGAAGTCATCACCGGATTCCGGCTGACCTATGGCGGTTATCAGAATATTGTCGGAATTAAACCGGATTTAACAACGCTGGGCAAGATCATCGGTGGAGGGCTGCCGGTAGGGGCTTACGGCGGGCGCCGGGAAATCATGGATCTGGTTGCGCCTCAAGGACCAGTCTATCAGGCCGGCACCCTGTCGGGCAATCCCCTGGCTATGGCCGCAGGGGCGGCTACCCTGCGTATCCTGAAAGACGGTGCTATCTACGAGCGATTGGACCAGCGGTGCGAAAGACTGGTCCAGGGACTGGTCAACGCATTTGCAGATGCCGGGGAAAAGATTGGTATAAATCGTATCGGTTCTATGTTTTCGGTTTTCTTTACCGGGCAAAAAGTCAATAGTTACAAGGCGGTGATGAGCTGCGACACCGAGCGCTATGCCGCTTATTTCCGCGCCATGCTGCAGTTGGGGGTATATTTTCCGCCGGCACAGTTTGAAGTCAGTTTTGTGTCCCTGGCCCATGAGGAAGAAGATATTGACAGTACTGTTGCCCGGACCCGTTTAGCCCTGGAAACACTGCCTTGAAGAGGATAAATCGCCATGATTGGGAATGGTTTGTAAGGCAATTTGAGGGCATCAGCAAAATAAACCTCACTGCTTATAAACGCCCGCAAATGGAACGCCGTATCAACAGCTTCATGCGCACTAACGGCCTTGCGGATTATGGCGGTCTGGTGGAAAAACTGCAGGCTGATAAAGAGCTGTACAAGAAATTTTTGGAACACCTCACTATCAACGTATCCGAGTTTTTTCGTAATCCCGTGCATTGGAGGGTGATGGAAGATACCATTATTCCCATATTGATTAAGCAGCGCAGTCAGCTTAAGATATGGAGTGCAGGCTGTTCAACCGGGGAAGAGCCATATTCATTGGCTATAATGGCCCGCGAAAAAAACTATGATGTGCGGGAATCCATCCTGGCCACTGATTTGGATGCAGAAGTCCTGGACAGGGCAGCAGAGGGGGTGTACCATAATCGTGTGGTGCGGGAGGTCCCCGAGCGGATCCTGAAGAGTTACTTTGAGGAAGAAAACGGGGTTTACAGGGTCAGGCCGCAGATCAAGAAGTTGGTGAGGTTTAAGCAGCATGATCTTTTAAAAGACCCTTTCCCCCGGGACTATGACTTAATCCTGTGCCGCAATGTGGTAATTTATTTTACCGAGGAGACCAAGCAGGAACTTTATGGAAGGTTTGCCCAAGCCTTAAGGGCAGGCGGCATACTATTTATCGGCAGTACCGAACAGATTTTCAATGGTCGGGAACTGGGGCTTAAATCGCTTTCAACCTTTTTTTACCAGAAAAGTTGATGATCTATGTTATAAAAAAGTTGCCATTCATTTCAAAAAAGCAGGAAATGTAAGGCTGGTATCGAAGTTATAATACTGACTATCTATATATTATTTTATTCCCTAAACAAGTTTGGCGGTAAATTTGCCGTAGGCAAGCAGAATAAATATATGCAGTTGTCATGGGGGTGGTGGCTGATTACTCAACATGGGAAAGTCCGTTATGCTTTTGTTGACCAATTATCATCAGACGAAAAGGAGGAATGAACTTGAAGGTTCTGGTTTGTGTTAAGCAGACATTTGACACTGAGGCAAAAATCGAGTTGAAGGATGGCAAGATCTCTGATGCGGGGATCAATCTCATCATCAATCCTTATGATGAGGTTGCCGTAGAAGGCGGCATCCAGCTGAAGGAAAAAGGCATTGCGAAAGAGATCGTGGTGGTTTCTGCCGGTTCAGACAAAGCCATGGACGCAATCCGCACCGCTCTGGCCATGGGCGCAGACCGGGGCATCCTGGTGAAACAGGATACTGCCGCTGACGAATACGCCCGGGCATGTGCATTGGCTGCAGTGATTAAAGGAGAATCTCCCGACATCATTCTGGCAGGCCATGTAGCAGCTGACGATGGATCATCCCAAGTACCGACTCGTGTTGCAGAGATTCTAGGTATGCCGCATGTAAACGTCATTACCGCAGTCGACATTGCCGGCGGCAAAGCAACCTGCACCAGTGAGGCTGATGGCGGCACCCAGGTTACCGAAGTGAGCTTGCCCGCAGTTATTTCCAGCCAGGTAAGCTGGAACGAGCCTCGTTATCCTTCTATGAAGGGCATCATGGCAGCCAAGAAAAAACCGGTCTCCACTGTGGATGCCGCAGCTGTTGCCAACAAGGTCTCGATCGTCAGCGTTTCTTTACCGCCTGCAAAACAAGCCGGCATAAAGATCGAAGACGAAGCCGCAGTCACTGGCGCCAAGCTGGCTGATTGGATGCTGAACACTGTTAAGGTCGAAGTAAAATAGGTGCCTTGCAAGGCTTATTAATAAAGGAGGGTAATTGATGGCAGGAACATGGGTTATTGTAGAACAAAAGGGCGGCAGTATTCGTAAAGTCACTTATGAAATGCTGTCTGAAGCCAAAAAATGGGGCGACGAAGTAAGCGCAATCGTATTTGGCCAGGGTGTCGAGGCATTGGCTCCCGAATTTGCCAAATTCGGCGCCGATAAAGTATATGTTGTGGAAGGCGACGTATTCGCCAATTACAATACCGGTGCTTATGTAGCCCAGCTGGCTGCTATGATCAATGAGTATCAGCCTAATGCGATCATGTTTGCTCATACCTTCAACGGCAGAGACTTCGCATCCCGGTTGGCACAGAAGTTGGATGCCGGGCTGGCCACTGACGTGATCAAGGCCAATGTGGGCGCAGGCAAAGGCGTATTCACCAGATCCATATATGCCGGTAAAGCTCTGGCCGAGGTGGAAGTAGCCACCGTTCCGGTATTGGCGACTATCCGCGCCGGGGTCATGGAACTGGCTGAATCAGCCGGAGCAGGTGCGGTGGTTAAACCCGCTATCGCTGCAAGCGCCGCTGATGTCTATCAGGTTGTAAAGGATTTCATTCCTGCCGTTTCGGCCCGACCGGATCTTACTGAAGCTGACGTGGTTATATCCGGCGGACGCGGATGCAAAGGCCCCGACGGCATTCAACTGGTTGAAAAACTGGCTGACATGCTGGGTGCTGCAGTAGGCGGCAGCCGCGCATCCATTGACTCAGGATGGCTGGGTCACGAACTCCAGGTAGGTCAAACCGGCAAAGTGGTCAATCCCAACCTGTACATTGCCTGTGGTATTTCAGGTGCTATTCAGCACTTAGCTGGCATGTCTTCCTCCAAGTACATCGCTTGCATCAATACTGACACAGAAGCTCCCATTTTCAACGTATCCGATTTTGGCGTAGTGGGCGACCTGTTCAAAGTCATTCCGGTTGTATGCGGTGAGATAAAGAAATAACCTGGATCCCGGGGAAAAGGGCTTATTCTGGATATACCTACGGGTATATCCAGTTAATCCCGCTTCATTTAAGGAGGGAATTTTGTAAATGATTTTTGGATTTGAACCACTGGAAGGTGGTTATGAAGTTCCCATGAGGGTGGTCGGGGCTAACGTACCTTATGAATGGCTTATCTATATCTTTATGTTCATCCCCATCGGTATTTTATGTTTTGGGTTTTACGAAAAGGCCAAGGTATGGTGGCTTGCGAAGGGCGAGATCCATAGGGTCGACAACGGTTGGCAACGGCTCTTGTCATGGCTTACTTTCTCCTTTGCACAGGCTCGTGTAATCAGAAAACCTTTTGCTGGCTGGATGCATGCCTTCTTATTCTGGGGCTTTTTAGTCCTGGCACTGGCGGCAGGCGTTGACGCAGCCCATTTTTGGATACATTGGCCTCCTGTAGAAGGCGGAACATATATTGCCTTCTCTTTCGTTGTTGACCTGTTAGGCTTCCTGGCATTAATAGGTATAATGGCTCTGGCTTACATCCGCTATGTTCAGAAACCAGACCGCTTAAATGACACCAAAAAGTCCGATGGTTGGATTATCTTTTTGATTTTCACCATTCTGCTGACCGGGTTCTTCATTGAAGGCCTGAGAATAGCAGCTCAGATTAAACTGGCCACTACTATGGAACAGATTCAATACGAGCAAATGGCATCAGCCTTTGGCTGGTATTTTGCTTATCTGTTCGCTGGTATGTCTCTGGAATCGGTTCTGGTATGGCATCGCATCATGTGGTGGTTCCACATGTGGATTGCCTTTGCATTTATCGCTCTGGTTCCATTTACCAAACTGTGGCACATCGTGACCAGCATGATCAATTATGCTTTCCGCGACCTGGGCCCCTCGGCTTTGCGGCACGTGGAGAACATTGAAGAAGCCGAAACCTTCGGTGTAGAGAAAATCGAAGAATTCGGTTGGAAAGACATCGTAGACCTGGATGCCTGCATCCGCTGCGGACGCTGCCAGGAAAACTGCCCGGCCTACAACACCGGCAAGCACCTCAATCCTAAGATCACCCTGATTCAGAATATGAAGCAACACTGGGATGCCAAGGTGCCTTACCTGATTGCAGCTCAGGATCATCCTGCTGAGGAGGACGCTGCGGTGGCCATGACCGAAGAGGCGGCTGCTGAGGCTGTAAATCCCATGGAACAGAGCCTGATTTACGATGTGGTAACCAGTGATGTAATCTGGGATTGCACCAACTGCCGCGCTTGTATGGAGCATTGCCCGATGTTCATCGAACACATCCCCAAGATTGCCGAAATGAGACGCAATCTGGTTATGTGGCAGGGAGATATGCCGGGTGAAGCGCAGATGGCGTTCACCAACATGGAACGCAACTACAACCCCTGGGGCGTTGGCTGGGCCAACCGCGCTCAGTGGCTCACCGAGAGAGGCGTTCGCGAGATGGTCAACCTGCTGCCTGAAGACGGCGGTGAGTTTGAATACCTGCTCTATGCCGGCTGTGCGGTATCCTTCGACGACCGCTATAAGAGGGTCGGGGAAGCCTTGGTCAGAATCCTCAACCAGGCCGGGGTCAGCTTCGGTTACCTGGGCACTGAGGAGTTCTGCTGCGGCGACTCTGCCAGAAGGCTGGGCAACGAATACCTGTACCAGACCCTGGTACAGCAAAACCTCGAGTCTTTCAACAACTACGGCGTTAAGAAGATCATTGTGGTCTGCCCGCATGGTTATAATGCGCTGAAGAATGAATACCCGCAGATGGGCGGCAACTTTGAGGTTTACCATTATACCGAAGTCCTGTCCCAACTGATTGCCCAGGGCAAGATTAAGCCGGGCAAACTTGGCTCCAAGGCCACCTATCACGATTCCTGCTTCCTGGGCAGACACAATAATATCTATGATCAGCCCAGACAGGCCCTGCAGTCTGCTGGAGTCAACATTTCTGAGATTGAACAGGGCAAGCAATTCGGCTTCTGCTGCGGCGCCGGCGGCGGCCGGATGTGGCTGGAAGAACATGCTGTGGAAGGATACAAACGCATCAATGATACCAGAACCGATCAGCTGCTGGAACCCAATCCGGAAATGATCATCACCAACTGCCCGTTCTGTCTGACCATGATCTCAGACGGCGTGAAAGGTGCTGAAGCCGAGGAACAGACCAAGGTCTTTGACGTGGCTGAAGTGGTCTGGCAGTCAATGAGCAAATAAATACAATATGTAATTATCTGCAGAACCCCTCTAAAAGAGGGGTTCTTTTTTTCGGAATGAAACCCTGGCCCAGGCCATTTTTATTTTAAGGATGTCCGGGTTATAATTATTAGCATGGTATGATTGAGTTCGCAATGCCGGAATAACAGGTAAACTTACTTTTATGCCTTCAAAGCCGTCCTTACCTTAAATTAAGGATGATAAGCAGGGACACCATTGATGCTGATCATTCCGGAAGTAATCCGCTCTGGGGGAAGTGATTATGAGACTGGCCAAGTATATTGCAGACAGCGGCCTGGCTTCAAGGCGCCGGGCTGAAGAGCTTATTGCCGGAGGCCTGGTCACGGTAAATGGCGTCACGATCTCCAGAGTTGGCGTCAATGTTGACCCCCAATGTGACCGGGTGAGTGTGAATGGCCAAATGATCGAACCCGTTGCCAGGGTTTATCTGCTGCTCAATAAACCCCGCGGTTGTCTGAGCAGCGTGGGAGATCCCCATGGCAGGTCTACAGTGGTTGACCTGGTTAAGGATGCTGCGGCCAGAGTCTATCCGGTAGGGCGCCTCGATTTGGATACGGAAGGGCTTTTGCTCATGACCAATGATGGAGAATTTATGAATCTCATGATCCATCCCCGCTACCACATACCGAAAACTTATCAGGCCTGGGTCACAGGTATGGTTGGGGATCAAGAACTGGAAGACCTCCGCAAGGGAATCAGGCTGGAAGATGGTATGACCCAACCGGCCCTAGCCAAACTGGTGCGGGTTGGGAATGACCGTTCACTGGTGGAATTAGTGTTGTATGAAGGCCGCAAGCGTCAGGTAAAACGCATGTTCAAAGCCATAGGGCACCCGGTGTTGGCCTTAAAGCGGACCGCTCTGGGTTTTTTGACCCTGCAAGGGGTGGCCCCCGGAAAATACCGCCGCTTGCAGGACGAAGAAGTAGACCGGTTGATTGCCATGGCCCGGGGCACATAATTATCAGCACCGGACTGAGTCTAAAAACCGCGGCAAATCTAAGGAGGAAGCCCCGACGCTTGATATCTTAGAACCCCAGAATGCCTGGGGCCGTTTAAACATAATCGGAGAACGCATCCAGAAACTCGATTCATACCGTTACGGTCTGGTCATTTTCGCGGCGGATCACGGTATCAGCACCGAAGCGGTCAGTCTTTACGCTCCCCTGAAAACCAGTATGCTGGCCGAACAGCACCTGCGGGGAGTCGCCCCCACCAGCCGTCTGCTTACGCGCTTGCAGCGCCCGGAGTTGATAGTTGATGTGGGTTTGTATAACGAAATAGAGGTTTCCGAAATGCTTATATCAAGCAAAGTGTGCCATGGAAGCAGGCATTTCATATATGAGGACGGCCTTAGCCCGGAAGAGGCAACTGCGGCCTTGGACTGCGGGGCTAGAATTTATAAGGAAAAGATTGGAGACGGTTTTGATATAATAGGAGTTGGTGAACTGGGCATCGCCAATACTCTCTGCGCAGCCGCCGTAGCCGCTGCGGTTACCGGAATAAATCCAGATCAATTGGTAGGCCGCGGGTCGACCGACCATAAAGTAATTGCCAAAAAAACCGAAATAATCTATAGAGCCTTTGAACACAGGATTCCTGATTCCAACCATCTGACTGATATTCTGGCTCGTTTTGGCGGCCTGGAAATCGCAGCTTTGACAGGGTTTATGGTTGAGGCTTGCAGGGATGGCAAATTGGTGATGCTGGACGGATATGTGACAGCAGTGGCAGCTCTCCTGGCTAACCTTCTAGATGATCAAGTTTCATCCTGCCTGATTGCGCCCAGTTTATCAGATCAAAGAGGCCATCAGCTGGTTCTGGATAAAATTGGCCTGGAGGCAGTGTTTAATCTGGGAATCAACTATGGAGAAGGTCTGGCAGCGGCCCTGGGCATGTTCCTGGGGGAAATCATGATGCAATAAATATTAATGATGGGAGGCCTGACATTGATCCGATTGAAAGTGCGCTTCGATTATATCGCCGAGGGCAAAACCAGCCGGCGGTTTTTTGCTGCTAAAAACAGCGACGAACAGGCCGAAGAACTGCGGCAGCATAAAATTGCTCTGATACGGAATGTGCCGGTTCAAGGAGTAAATATCGAAGAGATTGATATGAGCATGGAGATATATACCATTTTCGATGAATTTACCAACCGTCTTTCCACCTGCGCGCCGGTTACTATCACTTTTTCGGTAGAAAGCCTGGAAGACGCCATTAAATTCATTATGAAAGATGAGTTCCGCACCATTGAGGTCTTAGATCCTGCCGAGTTGAATTTGAGCCGTCTTGAGGTGGCAAGGTTGTTCTCAAAAATAAACGAAGGTCTGCAAAGTTACCGGGTATACTTGGAAAAGAAAATTGATAATTGGAAATAACCGGTGGAGGTTAAGAATGGCTAGATTCAGCATGAATTATATCATGGACGCAGTGAATGATTTGCCCGCTTTGCCACAAATGGCTTGTAAAATCATGGATTTGACCGATGATCCCCGGGCAACGGCTCAGGATGTTGGCAACGCCATCAGCCAGGATCAAGGCCTGACCTCTAAAGTCTTACGTATGGCCAATAGTGCATACTATGGGTATTCACGTCAAGTCGCCACTGCAGCAGAGGCCACCGTTCTGCTGGGGTTTGCTACCATCCGCAGCGTGGTTCTGGCGGCTTCTATGAACGATATCCTGTGCCGGGAATTGACCGGTTATGCTTTAGGGCCGGGAGACCTGTGGAAGCATTCCTACGGCACTGCCATGGCCTCACGATATATTGCCAAAAGGAGCCGCTATAAAGCTATTGAAGTTGCTTATACCGCAGGTTTGCTGCACGATATCGGCAAAGTGATTCTAAACAAGGTTATGAACGAGATCTATCAAGATGTGGTAGAAGAAGCTATTCAGAAGCAGATATCATTTCTAGAAGCCGAAAACCGGGTTCTGGGCTTTAACCATGCGGTAATCGGATCCGGGTTAGCCCGTAAATGGAAGTTTCCTGCAGATATAGTTGAAGCGATAGCTTTTCACCACAATCCCGGCGAGGCTGAGAAAGACCGTTTTTTGACCGCCTTTGTACATATTTCTGATGCCCTTTGTTCCTCCATGGGCCTGGGGGTGGGAGCCGATGGCATGTTATATCCGGTGTCAAAAAGCGCCATGGAGCTTTTAGGCTTAGGCGGGAAGGATATCGAAATGATTACCGATGAAATTTCTGATGTCATTATCGAGCTGCAACGGGGAATGTAAAGCCCTATCTGTCTTTACGCCGAGCGACTTCAAATCAAAGGATTAATAGAGGGATATAATTACTTGAAGAATGAAGCGGCGAGGATTCCGGTATCCTTGCCGCTTAACCATTTCTTAACATAAAACTCATTGTTTTGTGAGTGGATTCTCTATTATAATGTACAGTATATAATTTTGTAGAAGGGCTGGGTTAGGGGAATTATTACAGTATTTGCCGGTGCTTTTGGCAGCGGTAAGAGTGAGATAGCTGTAAACTATGCGATAGAGTGCGCGCAGCAAAACATTGCTACAATACTGGCTGATCTGGATCTGGCCAACCCTTATTTTGTATCCCGTGATACTGTGAGGGTTCTCAATCAGTACAATATTGAGCTGATGGCTCCTGACAATACTTTGGCCTATGGGGATGTTCCCAATCTTCCCCCTGGTATTATCGGCACTCTTAGGCGGAATTTGAATACTGTAGTTGATCTTGCGGGCGACAAAGCCGGAGCCCTGGTGTTGGGGTATCTGACTAGATTCATCAATCCTTCCTATTTTCGCCTCTATATGGTCATTAATCCATACCGTCCCTTTTCTTGGGAAATACAGGATATTGCAGATCTTAAAACCATGCTGGAGGGGTTCGCGCAGCACCCGGTTTCCGGTATAATAAGCAATCCGCACCTGGTTGAGGACAGTGATTTTGGGGTAATTGTAGAGGGGCACCGGCACGTGCAGGATATTTCTTCTGCATTGGGCCTTCCCCTGACTCAGCTGGTAGTTACTGATACCTTTTATCAAGAAGCACGCCTTCAATTTGGTGATATAGTTAAGCAGATACATCTTTATTTAAGGCCTGAATGGTTGTAGGGTTGTGAGGAGGAATGCAGGTTGGCCAGGGGAGTGGTTACTTTTTCCAGCGACCGCTGTAAAGCTTGCGGGCTGTGTATATTATTCTGCCCCAAGCAGATCATGGGCTTCGATAAGACCAGTATCAATATACTGGGCTATCATCCGGTAAGCCTGGTTAAACCAGAGGATTGCAACGGATGCGGCATCTGTGCGGTGATGTGTCCTGATCTGGTTATTGAGGTGGGGAGGGAGTAAGCCTATGCAGCGCGTTTTGATGAAAGGGAATGAAGCTATCGCCGAGGGGGCTATAAGAGCCGGATGCAAGGGATTCTTTGGCTATCCCATCACCCCTTCCAGTGAAATAGCCGAATATATGGCCAGGAAAATGCCCACTATCGGGGGGATTTTTGTACAGGCCGAAAGTGAATTGGCTGCCATCAATATGGTCTACGGGGGAGCCTCTACCGGTTTTCGGGTAATGACCGCCTCATCGGGTCCGGGCATCAGCCTTAAACAGGAAGGCATTTCGTTTTTGGCAGAAGGGGAATTGCCCTGCCTGATCGTGGACATTAGCCGGGGAGGACCCGGATTGGGAGGAATACAGCCCTCCCAGGCCGACTATTTTCAGGCCACTCGCGGCGGCGGCCATGGCGATTATTTTATCATTGTGCTGGCTCCCTCCAGCGCGCAGGAAATGATGGATCTGACCATGCTGGCATTTGACCTGGCCGATGGCTACCGCATTCCGGTAATGCTACTGGCCGAAGGAACCCTGGGCAACCTGATAGAGCCGGTAGTATTGCGGGATCCCGTCACCGAATTCATAGAAAAGCCATGGGCCATCACCGGCTGTAAAGGGCGCCAACCCAATATTGTGAACACTTTGCACCTGCCGGTGGAGACCCTGCAAAAAAGAAATCAGCATTTAAACGATAAATACCAGTCCATTAAAGCCAATGAAGTGAGATATGAAGAATACCTGAGCGGCGATGCCGATTTGATAGTAGTGGCATACGGAATCATGGCCCGGATTGTCAAAAAAGCCGTATGGAACGCCCGCCAGGAAGGTGTGAAGACCGGTCTGATACGGCCCATAACCCTGTGGCCTTATCCGTATGAAGCTATAGCAGCCTTATCCAAAACCTGCACAGCCATGGTTTCGGTTGAGATAAGCAGCTCAGGGCAGATGATCCAGGATATTCAACTGGCAGCGCAAGGCCGGGTGCCGGTGCATTTTATCGGCGAGATAGGCCGGACGCCCAATCCCGAAGAGATTACCCAGCAATTGCTGCTCATTGCGGAAAGGGAGGGCTTGAAATGAAAATGATTGCGCAGAAGCCCGAGAGTTTGACCGGGGCCCAATATCACTACTGTCCGGGCTGTTCACATGGCATCATTCACCGGCTGGTGGCTGAAGTTATGGATGAATTAAACATACGCGAAGAGACCATCGGTATTTGTCCGGTGGGTTGTTCAGTGTTGGCCTACGAATATTTTAATTGTGACATGCTGGAAGCCGCTCATGGCCGGGCTCCGGCTATAGCCACAGCCATAAAGCGTCTCTTGCCGGATCGCTATCTGTTTACCTACCAGGGCGACGGCGACCTGGCTTCTATCGGCATGGGGGAAATCGTGCACGCTTCACTGCGCGGGGAGAAAATCACCACTATCTTCGTTAATAATACGCTGTATGGAATGACCGGCGGGCAAATGGCTCCTACCACTCTTCTGGGGCAGGTGACCACTACTTCGCCTTACGGCCGCAAGGCTGAGATCGAAGGGTATCCCGCCAAGATGTGTGAATTGTTGTCACACAATGAAGGTTCAGCTTATATCTGCCGCACCGCAGTCAACAATCCGGCCAATGTCATCAAGACTAAAAAGGCTATAAAAAAAGCTTTCCAGACTCAGGCCAAAGGCCTTGGTTTCAGCATGGTGGAGGTTCTGTCCGCCTGCCCCACCAATTGGGGTTTGAGCCCGGCCGATTCATTGAAATGGATGGAAGAGCATATGATACCATATTATCCGCTGGGAGAATTCAAGGTGAAGGGAGAACAGTAGAATGGCACAAGAACAACAGGTTTTATTTGCAGGATTCGGAGGACAGGGAGTCATTTCAATGGGCCAGTTTCTAACTCACCTGGCCATGCATACCGGCAAGGAGGTCTCATGTGCTCTATCCTATGGGGCTGAAATGCGCGGCGGCACCGCCAACTGCCTGGTGACCATAAGTGATGAGGAGATTAGTTCACCGTTGACTGAAAATCCCATGACCGCGATTATTATGAATCGTCCCTCACTGGACCGATTTGAAGATAAAGTCAAACCCCACGGCACTTTGGTCTTGAACTCGTCTATGGTCGACAGGCTGCCGGCCCGTGACGATGTGGAAGTCTTACAGATGCCGGTAAACCTGATTGCCGACCAACTCGGGACGGCACGGGTTGCCAACATGGTTTTGCTGGGCGCTTTTGTAGAAAAACAAGGATTAATGGACATCGATAAAGCCTTGGACTACCTGGAGGTGGTGTTCAAAGGCAAAAAAGAAGCCGTTATCGCCAAGAACAAAGAAGCTTTTCTGGTCGGGGTGGAATACGCCCGCAAAGAATGGAAGTAAGATCTAAAACCAGTACGTGGGAAGAAGTTCGAGACAACAAGAGGGGGACGAAGCCTGATCCCTTTTCTATACTTTAGCTTAAAAACAAAGCCCTGGTAATGTGCTGCATGTCAAATGCCGTAATTCACCAGGGCTATTCGCTTATCAGACAACCGACTATTTATGAAAAGCTGCCGAGCGGCTATTTCATTAAGGATCCGCCGGTAGGAAGTACAGTCCTGCCGAAGGCAGGGTTCAATATTATTGCTGATGATAGGAATTTTAATCCAATAAGGCATAATAAAACAAACTTGTAAATTATTTTAATTTATCAACTGTTGCAGGCCCCCGAGGTCTTGATGACATCAGAATATGGATAAATGCATTGAACCGGGCATAAGATAGAGGAGAATGATTCCGGGGAGATGTGTTTTATGCGAAATTTTTTTGAAAAAGTTGAGCGCAGTTTGATCCGGGTTATTGTGATCGCCCTGGTGGCTTTAGTGGTGGTCCAAGGGGTCATGACCAATGATCAGGCGCGTTTTTACCTGAGTTGGTCGGAACGGATGGAAGGTCAGGCTTTAAACCTGGAGGAAGAGGAACTGGCGGCAGCACCGGGCGATGCTTCACAGGTGGCAGTCTCTCCGCAGGCTTTATTGACACTGGGCATAAAGGATTTTAATTCCCTGCCCAAGGCTAAAGTACTGGTCAACGGAAAGGAGTACGGTTTTTTCAATGGTGCTCAAGTGGAATTGAAAGTAAATCCCCAGGATGTGGTGGAGATAGACTCTACCGCCTACAATTTCCCGGTAGAATACCAGGTCATAAGCCGCTCCCCCAATCTGGCATATCCGCGCCAGGGGCAGGCTTATACTGCCAATCAAAGTATGGTAATGGTAGGGAAAATTATAGTAAAATAAATGTACATTAATTTAGGGTGGGATGAATATGGAGATCGGTAGCAAGGAAGTAGCCAGCGCGGCCATCCGCATGGCCTTATCTTCTTCCCGCCAGGAAGAAAGCCAGTTAAAAAAAGAACTGTTGGAAAAAGTACATATCAAGGCCGTGGCGGTAGACTACGGCGGCGAATTCGTGACCTCAGTCGGCAAAATCGTGGAACGGGCCGTAGTGGCCGCCAAAAGGGAAGGGGTAATCAAAGACGCCCATGCTGACGAAGGCGCAGTAGCGGGTGCCACCCGCGAAGCCATAGCTCAGATAATGCCCAAGGCGCTGGGCCTGAATGTAGGCGGCAAGATAGGTATAGCCAGGTTTGGCGACCATATAAGTGTCGCCTTGTTTTTTGGCATCGGATTGTTACATCTCGATGAGGTCAGTATTGGCCTGGGGCATAGAGCCGTATCATAGTAACGGGAAGGCGGAAGATCTAAATGCAGGTAAGAGGGATAAGGGGCGCCATCACCATCGAGGAGGACGACAAAAGCCGGGTATTAGCAGCGACTCAGGAACTCCTTTCCGCTATGCAGGCGGCCAATGATTTTCTGCCTGAGGATATTGCCAGTATTCTATTTACGGTAACTTCGGATATACGCTCGGCGTTCCCGGCTGAAGCGGCTCGTTTAATGGGCTGGAATTGCGTACCCCTGCTCTGTTTCCAGGAAATAGAGGTGCCTGGTTCTATACCCCGCTGTATCCGGGTCTTGATACATATCAACACCACTAAGGCCCAAGGGGATATAAAGCACACCTACCTGGGTGAAGCCCGGGCTCTGCGCCGGGATCTGGCGGATTGATCACTCGCCCAAAACCTTGATAATCACCCGCTTTTCTCTTTGGCCGTCAAACTCGGCATAAAAGATTTCCTGCCATGGCCCCAAATCCAGCCTGCCTTTGGTTACCGGCACAATAACCTGATGATGTACCAGGATGCTTTTGAGGTGCGCATCGCCGTTTTTCTCCCCGGTACGGTGATGCAGATAGTCGGGACCTGTGGGCGCCAGGCCTTCCAGGAGATGGGCTATGTCGGTCAGTATACCGCTTTCATTATCGTTCACAAATACTCCGGCGGTGATGTGCATGGCACTCACCAGCACCATGCCCTCCTCAATGCCGCATTTTGAGCAAGCCGCTTGGACCCGATCGGTGATACGGATATACTCATGTCTGCGTTTGGTATTAAACCACAGGTATTCAGTGTGGGATTTCATCATCAGCGCTCCTTTCTTTTACAACACCGGCATCTTTGGCAACTATCTCATAGAGGTCGGTGCGGCGCTGCCTCAAAACCGGCAGCTCAGTGCGCACCTGCCGCACCGCCTCCGGGTCTAAATAGCCGAAGATAATCTCTTCGTCTCGATCGGCCTGAGCCATTATCTGACCCCAGGGATCGACTATCACTGAATGCCCCCAGGCCTGATAGGAGGCTTCCTCATCCCGGGCAGGGGAGCAGGCCAATACATAGGCCTGACTGTCAACAGCCCGGCTGCGCATAAGCAAGTCCCAGTGCAGGGGACCGGTGGTTAAATTGAATGCTGCCGGGACAATCAGCAAATCTGCTCCGGCCAGTACAGCCAGGCGGGCCATTTCCGGGAAGCGAATATCATAGCAGATTAAAACCGCGGCCTTGAAGCCGTATAAATTAAATAATGTGACATTCTGCCCGGGTGACAGGGTACGGGATTCTTGAAAACTGATTTTTCCGGGGATATTTACATCGAATAGATGAACCTTGCGATGCTTGGCCAGGAGTACGCCGTTTTTGTCAAATACCAGAGAGGTATTGAACAAACGGCCCTGGGCATCCCTCTCGATGATTGATCCTCCCACAATGGCTGTCTGGCATTCCCGGGCTATATCCGCCAGGGCCAGACTGCTGGGGCCGGGTATGGGTTCGGCATACTGCTCGAAAAGCGCGGCCTGGTAAGGGGCGTTGAAAATTTCAGGCAGGATGATGAGCTCCGCCCCGGACTGCACCGCTTGCTCTGCGAAATTCCGTGCAGTCTGCAGATTGAGTTTTTTATCGGCTGTCACCTTCATTTGGCACAGGGCCACCCGTATTGTTTTCACCGCCTTAACCCCCTTGAGTATGTTAATAATCAATATAGCACAAAATACCGTCGTTTATTAATAAGAGGCGGCCTAACCTTTCACCTCTAAGCAAAACTCAGGCCAAGCTGCAGAAAACCATTCGAATAATAGCCCTGGTTTGATATACTATTTTCGTATGGAGGCTCAGCACAATGAAACCATTTCAATTAGCATCGCGGGAATACTGCGCATCTGACACCGTAATAACTATCGCCGCCCCCGCCGGGAAAGTATATGTCGGTGAGGGGTATTGCACTGTCATTGCCGGACCCTGCGCGGTTGAGAATCGGCCCGACTACCTCAATCTGGCCCATCGCCTCAAGGAGATGGGCGCGGATATTCTGCGCGGCGGGCTGTTTAAACCCCGCACCTCCCCTTATTCTTTTCAAGGTCTGGGCCGCAGCGGGGTTGATATCCTGGTTCAAGCCCGGCAGGAAACGGGTCTGCCGGTGATTACCGAGATTATGGATATTCGGGATCTGGACATCCTTTACGCCAATATAGACATTCTGCAGGTGGGCAGCCGTAATATGCAGAACTATTCGCTTCTGGAGGAGCTGGGCAAGCTGGATAAACCGATAATGCTGAAACGGGGGTTGTCGGCTACTATCGAAGAATGGCTGCTGGCAGCCGAGTATGTGCTGAAAGGCGGCAACAAACAAATCATCCTCTGCGAGCGGGGGATACGAACTTTTGAGACCTATACGCGCAACACCGTTGATATCGGGGCGGTACCCCTGGTTAAACAGTTGACCCACCTGCCTATAATTGTCGATCCCAGTCACGCCACCGGCAAGTGGAAAATGGTCAGGCCCATAGCCAGCGCGGCTGTCGCTGCAGGTGCTGACGGAGTAATGGTGGAGGTGCACCAGGATCCTGACCGGGCCCTGTCAGACGGCAAACAATCCTTAACCCCCGAAAATTTTGCTAAAATGACGTCACAATTGATTAAGCATGCCCAGATAAATCTTAAACAGCCCGCTACAGCACTGCATTAACACCGGTATTCAAGACCGCTATCCAGGAAAAAGGCGGCAACATCGTCTTGGAAGAGTCCATCAATGACAAAGAAACCGATTTCACCGCACAGGTAACCAAGCTGAAACAAGCCAAACCCCAGGTCCTGGTATTTACCGGCTATTACACCGAAGCTGCTCTGATCATGCTGGAAGCTCAGAAGCAGGGAGTAGACATCGTCATGGTTGGCGGTGATGGCCTGTATGGGGAAGATCTTAAGAAATTAGGCGGCAAAGCGGTTGAAGAGAAGGTCATCTTCTACGCCGGCTTCTCTGCCGACCAGCCCAGCCCGGAAACCGACGCTTTTATCAAAGCTTACCGGGCCAAGTACAATGAAGATCCGGACATGTTTTCCGCCCAGTACTATGACGCTGTGATGATTATTGCCCAGGCTATGGAGAAAGCTCAGAGCAGTGATCCCAAAGTGTTCAAGGCTGAATTGGCAAAACTTCAGGATTATCCGGGTGTTTCAGGCAAAACCACCTTCCTTCCCGACCGTGAACCGCTCAAGAGCCCGGTTTTCCTGTTAACCGTAAAGGGTGATAAATTCCCGGCATTGCTGGAGAAGATTCCCACCAGCGCACCCCAACAATAAGGAACCATACCCTGGTGGCCCGGTTTTACCGGGCTGCCAGTTTGTTCTTAAGCCCCCTTGGCCCATAGATGAACCTGGTGGCAGAAATTGCTTATGGAGCCTGCCACTATGTTGATGTATGGTCTAATAGGGACAAGTAAAAGCAAAGGAAACAAACTATGTTATGGCAGCAATTGCTTAACGGCCTTACCCTGGGCAGTACCTATGCTTTAATCGCTCTCGGGTATACCATGGTTTATGGCATCGTACAATTAATAAATTTTGCCCATGGCGAAATTTATATGGTAGGGGCTTTCGTAGGTCTGGTCCTGGTCACGGTCTGGGATGTTAACCTGGGGGTGGCTATGGTGGGGGCTATGGCGGTCTGCATGCTTTTGGGAGTATTGGTGGAGAGGATCGCCTACCGGCCTCTGCGGGGTAAATCATCCCGCCTCTCGCCTTTGATCAGTGCCTTGGGGGCATCCATTTTCCTGTCCACCCTGATGGCTTTGATCGCCGGGGTGAACACCCGGCGCTACCCGGCGATTATGGACTTGAGTTCATTTTCATGGGGGCCGGTGCAGGTTTCTTCCATGCAGGTCATAATATTGCTGGTTTCTGCGTTATTGATGATCGGGCTGCAATTTATGGTGCGGAAGACCCGCATCGGCAAAGCCATGCGGGCTTGTTCGCAGGATCTCGACGCCGCCGCTTTGATGGGGATCAATGTTAACCGGGTCATTTCCTACACCTTCGCTATCGGATCAGCCCTGGCCGCTGCCGGAGGGGTAATGGTAGGCGTTTATTATAACGCGGTATGGCCTTATATGGGAACCATGGCAGGTCTTAAAGCCTTTGCCGCCGCTGTTCTGGGCGGAATCGGTTCCATACCCGGCGCCATGCTGGGAGGCCTTACCCTGGGGGTCCTGGAAATCATGGGGGTAGCTTACATTTCTTCTTCCTTTAAAGATGCCATTGCTTTCGGCATCTTGATTCTGGTACTGATCCTTCGGCCCCAAGGCATATTAGGAGAAAAAATCAGCAAAAAGGTATAGGTGAAACTCTTGGAGCAATGGATTACGGGAATTATCGATCCTTACTACTTGCGCATTATAATCCTCATGGGGATTAACATCATTATAGCCCTGGGATTAAATATCACCACTGGTGTTACCGGGCAATTGTCCATGGGACACGCCGGATTTATGAGCATAGGGGCTTATACCTCAGCTATTTTGACCCTAAAACTGGGCTGGCCTTTCTGGCTGACACTCCTGGCAGGAGCAGCCGTGGCGGCTCTGTTCGGATTTGTTATAGGATTGCCCGCTCTGCGACTGGAGGGCGATTACCTGGCAATTGTCACCATTGGCTTTGCTGAGATCGTGAGGGTGTTCTTTCTAAATTTTGAACCGGGGGGCAAGGCGGTAGGACTATCGGGCATACCCCAGGAGACTTCTTTCAGCCTGGTTTTGATCATTACCATCTTGGTGGTTTTCTTCTCTCAGCGATTATTGTCGTCACGCATCGGTAAAGCCATGTATGCCATACGGGAAAATGAGATCGCGGCCGAGGCCTGCGGCATAAATACCACCCATCTGAAGGTCCTCTCCTTTGTTCTGGGGGCTTTTCTAGGCGGATTAGGCGGCGCTCTGTATGCCCATTATATGTATTATATCAGTCCTCAGGATTTTGATTTCATGCGCTCCATCGAGGTACTCAACATGGTGGTTTTGGGTGGATTAGGGAGCATACCCGGAGCTATTCTGGGGGCGGCCATCCTTACCATACTGCCGGAGATGCTGCGGGTGGTGGCTGAATACCGCATGCTCTTTTATGGCGCTTTGCTGGTTATCCTGATGATCTTCCGACCTAACGGACTCCTGGGAGATATCCGCCTCTATGACCTGGTCAAACCCAAGCGGGAGAAAGAGGTGAAACCATGCCGGTCCTAGAATTGCAGGGCGTCAGTCAGGAGTTTGGAGGCCTTCGGGCTCTGGACGGCATTGATATGAAGGTGGAGCACAATACCATCTTCGGCATCATCGGACCTAATGGCGCCGGGAAAACCACCCTTTTCAACGTAATAACCGGCATTTATACCCCTACCGAAGGGAGCCTGATTTTCCGCGACACCCCTATAGCCTCCTTATCCTCGCACAAGGTGGCCCGGCTGGGGATCGGGCGGACTTTCCAAAATATTCGCCTCTTCAACCGGCTGTCAGTTTTGGATAACGTCAAGGTGGCAGCCAATTGGAACCGCTCCGCGGGCTTGTTGGCCAGCCTCCTGGGAATGCCGGCTTACGTCCGCGAACAGAAGCAATGCAGCACCAAAGCTGAAGAACTCATCACCATGATGGGCCTTTATGAAAAAAGAAGGGAATATGCCCAAAGTCTTTCCTACGGCGAGCAGCGGCGGCTGGAAATCGCCCGGGCTTTGGCTTCCAATCCCTGCCTCCTGCTCCTGGATGAACCTGCGGCCGGGATGAACAGCTCTGAGAAGCTCGAGTTAATGGATCTTATATGGAAAATTAGGGACGATATGCAGCTCACCATTCTGCTGGTGGAACATGATATGCATCTGGTGATGAATATCTGTGAGCAGATCGCCGTCCTGGATTACGGACGCAAGATAGCCGAAGGCGACCCGGAGCAGATAAAGAGCGACCCCCGGGTGATACAATCTTATCTAGGGGTGGAACAATGAAAACCGCCCCGGTTTATGCGGCGATTTTCTTCGGTGTTTTGTGCATGTCGACCTCCTCCACAATGATCCGCTGGTGTTCGGCGCCAGCTCTGGTTATAGCCTTATACCGCCTGGCCGCCACTACCGGCCTTTCCGCAGTTATTAATGGACGGAACCTGCCGCTTTCAATAAGCGGACTTTCCCGCCGGGATATCATTTTAATGGCCTCATCAGGCCTTTTTTTGGCTTTGCATTTAGCCTTCTGGATCAGCTCGCTTGACTATACCAGCATTTCCAGTTCAGTCTTATTCACCAATCTACAAGTCATTTTTGTTTTGGTCTTTTCCACCTTCATATTAAAAGAGAGATTAAACCGCTGGGCTATCCTGGGGGTGGTATTAGCCCTGACAGGATCAGGAGTTATTGTCGGCGGAGACCTGGGCCAGGGCCGTTTGCTGGGGGATATGCTGGCTCTGGCCAGCGGTTTTTTCGTGGCGGTATACTTTCTCTTAGGCCGTCAGCTCAGGTCCCGGGTAGCCACCCTGGATTATACCCTGGTGGTATCCTCTGTTGCCGCCGTGATTGTCTTATTTGTGGCGGTGTTTATGCAATTGCCCTTAACCGGATATCCGGCGGTTGATTGGCTGCTTTTTGCCTTAATGGGATTAGGCCCCGGACTGGGGGGGCACGCAGTGCTTAACTGGGCCTTGAAATTCGTTAAAGCACCGGTGGTGGCGGTTTCCATTCTGGGCGAATCGGTCATGGCCAGTATACTGGGGTGGTTCATTTTCAATGAAGCCTTGCTCTGGTATCAACTGACCGGTGGCGCCGTTATCTTAATGGGAATCTACCTGGCGGCGGTCAACGAAAGCAAATGACCCCCTGAGGGAGAACCAGGGGATATGACTATCGCTCGGTTAGAAGTGCCTGTATTATCTCTGACCCGAGTCTGATGAAGATGTCGGGAATCGTTTGGGGTTATAGCAAGCGCAGCCATGGTGACGAAGACAACTCTGCCTTTGTCCCTGGCTGCTTTTGCCATTGTAGATTTGACTTGATCTTGGCGGGGTGTTTGAGGTATTCTTGATATTGTAGTAAGGTAGGATGCCCTCAAAAACATTGTAGTATGGCAGGATGGTGGGAATAACGACAATGGATCGACCATTGGCGATATGCCAATGGTTTCTGTTTTTCTCTCCTCCACGCTGTGTAAGGAGGTTTTTTTATGATTATCGTAATGGAGAAAAACGCAGGGCCCGAATTGATTGAACAAGTTGAAATCAAGCTGAAGGAGCGCCATTTCCAGGTGCACCTCTCCCATGGGGTGGAACGAACCATTATAGGCGCGGTAGGCAATCGGACCCAGGAGGATTTGGATCTATTTGAAACCCTTTGCGGAGTTGAAAGGGTGGTTCCTATTGTTCAACCCTTTAAGCTGGCATCGCGGGAGTTTAAACAAGAGACCGTCATTAAAGTAAAGGGCTGTCAATTGGGAGGCGGTTCTTTGACGGTCATCGCAGGTCCCTGCGCAGTGGAAGGTGAAGAAAAATATCTGCAAGTAGCGCATACGGTTAAAGCTGCAGGTGCGGCAATGCTGCGCGGCGGGGCCTTTAAACCCCGCACATCGCCGTACTCTTTTCAGGGTATGGAAGTAGCCGGCCTGAAGATCCTGGCCGAAGCCGGCAGGCAAACCGGACTGCCTGTTGTCACCGAGGTCATGGATCCCCGCCATATAGAAACCATAGCCGAGTACGTCGATATACTGCAGGTCGGAGCGCGGAATATGCAGAACTTCTTTCTGCTCCGGGAGCTTGGTAAAGTCGGGAAACCAGTCATGTTAAAGCGGGGGCCCTCGGCCACCATTGAAGAATGGATCATGGCCGCCGAATACATCATATCCAGCGGCAATCCGCAGGTAATTATGTGTGAACGCGGCATCCGCAGTTTTGAGTCTTATACCCGCAATACCCTGGACCTGAGTGCGGTGCCGATTATAAAGCATTTGACCCATCTGCCGGTAGTAGTTGATCCCAGCCACGGCACCGGAAAATGGCGCTTGGTGGAGCCCATGGCCCTGGCGGCGGTAGGCGCGGGCTGTGACGGCTTGATGATCGAGGTGCACCAGAATCCCAGCGAAGCCTGGTCTGACGGACCTCAATCTCTTACCCCGGACAGATTCAAGGGCTTGATGACAAAACTGCGGCAAATGACTGCTGCCCTGAGCATCGAACTGGAAGGTGGCGATCGGGAAGATGGCTGAGAAAATACTCATAATCGGCCTGGGCTTGATCGGCGGATCATTGGGTTTGGCTTTGCAGGGCTCCGCCCTGGTACAACGCATAACCGGCCTGGACTCCCAGCAGGATGCAGTGAAGCAGGCCATTGCCATTGGCGCCATACAGGAAAGTCCCCCGCTGGATGAAGCCGTGTCTCGGGCCAGTGTTATATTCCTCTGTACGCCGATGGCCGCTTATGCGCAAATTCTACAGGACATCATGCCGTTTGTCAGGCCGGGAACCTTGATTACTGATGTGGGCAGCACCAAGATGAAGGTGCAGGCTTTGTTTTCCGGGCTTCCCGCAGACGTATGCGGTATGGGCGGTCATCCTATGGCAGGTGCAGAGATCGCTGGAATTCAGGGGGCCGATCGTTACCTTTATGAAAACGCAGTATATGTACTGACCCCGGCTGCAGATACGCCCCGGCCGGCTATAGACCGTTTGAGCGGTCTTATAGGAGAGACCGGGGCCAAGGTGCATATCATGGAGGCCAGGCTGCATGACCGGATAGTGGCCCAGGTCAGCCATGTACCTCACTTGGCTGCGGCGGCGCTGCTGAATGTCACCAGGGGAGACCGGCAGGCTATGATGATGGCTGCCGGCGGTTTTCGCGACACCACCCGGGTAGCTTCAGGCAACCCGGGTCTATGGGAGGATATTGTTTTATCCAATCGAAAGTATATAACTGCAGAGCTGGATAAGCTGATAAGCGAACTGCAAGCTATGCAAAGAGCAGTGGCGGATGGAGACCGGATACGGTTGCGGGCCGGCCTGGAGCAGGCCCGCAAAATCAGGGCACAGATTCCTCACCTGCAGCGCACTTACCTGGGGGAGTCTACTGATATCGTGTGTATCGTACCGGATAAACCCGGGGTGATAGGACAATTAGGAAATATTTTGGGAAGTTGTCAGGTAAATATTATGGACTTGGAAATCCTAAGAATCAGAGAAGGCGATGGCGGGACGATACGCATCAGTGTACCTGATGATGATGCGGCGCTAAGGGCAGTCGAAGCCCTGAGCCGGCAGCATATCAAGGCCTGGATGAAGTGAGGAGGTTAAGGTAGTGGAAATCAAGCTCAGCCAATGCAAAGCCTTGCGGGGAGAGATAAGGGTCAGCGCAGACAAATCGATATCTCACCGGACCCTTATTTTTTCAGCCCTGGCCCGGGGCAGGAGCAGTGTACAGAATTTCCTTCAAGCCCAGGACACTCTGTCAACCTGCAGATGTCTAGGCCAATTGGGGGTCGATATCCGGACCGAGAAGCAGAGCCTGATTATATCCGGAAAGGGCTGGGAGGGTTTAAAGGAAGCCGAGGATGTATTGGACTGCGGCAATTCCGGAACCACTATGCGCCTCCTGTCCGGATTGCTGGCGGGACTTCCCTTTTTTTCAGTTTTAAGTGGGGACCGCTCCCTGCGTCAGCGGCCAATGCGACGGATTATGGAGCCTTTGCGGATGATGGGCGCGACCTTATATGCCAGACAAAACGGTCTGGCTCCTTTAGTGGTCATAGGCGGGAGCCTGGCCGGCATTGAATACCAGCTGCCGGTAGCCAGCGCCCAGCTTAAAACAGCCCTGCTGCTGGCCGGGCTGCAGGCCGAAGGGAAAACCGTCTTGCGGGAAGTGCAGCCTTCCCGGGATCACAGCGAACGTATGCTGTCCGCCATGGGAGCCGACCTCATTGTGAAGCCGGGGAGCGTCACCCTCAACCCGGGTAAAACTTTAGAACCCCAACAGTTTCTGGTTCCCGGGGATATCTCTTCAGCGGCTTTTTTCTTGGTGGCAGCTTCCATTGTGCCCGGGTCGGAGCTTATGATCCGCGACGTCGGCGTCAATCCTACCAGGGCCGGTGTTATTGAGGTTTTAGACGCCATGGGAGCCGATATAATCATGGAGAACCGCAGAACGGTGGGGGGTGAGCCGGTTGCGGACCTGCTGGTCAAAAGCGCCCCGCTGCGTGGCACCGTAATTGACGGCGGGATGATGCCAAAGCTGATAGACGAAGTTCCGGTGCTTGCCGTGGCCATGGCAGCAGCTGATGGTGAATCCCGGGTCGAGGATGCCGGGGAATTGCGAGTAAAAGAATCAGATCGCCTGGCAGCTATATGCAGCGAGCTTAATAAAATGGGGGCTTGTGTTGAAGAAATGCCTCAGGGTTTGACCATTACCGGCCGGCCGGAATCGCTCCGGGGAGCTGAAGTGCATGGTTTCGGCGACCACCGCATCGCTATGAGCCTGGCCGTAGCCGCGCTTGTAGCCCGCGGAGAAACAGTGCTGAAGGGCGCTGAAGTAGTTGACATCTCCTTCCCGCAATTCTGGCCGCTGCTGGAGGGCCTCACCACTAAATGTTTATAAACCGCGGTCAAAAACTTTAGTGCAAGGTGTCGCAGCGGTTTGAGGTATGCTAAAATAGAGACGAGCATACATGGGTGGTAAACGAATGAAGATAGCGATTGATGGTCCGGCTGGTGCTGGCAAAAGCACCGTGGCGCGGAGATTGGCCCGTGAACTGAACTTTACTTATGTTGATACCGGTGCAATGTATCGAGCCCTCACTTTGAAAGTCCTGCAACAAGGTATTGATCTTAATGACTCCAGCCTGCTGCAACAGATGGCGGAAACCACTGATATTCACTTCGAAACCCAATCAGATGGCCAAGTAATAATCAGCGACGGGGTAGATGTTACCAGTCTAATTCGTTCGCCACGGGTTGGTGAGGCAGTTTCAATCGTATCAGCTCATCCCGGGGTGAGAAAAGTCATGGTTAAACTCCAGCAAGCCATGGCCCGGAGCTGTTCAGTGGTCATGGATGGACGGGATATCGGGGAATATGTGCTTCCCGATGCCGACTATAAATTCTTCCTTACCGCCAGTATTGAAGAACGAGCCCAGCGCCGGGTGCGGGAAATGGAAATGCGCGGCTATAGGGCCGATCTCGACGCGGTGCGGGAGGAGATCATAAAAAGGGATCAGATCGATTCCCAGCGTCCGGTAGGGGCCTTACGGATTTTGCCGGATCATATTATGCTGGATACCAGTAAAATGACTGAAGATGAGGTTCTACATACCATTAAGATGAAGATTCGGGGGGCGTAAAATGTTTTACGCACTCATCAGGGGTTTTTTGAAAATCTTTTTGCTGATTCTTGGTTTGAAAGTCGAGGGATTACATAACCTACCCAAAAAAGGACCAGTTATCGTCGCTGCCAACCATGTCAGCAACTGGGATCCCATCCTGGTGGGTGTGGCTTTATCGCGTCCCGTCCATTTTATGGCCAAAGCGGAATTATTTCAAAATGTTCTATTAAGAGCTATCTGTCGGGGCTTAAACGCCTTTCCGGTGCAGAGAGGGGCAGCGGATCGAAATGCCATAAGGCAGGCCCTGGAAATGCTCGAAGCTGGTGAAATCTTAGGGATTTTCCCCGAAGGCGCCCGGCGCAAAGTTGTTGCCCAGACCAGCATTCAGCCTGGTGTGGCTATGCTGGCCATGAAGAGCAGAGCAGCGGTGGTTCCGGTGGCGATTACCGGTACAGAAGGATGGTTTCCCTGCGGCTGGTTTCGGCCCTTAAAGGTGCGAGTCGGTCACCCTCTGGATCTGACGGCTTATTACCATGAAAAGTACAGTTCTGCCCTTCTGGGGAAAATGAGTGAGGAGATTATGGCGCAAATTAATATACTTTTATGTAAATAAAGAAGGATTTATCCAAGATTTTTCGAATTTATTATATATTTGCGGGGTAAATCGATTGCAGGTCCAATTAGCCAACCATGCCGGTTTCTGTGCGGGGGTTAAGCGGGCGGTGAGAATCGCTGCAGAGGCTTGTTTCCCAGATGGATGCTTTACCCTGGGCCCGTTGGTTCACAATCAAGCCGTGGTGGAACAATTGGCCCAACAGGGTATTGACCCGGTGAATAATGTCGACCAGTTGCAACCTGGACAAAAGCTGGTCATCCGCTCGCATGGCTGCTCGCCACAGGTTATCGACCGGGCACGTCACCGGGACATTGTGGTAGTAGATGCCACTTGCCCGAGGGTTGCCAGGATACAGCAGCTGGTTGCCGAACTGGATGAACAAGGGTATAATGTGGTAATATTTGGGGATGCCGAACATCCTGAAGTACAGGGCATTTTAGGATGGTGTGAAGCCGCCCGGGTGGTAAAAGACCGGTTTGAGGCCGAACTTTTGCCCGGTATGGATAAGGTTGGGGTGGTTTCCCAGACCACTAAGGAATCCCGGGATTATTACCGGGCTGTTGAAGGGATTCTGCCCAAGGCCAGCGAGTTAAGAGTCTTTAACACCATATGCTCGGCTACCGCTAATAGAATTAAGGAAGCCCGCGAACTAAGCGGTCGGGTTGACTTAATGATAGTAATCGGTGATGCCCATAGTTCTAATACAGCCACTCTTGTTAAAGAGTGTTTAAATACCGGGGTTACGACCTACAGAGTGCAAAAGGCGTCAGAGATCCAGCCTGACTGGTTTCAAAACGCCGCGAAAGTCGGTATAACTGCAGGTGCTTCTACTCCGGATTGGATTATTAAGGAGGTAATGAGTAGGATGACAGGTTATGACGAAGAAAGGGAAGATCAGAATCAAGCCGGAGAGAAGCCAGGCAACGAAGAATCTTTTGCCAAACTTGAGGCTGAAATGGCAGGACTTGCAACTCCCAGCAGGGGAGAAGTGATAAAGGGCACGGTCGTTCAAGTGTTGGATGATGAAGTGATGGTTGATGTCGGTGGCAAATCTGAAGGCGTGATTCCGCTTCGCGAGATGTCCTTAAAGGATGTCGGCTCAGCCCGTGAACTGGTTCAGGTTGGGGACGAAATTGAAGTCCTGGTTCTTAAATGGGATGATGATGGCACCATCCTCCTGTCCAAGAAAAAGGTGGATTTCAAAAAGACCCTGGATGAATTGGAAATTGCTTTCAATGAAAAACGACCGGTGCAAGGCACGGTGGTGGAAAGCGTAAAAGGCGGACTCCTGGCGGATGTAGGTGTGGTTGGATTTCTGCCTGCATCCCATGTGGACGACGGCTATGTAAAGAATCTGGACGATTACATCGGACAGACCATGCTGTTCAACATCATCGAGTTCAACCGCAACAAACGCCGGGGCTCACAGGTGGTTTTATCCCGCCGGGAACTGGTCTTGGAGGAGAAGAACCGCCAGAAGGCCGAATTCTGGCAGAACATTGCTGAAGGCCAAACCCGCACCGGCATTGTCAAACGCATCGTGGATTACGGGGCTTTTATTGACCTGGGCGGTTATGAAGGACTTTTACATGTATCTGAACTAGATCACCGCCGGGTTGAACATCCTGCGGATATTCTCAGCGAAGGTAATGAGATTGAGGTCTACATCCTGGGCCTGGATCGTGACAAGGAAAGGGTGTCATTAAGCCGCAAGAAACTGCTTAAGAGCCCGTGGGAACTGGCTTTAGAAAAATATCACCAGGGTGATATCGTTGAGGGAACCGTGGTCAGAATAGCCCCCTTCGGCGCATTCGTTGAGTTGGATCCGGGCGTGGATGGATTGGTTCACATCTCCCAGTTGGCCGACTATCGGGTGGAAAAGCCTGAAGATGTGGTCAAGGCCGGAGATCGGGTAATGGTGAAGATAATCAGCATTGATCCCAATGAAAAGCGGATTGGCTTGTCTGTCAAAGAAGCTAAAAATGAGCTTGATCAGGCTGATGTGGACCAATACCTGGAATCTCAGCCGGCGGATGACATTTAATAGTCCGGGTGGGGTGAACCATGCCGATATATGAATTCAAATGCAAGGATTGTCAACGGAACTTTGAGGTTTTAACCACAATTAAAAAGCGTGAAAACGTAAAATGTCCGGGGTGTCAGTCAGCCAATATTGAGGCGTTACTCTCTTCGTTCAGCACCCAATCATTTGGTGGCAAAGGCGGGCCGGGGGCCTGCCAGGGCTGCAGCAACACCCATTGCGGCAACTTCCCGCGATAGATCAAGGGCTGCCAACGGCAGCCTTTTCTATTAAAATGTAAAGGAGTCCGTCGATGCCTGGTATAGCCATTCTATCAGGAGGACAGAGCTCACGGATGGGTATAAATAAGGCTTTGGCCAGCCTTAACGGCGCCAAGGTGATAGAATACATACTGGCCCGGCTTCAGCCCCGATTCGACGAGTTGCTTATTGTAACCAACGAACCGGAATTATTTGAGAAATACCCGGCCCGGGTGATAACCGATATTTATCCCCGTAAAGGCCCCATCGCCGGTATTCATGCCGCTTTGAAGACCACTTCCCAGGCGCAGCTTTTTGTACTTAGCTGTGATATGCCTTTTATCAATGCAGACGTGATCAATTACATGTTAGAGCGGGCTCAGGGTTATGATTCCGTGGTGCCGGTTCTGGGGGGGCGCCTGCAGCCTACTGCAGCGGTATATAATCAGAGCTGTCTTCCCCTGCTGATTGATTGTTTAGAAAAGGATAAGCTGAAATTAACCAGGATTTTTGAGGATCTTAATGCCCTGTATCTGGATGAAACGGTATTTTCCTGTTTTGGGCAGGTCTCAGAACTGTTTTTTAATATTAACGATCCGGCCGCCCTGGAAAAAGCCAGAGAAATCGCAGGGAGGGGTTAACGATAAGGGCCAGGCGTAAAGAAGAGCATATTAATATCAGCAGCATATGCCAGGACGGACCCGTCAAGAACGGCTTTGATGAGGTATACCTGTTGCATCAGGCCATACCTGAACTCGATTTTGGCAAGATCGATCTCAGCCAGAATATTCTGGGTAAGTCTTTACAATACCCTTTGTTGCTTAATGCCATCACCGGCGGCACCGAAATATCCACTGATATCAACCGTGCCTTGGCCCTCCTGGCCCGGGATTTTGGGCTGGCTATGGCGGTTGGATCACAGGCCATAGCCTTGACAGACAGGGAAAGACGGCCTTCTTTTGCGGTGGTGAGGAAAGTTAACCCGCAAGGGGTGATATTGGCCAATATCAGCGCTTTGGCCAAACCGGAGGCGGCTATTGAGGCAGTTGACATGATTGAGGCCGACGCCCTGCAGCTGCACCTCAATGTACCCCAGGAGCTGGCCATGCGGGAAGGCGAAAGGGATTTTGCCGGGATGCTGGATAATATCAGCCGGATAGCGGCTCTGTCCCCGGTGCCGGTCATAGCCAAAGAGGTGGGTTTCGGTCTGTCTAAAGAGAGCGTCCAACTGCTTTTTTCCGCTGGAGTGAGTCTTTTCGATACCGGTGGTCAGGGCGGCACCAACTTCATCGTGATAGAGGATTTGCGCCAGGGCTGTTTTGGCAATGAACTCGATTACTGGGGCTTGCCTACCGCTGTCAGCCTGGCCGAGATCATCTCACTGGGGCTGCCGGTAAAAGTCATCGCTTCAGGGGGCATCAGAACGGCTGTGGATGCCGCTAAAGCGCTCTGTATGGGGGCTGAATTGGTAGGAATGGCCGGCCCCCTGGTAAAGCATTATGTCCATCAAGGCCCGGAGTCTCTGTTTAAATTTATAGAACAATGGATTTATCGGCTTAAAGCAGTGTTTTTAATGACTTCATCTCCCAATATTGCCGCAATTCGCGAAAAACCTTTAATTATTCTAGGTCATACCAGGGCCTGGCTTGAGGCCCGCCATATCGATTGCCGCCTCTGGTCCCGCCAATAACCTCAGGACAGCTTCTTTTTACATAAAAACACCCATGCGGGGAAATCTATTGCCATAAGAGATGAGAAAGGATGTGGCTAAATATGGCCAATTTTCCCTTTGGTCTGATTGCGCTTGTGGTGATATCGATTCTGATCTATTTCGGTGTAGCTCACCGGGCCCTGGACCGTTTGCGAATGACTGACCGGGCAGCATTGGCGGTGATAGCTGCTATCATTGTCGGCAGCTTCATTGATATCCCGGTTAGCTCCCGGTTAACCATCAATGTGGGCGGGGTAATAACGGTCGGCCTGGCTATATGGCTGTGGCTGGGTGCTGGAACTGCTTTTGAAAAGATGCGCTCGGCAATAGCCGCCGTAGTTACCGCCCTGGTATTGTTTATAGGAGCCCGTTTTCTGGGAGCCGAACCGGAAACCGTTTTTATTGATCCTATTTACCTTTATCCTTTAGTCGCCGGCATCGTTGGGTACTTGGCGGGCAGATCACGGCGCGGATCATTCTTTGCGGCAGTAATGGCGGTGTTGGCTTTAGACATCGGTCAATTTGTCTACCTGCTGCAGAGCGGGGTGCGGGGAACCGTTCATCTGGGCGGTGCCGGCGCCTTCGACTCTCTGGTTCTGGCTGGTATCCTGGCAATTCTGCTGGCTGAGCTGGTCGGCGAAAGTCTGGAACGCATGGCCGGAGGACCCAGCAGCGACGACAAAGATCCGGCCTTGTTAGAAAACCTCAGGGAACCGGCACCAGCCCGTAAACCGGCTCATGACGATCATGACGATATACAGGCTGATTATACTGCACACGACAAGGATGATGAACCTGATCAAGAAGAGTTTAAAGATTGGGAAGACCGCATAGAAGTCACCGGAATGAGAAAGCCGCAGGATCGGGGTGATGAACATGTCTAGAAAAATGCTGTCTCTATTCTTAGCCGTTAGCCTGATAACAGGTTTGGGTCTCTTCCTGCCGGATACGGCGGAGGCCGTTTATGAGGAATTGCCTTCCGGGTATTATTTTTCACTGGTGGATGAGGACAACAATACCATAAGCCAGACTGGCACCCAGGTGTATGTAGGCGATGAGTACATCAGCAGTGACAATGGCAGGTACCAGGTGGTAGAGGTATCAGGTCACACCGCGCGCTGCGTATATGTGGGCCAGGAACAGATGCCAGAAGTAAATTTCGACGACAATCGCCAGGCCTGGGTGATAGACAGCCAAGAGATTCCGGTCGTGGCGGCTAAACCTACCATAGCTATTTACCATACCCACAGTGACGAATCCTACGTGCCCACTGACGGCAAAGAAAGCAAGGAAGGCAACGGGGGCATTTATGACGTAGGCTATGCCCTGGCTCAGCGCCTTCAACAGCTGGGCTATACCGTGGAGTATAACAAAAATAATCATAATCCCCACGATGTCAATGCCTATAACCGCTCCAGGCGCACTGCGGCTTCGCTACTGAAGAACGGCTCGCAGGTATTGATCGACGTGCACCGCGACGCGGTGCCGCCTAACCAGTACCAGACCACTGTAAATGGACAGGAGGCCACCAAGATCAAATTGGTGGTAGGCAAAACTAATCCCAATTCGAAAACAAATCTGGAGTTCGCCAAGCAGCTAAAAGCAGTAATGGATAAGACCAAACCGGGGCTTTCCAATGGGATTTTTATGGGCAAAGGGGATTATAATCAGGATCTTACCCCCCGGTCAATGCTGATTGAGGTCGGATCGCACACCAACCCCAAAGACGATGCCACCAAGGGTGTAACCGCTTTTGCAGATGTTCTGTCAGCCACCTTGGGAGGGGGCGGGGCTGGCAGCTCAGGGGGAGCGGCGGCCAAACCCCTGCAGCAGAACTCTCCTTCGGCCTGGACAACGATTTTGATTCTTCTCACCGTTGCTGTGGCTGCCGGGGCAGGTTTCTATTTACTGAATAAGAGCAATGCCGGCCGGTGATGCAGAGTTATGGAACCGTTATTTTGGCGGGAATCGCAGCCGGTTTTATCAACCGCTGGATACTTTTGCGCTATGATTACCGCCATTATCCTACTTATCCCCACGGTCACGTAACACATCTGGCCCTTGGTTTTATTGCCGCCAGCCTTGGTGCTGTCGCTATTCCCGCTATTGCCGAGCCTGATTATGTCGCGGTCACTTTTTTAACCCTGGCGGCCCAGCAATTCCGGGAAATCAGGGATATGGAGCGTAAAACCCTGTCCAGCCTGGAAGAGAATAAACTGATAACCCGGGGGCACGACTACATCGAAGGCATCGCCCGGGTATTCGAAGTGCGCAACTATCTGGTTATATTGACCTCGCTGGTAACTTCGGGAGCGGCGCATTTATGGGGATGGCCGTTTGCGCTGGCGGTGGGCCCGCTGATGATATACGGCACGACTCAGGTAATGAGCGGTTTAACCGTCGGAGAAATTGCCTCAATTGAACCGGCGGAGGTGTCTTTCGATGGCGCCCTGCTTAAAGTCGCGGATGTGCCCATGATGAACGTCGGGTTCAAAGCGACCCGCGAGAAGATCCTCTCTGAGGCCCTGGCGGTCCTGATCCATCCTTTTGATGACGAAGGGCGCCTGACCCTGCAGAGTCCGGGTCAGCGTATGGCCATTATCCATGACGTAACCTCCATTTTGGGAGCGAAAGTAGATATCAGTGAGATGGAGCTGGCTCCTATGGCCAGGATGCACGCCGACAAAGGGTATCTGGCAATGTTCATAGTAGCCAATGAGCCTGATATGGATGTACTGATAGAAATGATTAAAAGGGTGCCGGTGTTGGAGTCAGCCCGCAGCACTACCTTAAAAAGCTATTGGGGCAGAAAGGCAGCGGATTAAATGGAAATCAGCCTGAAAGAATATATCCTGGCCATTATCACTCAGGACGCCAGTTTGGTTCAGGGGTGCGGATGTCCGGTCTTCGTGGCCAGGGAAAGCGAGGAACAGCAGCGCTTGACCTTAATGCTGGCCCGTATTCTAGGGGGCAATGTTCACGACCTGGAAAACGGAGTCTTTATTATCTGCAAACACTGAATCGAGGAGTTTAGCTTATATATATTATGAAGATAATCTATCATTGTTATGGCGGGTCACATTCATCAGTTCTGGCTGCGGCGCTGCACCTCAAAATGCTTGACCCCGCCCGCCCGCCGGCCTTTGAAGATATGATGCTCCTGCCTTATTTTGATAAAACCCGAAATATTGATTTTGGCACCATCCGCCATATGGGAACAGATGATTTGGGCCATGAAGTTTACGTCCTGGGCAAAAAAAACATGGGTGACAGATGCACCGCCATGATTATGAGTGTGGCGCGATTGCTGGGGGTTGAGCATGAAGTCATTGCAGTAAACTGTATGAGCAGGGTGAATCTCTTCATGATGATCGGCGGCTTCATTTCCAGACGGCTTGGCTGGACCACCATCGGACGCCCCATTCTGTTTCGAGGCACCAGGGATGCCTTCCGCAACATCGCCAATCTGGTGGAAATCACCCGGCTTAAAACCATGCAGTAAAGCAGGTGAAAACATTGAATGTAATATTTGTGGGTCCCACCGGGGTTCATCATGCACTTATCGCCGCCCATATTTTTATGGGCGATCTTCATAGCAATGATTACCGGTTTGTCGAGCATTATGACGATAAAGAAGCGGATCTTAAAGGAGACCTCTTGTATGTTGGCGAGGATGCCAATGGGGTGAAGGTTTATGCTTTCGGAGCAGGGGCCAATTATGAATTAGCGCCTGCTATCATCGCTGACCTTCGCGACCTGTTCGGTTTTAGTGAAGAGGAATTGGTTGCCCGGGCCGTATCAATACCTGGTAATCTGTTGTTTTATGGCCTCAATTACCTGCCGCCCTGACTGGGAGGCAGATATCTGCAAAATCTGTTAGCCTATCATCTGGCTGGGAAGCAGTATGAACATATAAAAGAAGAGACCCTGGCGTTTAAGGCTGAACTGCAATCCAAATGGCAATAATCATAATACACGCGGGTGGATCTGCTATTGCAGGGGGGCAAGTGATAAGGGATAATAGTGGGGTAGATGGCAGCGGGAGGGAATCAGGTGGCAGCACCCATTCAAGATGTGATACCGGGCAGCATAGCCGAAGATATCGGCCTTGAAACCGGTGACAGCCTATACTCTATCAACGGACAGATTATACACGATATTCTCGATTATCAGTTCGCGGTACAAGACGTCTTCCTTGAAGTGGAAGTGCATAAACCGAATGGTGAAACCTGGCTGATAGAGGTTGAAAAAGAAGAAGATGAGGAGCTGGGATTGATTTTAGACGGCGCCATCTTCGACCCGATGAAAGTATGCAGAAATCGCTGCCTGTTTTGCTTTGTCGATCAACTTCCGCCGGACCTGCGCCCTACTTTGCAGATAAAAGATGACGATTACCGCCACTCCTTCCTGTTTGGCAATTTCATAACCCTTACCAATTTGCAGCAGTCGGATTGGGACAAGATTCTAGCCATGCGGCTGAGTCCGCTGTACATCTCCATACATGCCATGCGGCCGGCAGTGCGGGCCAGGATGCTGAAACATAAAAAGGGTCTTAATATAAGGGAGGATTTAGAGCGCCTTTACCGGAGCGGCATAGAAATTCATACCCAAATTGTCCTGTGTCCGGGCATTAATGACGGAGAAGTATTAGAGGAGACTATCGAACAGCTGGCTGGTTTTTACCCCAGTGTCCTGTCAATAGGCATTGTTCCGGTGGGATTGACCAAACATCGCCAGGGATTGCCGGACCTAAAACCGGTGACTCCGGAGCAGGCGGCCAGGCTAATCACCCGGGTCAACGCCTATCAACAGCGCTTTCGCCGCGAATACGGGCTCGGCCTGGTATACTTGGCCGACGAGTTTTATCTGAACGCCGGCCAAACCGTTCCCGGCAGCAGTTACTATGATAGTTTTGAACAATTGGAGAATGGGATCGGTTTAGTGCGCCTTTTGTGGGATGAATTCGCCCAGGCCGAAAAAGGGCTGCCTGATGCGGTGCCGCCCCGGCAGACTCATATTGTCACCGGCGTTTCAGGGACAATCGCCTTACAGCCCATAGTCGAACGCTTAAACCAGGTTGCCGGGGTGGCGGTACACCTCATACCAGTTGTCAATAGCTTCCTGGGATCGAGCATTACCGTAACCGGACTGTTGACCGGCGGGGATATAATCAAAACCCTGGGAAACCAATATCAGGGGAAAAATGTCCTTCTTCCGGAAATCATCCTGAAAGCCGGCGAAGAGCTGCTGTTGGATGATATCTCGGTGGCAGATATAATAAGAGCATCAGGGGCTGAGATCAGGGTGGTGCCAATAAAGGCCCGGGACCTTGTCGATGCCGTCTTACATAAATAGTATAGAAAAACGGAGAGTAATACATGTCTAAACCGGTTGTTGCCATTGTGGGCAGGCCCAATGTAGGAAAATCAACCCTGTTTAACCGCCTGGCAGGAAAGCGCAAAGCCATCGTAGAAGATATACCCGGGGTTACCCGCGACCGCCTTTATGATGTTTCAGAATGGCTGGGCCGGGACTTTATCATTATCGATACCGGCGGGCTGCGCTTTGAAGAAGTGGATACCATCGCCCGCGGGGTGCAATTGCAGGCGGAGATCGCCGTTGATGAGGCTGATGTAATCGTCTTCGTATTGGATGCCCGGCAGGGCATCACCTCTGAAGACGAACAGGTGGCCGAGATGCTGCGCCGCTCCCGTAAACCGGTGATACTGGCGGCTAACAAAGTTGAGAATTTCGACCGCCAGTTGGAATGGATGGACTTCTACCGCCTCGGCTTGGGCGATCCCATTCCTATTTCCGCCATGCACGGCCTCAATACCAACGACCTGCTGGATGCGGTGATAGCCAACTTTGGTCCTCCGCAAGACTATGATGAAGACCCTGAAGCAGTTAAGATCGCCATTGTGGGGCGTCCCAACGTGGGAAAATCGTCTTTGGTCAACGCCCTCCTGGGCGAGCAGCGGGTTATCGTCAGCGAGATACCGGGAACCACCCGGGACTCCATCGACACTCCTTTCGAGTACGGAGGGAACCGCTATATATTGATTGATACGGCCGGCATTCGCAAAAAATCCCGCATCAAAGAGGCTACTGAAAAATACAGTGTAATCCGCACCTTGAAAAGCATGGAAAGAGCCGATGTGGTCTTGATCATGCTGGATGCGGTGGAAAAAGTAACTGAGCAGGATCAGCGCATCGCGGGATACGTACACGAACAGAACAAGGCCAATATCGTGGTGGTCAACAAGTGGGATGCGGTCAATAAAGATGAGCATACCATGAACCGCTATGACAAGGATATCCGCGAAGATTTGAAATTCCTGGCTTATGCCCCTATCCTGTATGTATCCGCACTGACCCGCCAGCGCATCTTCAAGATCATCGAACTGGTGGATTTTGTAGTGGAGCAGTACAACCGCCGCGTTGCTACGGCTGAACTCAATCGGGTAATAAATGAAGCCATACTGCTCAACCCCCTGCCGGGAGGCAGCAAGCGGGTGAAGATTTTCTATACCACACAGGTGACTACTGCGCCGCCTACTTTTGTGCTGTTTTGCAGCGACCCGGAACAGGTGCATTTTTCTTATCTGCGCTACCTGGAAAACGTACTGCGCCAGAATTTCGGCTTTGAAGGTTCACCGCTGTGTTTGTTGGTGCGCAAGAATACCTCCAAGTTTCAATAAATGGCGCGAGGTGAGGTTTGTAAGAGGGGATGAGGTCATGAATGATTGGGTTTTACTCTTATTAAGTTATTTGCTGGGGGCTGTTCCGTTTTCTTACCTGTTTGGCAAATATCTGGGGAAAGTGGATATATCCCAGCGCGGCAGCGGAAATATCGGGGCTACCAATGTTCTGCGCTCGACCAAAATATCAGTGGCGGTTCTGGCCCTTATGGGAGACCTTTTGAAAGGATTGATCGCCGCGTGGATAGGGCTCGCCTGGGGTGGGCCGGTTGTAGCTGCGGCCTGCGGAGTTTTTGTGGTGGTAGGCCACTGTTATACGATTTTTTTGTCCTTCAGGGGTGGCAAAGGGGTTGCCACCGCTGCCGGGGTTATTCTATTTTTGATGCCCCAGATTTTCCTGGTCCTGGTGGCCGTCATGATTTTATCAGTGGCTTTAACCCGCTATGTGTCGCTGGGGTCAGTATTGGCCGCGGCCTTGTTACCAATATTATGCCTGATATTGATAAAACCGTGGCCTTTCACCGTAATGAGCTTTTTCCTGGCCGCCCTGGTCCTGTTCAGGCATCATTCCAATATCAAAAGATTGATTTCAGGCCAGGAAGCGCGCATAACAGATAAGGCGGTTTAACCGCCAGCGAATGGGGAGATTTGGGATGGAAAAGGTTTGCGTAATGGGAGCTGGCAGTTGGGGTACCGCGCAGGCTCTGGTTTTAAATCAGAATGGATTCGCCACCACCCTCTGGGGCAGGCCTGATGAAGTCAAATTAATCGCGGACGAGAGAGAAAACCGGCGCTATCTGCCAGGTTTGCCCATACCCGGAGAGATACAGCTGACCTCTGATCTGGCTGAAGCCATAAAGGATGCGCGGATGATAGTCGCGGCGGTGCCTTCGCAGGCGGTTCGCGAAATACTGCAAGAGCTGCGCCCTTTTTATCAGCCCGGAACCATCCTGGTCAATACCGCTAAAGGCATTGAAATCGCCAGCGGGATGAGATTGAGCCAGGTGGCTGCCGATGTGATGGGTGATGGCATTTTGGGAAGCTACGCAGTCATTTCCGGACCCAGTCATGCCGAAGAAGTGGCTCGCTGCATTCCCACCGCGGTGACTGTGGCTTCTGCCTGTGAAGAGACCGCTTTTTTTGTGCAGGATGCCTATATGTCCCGCCATCTGAGGGTTTATACCAATCTGGATTTGGCCGGAGTGGAACTGGGGGGGGCCTTGAAGAACATTATCGCCCTGGCGGCGGGCATGGTCGTCGGGCTGGGCTATGGCGACAATTCGGTGGCGGCCTTGATGACCCGGGGTCTGACGGAGATTATCCGCATGGGGGTGAAAATGGGCGGTGATTATCGTACCTTTACAGGGCTGAGCGGCATGGGCGACCTGGTGGTGACCTGCTGCAGCGATTACTCCCGCAACCGGCGCTTTGGCATATTGATCGGTCAAGGTCATAGCCTGACAGATGCGCTCCAGCAGATTGGTATGGTAGTGGAAGGTTTGCATACCACCAGAGTGGTTGAACGCCTGGCTGATGAATTGGGGATTGAAATGCCCGTTACCCGGGCCTGTTATAATATACTGTATAATCATGTGCCGGTATCGCAGGAAGTGATAAATATCATGTGTCGTGCCAAGCGGCATGAAATGGAACAACTGGTTGATTAGGCTTTGAGATGATGCCCGGGTCGAATTAGACACCGGGAGATTATAACACTATTTCTGATGCCCTAAAACTGAGAATTATAGAGTGTGGACAAAACCGCACTTTTTTTCTTTTCTGGTTATATTACCGAATATTGATAAATATATTTGTACTGTTATAGCGTCATGGGATATTAAGGGGTGTCTTGCGTCGGAGGGAGGATGCCTTTTAAAGTCTGAAACAAGGGAGGGAAAAAGAGAAGTGGATAGTAACAATATCTTGAACGATATCGCCGAAAGAACCGGAGGCGATATCTATTTGGGAGTCGTAGGCCCCGTAAGATCAGGTAAGTCAACCTTTATTAAACGTTTCATGGAGCTCATGATTATCCCCAATATCAAAGACGTATATGATCGGGAAAGGGCTGTAGATGAACTTCCCCAGAGTGGTGCTGGGAAAACCATCACAACCACCGAACCCAAATTTGTCCCCAATGAAGCTATCGAAATTACCACGCAGAGCGGCGTGAGCTTCAAGGCTCGCCTGGTTGACTGTGTGGGATATGCGGTTGAAGGGGCACTGGGTTACGTAGAGGATGAAGAGCCTCGCATGGTTAGAACTCCCTGGTTTGACTATGAGGTACCCTTCGAAGAGGCGGCCGAAATAGGGACCAGGAAGGTCATTGTAGATCATTCCACCATCGGGATCGTAGTGACTACTGACGGCTCCATCAGTGATATTCAGCGCAACTACTACGTCCCGGCGGAGGAAAGAGTTATTCAGGAACTCAGAGACCTCAACAAACCATTTATAGTTGTATTGAATTCGGTAAACCCCTATAGCACTGAAACCCTGAGTTTGGCCGAGGAGTTGGGGGAAAAATATGGCGTCAGTGTCACACCCATGGATGTGGCCCGCATGTCCATGGAACAGATCTATGGGCTTTTGGAAGAAGCCTTGTATGAATTCCCGGTTCATGAAATAAACATCAAGCTCCCCGGTTGGGTGGATGAACTGGATGAAGACTTCTGGCTCCGGGACGGCCTGGAAACCGCTATCCGCGATATCTTAAACGATATTCGCAAAGTTCGGGACATCGATCAGGCCATCGAAAAGCTTTCTATTGTTGATAACATAAGCTATGTGAGCTTAGAGGAAATGAACCTTGGTACTGGAACCGCCTCCATAGATGTAACCGTGCCGGAGGAATTATTCTATCGCTCCCTGAGTGATGTCAGCGGTTTTGCAGTTGAAGGCACCCAGGATATCATGCGCTTGATGAAAGACCTCAGTATCGCCAAAAAGGAATATGACAAAGTGTCCTCCGCCCTCACTGAGGTGCAGGAATCCGGTTATGGCGTAGTCACACCGAGACTTGAGGAAATGCTCCTGGAAGAACCCGAACTGATCCGCCAGGGAAGTCGTTTTGGGGTCAGGCTAAAGGCCAAAGCCCCGTCACTGCACCTTATACGTGCGGACATTACCACTGAAATCACGCCTATTATTGGAACCGAGAAGCAATGTGAGGAGTTGGTGCGCTACATACTGGATGAGTTTGAAGAAGATCCCGCCAAGATCTGGGAATCCAATATTTTCGGAAAGTCCCTGCATGATCTGGTCAGAGAAGGGATACAGAACAAGCTGCACCGTATGCCCGAAAACGCCCAGCTGAAACTGCAGGATACCCTGCAGCGCATTGTCAACGAAGGCAGCGGAGGTTTGATCTGCATCATCGTGTGAATGTACCTCAACAAAAAGCTTCAACCGGCCTGAAGGCCGGTTTTTTGTTTTCTGCCTGCATGTAATCTGTCGCAGGACGGAAAGCATCAAGGACTATTATCGGACCATGGGCAACTTATATAGGGTGGCACCAACACTAGATACGATCATCTTTAAAAAAGGATGTTATTAATGTATATCCGAGAATTGATTGTGCTACTACAACCTGCCCTGATTCAGTGTTAACTATGAATGAGAACAAGTTTATGATAAAGGGAATCTCAGTTTGAAAATAAAATAAATAACTACTTGCTATTAATCCCAAGGGTATTCCCAAAATGAAAAATTTTTGAAAATTGATGCGCCATACTCCGCTTTTATGGATTTCGAATAAAAGATGCTCACAGAAGCCAAGTATTATACCAATAAGTAAATATAATACAAACTGGGCTAAATAAAAGAGTGTTAATGCATATGATTGAATACTCAATAGTTTGATGTGAGCAAGCGGAATTTGGCTCGTAGTAAGAATTATAGTTATTAGAAACATATAGACTAAATATACTATGGGATTTCTTCTCATGTCTAAACCTCACTTACCGTCATCATGGATCTTTGTCTTTAATCCTCCTTTGCCCTAATAATACGATAATGCGTTTAACAAGTTAACGCACACATGATGTATCCGCTCTACTTTCCTTATCATTCTATATATATTAAACTATACCATTTTTGTTATTTTGATGGGATCATTCTCCTATTTGCCGATGTTCCGATACCCCTGTCCCATTAAAAATGTGTATAATTCGTCCAATAATATTTGTCGAATAAACACCGTCGTGATATAATGTCCGTTATACGGAAGCAGATATCTACCCAGAGGGGACAGGAGGGCTGTTGCATTATGCCGGCAAAATATTACCTGGTAAGAGATGATATTCTGCCCGAAGCCATCGTTAAGACCGCACAAGTCAAGGAAATGCTGGCTAAAGGGGATGCCGAATCCGTCCTGGATGCGGTCAATAAACTGGGCCTGGCACGCAGTACCTTTTACAAGTACAAGGACGGAGTCAATGCTTTTTTTGACGCCAAAAGCCTGGAGATCATTAATATATCGTTGCTTCTGCGCCACATTTCAGGTATTCTATCAGGGGTGCTGAATAGTATTGCCGCCTACCGAGGCAATGTGCTCACCATTAACCAAAATCTCCCCCTTAATGGAATGGCACTGGTGACAATTTCCTTAAGCGTTGAAGAATTAAGCATATCGGTGGAAGAGCTTATGACGCATCTGGGAGGGCTGAATGGCGTAGTTCGTGCTGAAATTGTTGGCAGAGGTTGAAACAGGAGGTCGCAACATGATTTACATTGGATTGCTGGGATGCGGAACGGTAGGTTCTGGCGTCGTCAAACTACTCAAGCAGAATGAATATACCATCACCCAACGCGCCGGGGAGAATATCCAAATCAAACGCGTAATGGAACGGGATGTCGATAAATGCCGGCAGCTTGGCCTTGACCCCGACTGCATAACCAGCAGTATCGAAGATATACTCAATGATGAAGAAATTCAGATTGTGGTTGAACTGATCGGGGGCATACAGCCCGCTCTGGACTATATACTCGAGGCCATGCGCAGGGGCAAGCACGTGGTGACAGCCAACAAAGACCTGATTGCCGAGCATGGCCGCATCATCTTTGAAACCGCGGCCGAGTACAAAGTGGATTTCTATTTTGAGGCCAGCGTTGCCGGAGGGATCCCCGTCATCTATCCACTCAAGCAATCCTTGGCGGCCAATCGCATCAAAGAGGTTATTGGCATATTAAACGGCACTACCAATTATATTCTAACCAAGATGTCCCGGGAAGGCCGGCCTTTTGCCGAGGTACTGGCTGAAGCGCAGGCTCTCGGTTATGCTGAGGCCGACCCAACTGCAGATGTGGGAGGGCTTGACGCCGCCCGCAAAATTGCGATCTTGTCTTCCATTGCCTTCAATAGCAGGGTAACCCTTAATGATGTCTATGTTGAGGGAATAACCTCCATTACCCCGGCAGACATCCGTTATGCCAGGGAATTGGGCTATGTGGTCAAGCTTCTGGCGGTGGCCAAAGAGAATGAGCAAGAACAGTTGGAGATTCGGGTTCATCCCGCGTTTATTCCCGCCAACCACCCCCTGGCGGCAGTCAATGACGTTTTTAACGCAGTGTTTGTTTATGGCGATGCGGTAGGTGAAGTGATGCATTATGGACGCGGCGCAGGTCAGCTTCCCACTGCCAGTGCGGTAGTGGGGGATATAATCGACATCACCCGCAATATCCAGCACGACATCAGCCTGCGCATTGGCTGCACCTGTTATGAGGAACGTACCATACTCAATATAAACCAGCTCAGCGCGGAGTTTTATATACGCATGACAGTTACAGACCGCCCCGGCGTTCTGGCTGGCATTGCCGGCGTGTTTGGCAACAACAATGTCAGCATCGCTTCCGTGATTCAGAAAACCAGCAGCGGTCAGTGTGCCGAACTGATCCTCATCACCCACAAGGTTCAAGAACACAACCTGCGCGATTCGCTGGCAGTTTTGCAGGGCATGAGCATTGTCAGCAGGATAGATAATGTCATCAGGTTGGAAGGCACCGATCGAATGGAGGCTTAGCCCGGATGGTCACAGTTCGAGTCCCGGCCAGCAGTGCCAATCTGGGAACTGGATTCGATACGCTGGGATTGGCCCTGCAGCTTTACTTATCTGTTACCGCTTATGACCATAAAGGAAAAGTACGGCACAGCGATGAAAACCCAACCAGCTCCGGCGACCTGCTCCACCAGGCCATGGAAGCTGTGTTTACCCAAGCCGGCTTCCCTATGCCCCGATTGGAACTGGAGATTGACAGCCAGATCCCGGCGGGGAAGGGGTTGGGAAGCAGCGCGGCAGTCATTATCGCGGGGATGTATCTGGCCAATTACCTGTCAGGCAACCCCTTTTCAGAGCAGCAGCTGCTCGCCTGGGCGCTGGCCCTGGAAGGTCATGCTGACAATATAGTTCCGGCTGTAGCGGGAGGGTTAACCACCGCCATGGTCTTAGACCATCAGGTGTATTACCAGAAGGTGGCCTTGCATGATGATATCAGGGTTATCATTGCGGTACCCGACTTTATTGTGCCCACCCGGGAAGCCCGGGCGGTTCTGCCCCGGGAGGTGCCCTGGAGGGACTGCGTGCGTCATCTGCAGCAGGCCTGTTTCGTGGTGCAGAGCCTGGCTAACGGTGATTACCGGCACCTGAGTCTGGCAATGGATGATGACATTGTCCAATCCTCGCGCCAAAGGCTCATCCCGGGACTTAAAGAGGTTATACAGATTGCCCTGGAAAGAGGCGCTCTGGGGGCGGCCTTAAGCGGCGCCGGCCCTTCGGTTTTGGCCCTGGCTGCTGAAAATATGGAATATATCGGAGCCGGCATGCAAGAGGCCTTTAGAGCAGCCGGTTGCCCGAGTCGCTGTCTTTATCTGAACATAGATTATCAAGGGATACAAATTATTGATCATATTTAAAACGTCTAAAAAATGTTGGATAAATTTGCACGTATTTAGGGAGTGAGAGATTTGGGCTTGTTGGTTGTTAAATTCGGGGGAAGCTCGGTAGCCTCGATTGAAAAGATTAGAAACATTGCTGAAAGGGTGGCAGCTATGCGCACTGAGGGCAATCAGGTGGTGGTAGTTGTATCTGCAATGGGAGACACCACTGATGATCTGATTGACCTGGCCTGCGCCACAGGTGATCAACAATGGCACCGTGAGATGGACATGCTGCTGGCAACCGGTGAACAGCAATCAGCGGCATTGCTGGCTATGAGCTTGAATAGCATGGGCACTCCGGCTATTTCATTGACCGGCTGGCAGGCCGGCATACGCAGTGACGGCACCCACAGCAAGGCCAGAATTATAAGCATTGCCAACGAGCGCATCCTGCAGGAACTGGAACAGGAAAACGTAGTGGTTATCGCCGGGTTCCAAGGCCTTTCACCGCAGGGCGATATTACCACACTGGGGCGGGGTGGTTCGGATACCACTGCTGTAGCCCTGGCAGCCAGCCTCCTGGCTGATCGCTGCATAATATTTACCGATGTTGACGGGGTTTTCACTGCTGATCCCCGCCTGGTGCCTGAAGCGCATAAAATGCCCGCGGTAAGCTACGAGGAGATGCTGGAACTGGCCAGCCTGGGCGCGGTGGTCATGCAGCCCCGGGCGGTGGAATGCGCCATGCAGTACCATGTGGATGTGGAAGTCCGCAACAGTTTCAAAAACGACCCGGGAACCATTATCACGGAGGGAAACAGCATGGAAAAACAGAGAATCGTCAGCGGGATAGCCCACGACATCAACGTAGCCCGGATTGCTATTTTTGACGTTCCGGACCGGCCCGGGGTAGCCAGTCTGCTGTTCAATAAACTGGCCGGAGAAGGGATCAATGTCGATATGGTAATTCAGAGCGCCATGAGGGAAAACCGCAATGACATAGCTTTTACTATCGAAAAACCTGATCTTCACAAAGCCCTGCCGGTAGTGGAGGATGTGGTGAGGGAATTGGGGGCTTCCGGTTTATCCTATGACGCCGATGTGGCCAAGGTATCGGTGATTGGCGCCGGAATGAAGAGCAACCCCGGGGTGGCGGCCCGCATGTTTGAAGCCCTGGCTGAAGAGCAGATCAATATACATATGATAAGCACTTCGGAGATCAAGGTCTCCTGTTTGATTGACGAAGCCCTGATAGCCAAAGCGGTGCAGGCCTTGCACGCCAAATATGATTTGGGCAACGGCAATGGGGGCTGTGAATAGGCTTGCTTCGGGTTCAGCTTGACTTATACAGTTATCTGTTATAAAATGATTTTTGCGTCGGGGTGTAGCTCAGTTTGGTATGAGCGCTACGTTGGGGACGTAGAGGCCGCTGGTTCAAATCCAGTCACTCCGACCATCTTAAAAGCTACATTTTATCTCTTGTTTTAGAGATAAAATGTTTATTTTTAAATGAATATAGGTTTGCAAAGGGCGTGTCGCAAAACGTTAATTTAAAAACGTTGAGTGACGCGCCCTTTTTCATCAAAGACAGGCAAATCGGTGCGGAATATATCAAGGAAGGATAATTCAAATCAAGAAGTTTAGCTCGATTTAGATGCGCAATCGGCCTGGGAAATCAAAAGGCCGTAAAGCCCTTAAGTAAGCTGGGTGGACGGATGTTTTGCTGTATTCATGGTGATATGAGGCCGGGGAAGTTTAGAAAGGCACGGGATGTGGTTTTGCTGACCCGTAGCTACCTCTGGTGCAAACACGTCAACCTTCCCTTTATATAGCAGTATGATATTCGAGCCGCACTTCCAACTCAAAAGTTCTTTGGAACCGTAGATCATGAATCTTCAAAATCAGGCAGAAGTACTCGCTTGAGGTAGTGTTAAATATTAAGTAATTGATATATACTAGCAAGTAGGGAAAGTAGGAATTTCCTGCATGGCAAGGAGGTTTGAAAATGGCAATAAACCGACCAATTGTAGATAATGCAAAAATCATGGCCAAGGGGCAGGTAACGATTCCCAAGGATATACGCGACATGCTTAAGTTGTCCGAAGGTGAAAGGGTGACTTTCATTTGCCAGGGTGATTATGCTATTGTTATGAACTCCGCTCTTTATGCAATGAAAACGCTTCAGAAAGAAATGCAAGGAAAATTTGAAGCTGTGGGAATTAATTCAGACGATGATATAAACGATTTGGTTAAAGAAATACGGCAGGAGATTGAAGGTAGATGAGGATAATGATTGATACTAATATCATTATCTCCGCTATTCGCAATCCGAATGGAACTCCATTTGCCGCTTATGCTAAAGCATCACAATCACCATATAAAATTATATTGTGTGATCAAATTGTTGATGAGGTAAGAAGAGTTTTTAATAGGAAATTTCCGGATAGTATACCTTTAATAGAAAGATTTTTTACGTGGGCGCTTTTTGAAGTGGTAAGCACACCCGGCCAAGAGGAAGTGGATGAAAAGGAAAACATGATCAGAGATGTAAATGATCGCCCTATACTCAGAGCGGCATTAAAGGCAAAGGTGGATGTCCTAATTACAGGAGATAGAGACTTTTTGGAATCGGGCGTAGAAACTCCAAAAATTGTAACAGCAGCAGAGTTTATAAGCGACTTTTAGAAAAAATAGCCTGCATCTGAAATAGGTGTCACACACTCCATGTAAAAACCATTAACCCAAAAGGAGTCGCTTACCAAGAGAAGAAATCTTTAAAAGTCGGATAAATCTGACATTTTGTTTCGTTAATTTTATCTTATTATTATATTATATGGGCAATCATTGCTTACTGTAATATGATGCATGCCATAAGCTGTCGGTAGGGAGGAACAGTAATGCGTAAGAATAACCAGACAATCGCTAAGGCCTGGGAGCATTTCGTTGCTAAGGCTGTAATAGACATGGATATAGTACCGGAGATCATTGCCGGATCGTGGCAGCGCTGTCGACAAGCCGGGATCGATCCTTATAACGGCGGAAGTATTACGATAATGGACGAAACCGAATTAAAAAACTTGCGCGGTCAAAAAAGCACCTTGATCGCCATTGCCAGGCCCTTTATGGAAAACATCTATAACTTTGTGGCCGGATCCGGTTTTGCAGTCATATTGTCCGATGAAACCGGTAAGATTCTAGAAACGTTGGGGGATCCTGTAATTAATAAAAAGGCTATGGAGATCAGTCTTATTCCCGGCAGCAACTGGTGTGAAGAAAGTGCCGGCACCAACGGAATCGGAACCGCTCTGGTATTGGAAAAGCCGGTGCAGATATCTGGCGAAGAGCATTACTGCCAGAATATTCACAACTGGACTTGTTCGGCTGCTCCCATTACAGGTGACGACGGACAGGTTATAGGTGCTCTGCAAATGTCGGGCCCCTCCCAGGCCAGCAACAAACACACCTTGGGGATGGTTGTGGCAGCTGTTAAAGCGATAGAGGAACAATTGAGGGTACAGAAGAAAAATCAAGAGCTTACTCTGGTTAATAACCGCATTAATAGCGTTTTTCATACTATGTCAGACGGGGTTATGGTATTAAATTCCGATGGCATTGTTGAACAGATCAATCCGTCTGCAGAACGTATTTTGAACAAGTCTAAAAACAAAGTTAACGGGTTTCATATCGAAGAGGTGCTTAAAAACATCCCTAAAATCAAGGAAATCCTGAATTCCGGGAAACCTTTCTCAAACATCGAAGTAATGGACCAATCAGATAAAAACCACCTTCATTGCCTCATTTCAGGTGAGGCCTTAAAAGATCATCAAGGCCGGTATTTGGGTGGCGTAATCATAATAAATCCCATAAATAAAATTAAAAAACTGGTCAATCGTTTTGCCGGCTCCGAAGCCCGGTTTCAATTCACAGACATCATTGGAAACAGCCAGCATTTGCAGGAGGCTATTCGCATAGCCGCCCTGGCTGCCGAAAACGACAGCAACATTCTTCTCGAAGGGGAAAGCGGGACCGGCAAAGAAGTTTTTGCCCAGGCTATCCACAATGCCAGTCGAAGGCGGAACGGGCCGTTTGTGGCTCTCAATTGCGCTGCTATACCCAGAGAGTTGATGGGCAGCGAGCTGTTTGGTTATGTTGAAGGTGCTTTCACAGGCGCCTACCGCGGCGGGCGGCCGGGGAAATTTGAACTGGCCACCGGAGGGACTCTGTTTCTTGACGAAATCGGTGATATGACGCAGGGAAAACAGGGAGCTCTACTGAGGGCTATTCAGGAGAAGAAGATTGTCCGTATCGGAGACGATAAGATTATCCCGGTTGATGTCCGCATTATTTGCGCTACCAATAAAAACTTGCGCGAAGCGGTAGAAAAAAAGAACTTTCGTGAGGACCTTTTTTACCGTCTGAATGTAATAACCATTAAACTGCCGCCCCTGCGCGATCACCGGGAAGACATTCCCCAGCTTTTCGAATACTTCCTCGATGAAATAAGTCGGCGTTTGGCGATCGAAATTGACTATTATGAGCCGAAGATTGTAGAAGCTCTAACCCGCTATGATTGGCCGGGCAATGCTCGAGAACTCCAAAATGTGGTGGAAAGAATGCTCTGTGTTGCCCGTGATAAACGGCTGTCTTACAGAGACCTGCCCAGTGAGGTGCGGGAAGAAACGATTATAAGCCTTCAGGATAGAGAGCAGGTCAATCCTGGAACTATTGCCAGTGTAGGTTTAGAAAGAAAGCGCCGAAAGCAGCTCCGGGCCGCGGCGGAAGAACAGGAGATTGTGGAACTGCTTGGCCAGTATGGAGGCAATATAACCATGGTAGCCCGGCATATGGGGATTTCAAGGAATACATTGTACCGAAAAATAAGGGAGTACAACATCCAACTTTGATTCTGATAATTATTAAACATAGATGTTAAACAAGTGTAACTGTGATGTCACAATATTGTACCGATAATGAACAGTGTCGGTACAATATTTTTTTGCCCATACCGTAATTGAAAAGAAAAAATTAAGCGGAATTTATTCCCTGGAGCCGGCAATGAAAAGCAAAAAACCAAATATTCAGCTTTAAGAATTAATATTTGAAAGCCTGCAGGTATGGCATGAATATTGCTTTAAAGGTTTTTAGAGATTGGGAAAAGGAGGTGAATCCCTGGCTTTACTTGATAGAGCCAGGCCAAGATGGAGAAGAATCTAATTGTTCAACCAGAAACATGCACCGGATGTCGAACATGCGAAATGATTTGTTCTTTTGTCCACGCGCAGGAGTTTAATCCATTACGCTCCAGAATTACCGTCTTCAGTTATGAAAAAGTAGGGCTGTCTGCTCCCATGGTGTGCCAGCAGTGCAGTGTGGCGGCATGTATGCAGGTTTGCCCGGTGGGCGCCATCCAGCGGGATGAACATTCAGCAGCTTTGCTGGTCTCGCAGGATAAGTGCCTGCGGTGCAAGATGTGTACAATCGCCTGTCCCTTTGGCGCTGCTACCTATGATCCGGGCAAAGACATGATCCTAAAATGCGATCTTTGCGGCGGGGACCCTCAATGCATCAAATACTGCCCATCCGGGGCCATTAGTTATCAAGACCCTCTACAAGCTACCCTGGCGAAACGCAAGAGCTACGCCGAAAAATTTAAGACCGCATTCGAGGAGGTGATTTAGCTATGTTTGGATGGATGGGGAAAATCTTAAGAATTGATTTAACTCGTGGAACCATCAGCCAGGAAGCTTTGGATCGCGACGATTTGCGCAACTATATTGGCGCTCGGGGATTGGGAACCAGGCTTTTTGTAAAAGAAGTCGATCCCAATGTAGATCCTTTAAGTCCGGAAAATAAAGTAATATTCATGAGTGGTCCTTTAACCGGAACTTTCGCTCCCTGTGGAGGACGGTTCAATGTGGTTACCAAAGGGGTTTTAAACGGCACCATTGCCGCCTCCAATTCCGGAGGAAACTTTGGACCGGAGCTGAAATTTGCCGGCTTTGACGGAATTATTATTGAAGGCCGCGCCGCAAAACCGGTCTATCTCTGGGTATATAATGACCAGGTTGAAATACGTGATGCGTCCGAATTATGGGGAAAAGATGTTTTTGAAACCACCGACCTGATTAAAGCAAGCACCGATGAAGAAACCAAGGTAGCCTGTATAGGACCGGCCGGTGAAAACCAGGTTAAGTTTGCCTGCATAATGAATGAATATCACCGGGCAGCGGGACGCTCCGGGGTTGGTGCGGTGATGGGATCAAAAAACCTTAAGGCAGTTGCAGTGCGGGGAACCGGCGGAGTAAAAGTCGCAAGTGTCAATGATTTCATGGAGGCGGCTGTCGATGCCCGTAAGAAACTGGCGGCCCATCCGGTTACCAGTGAGGGACTCACAGCTTATGGCACCAATATATTGATAAATATTCTGAATGAAAATGGCGGCCTGCCGGTTAAAAACTACAGTGAGGCAGCCGTTTTCGAGGGAGCGGAAAAAATATCCGGGGAGTATCAGGCGGAAAAATATCTGGTAAAAAATAAAGGCTGTTTCGGCTGCACGATCGGCTGCGGGCGGGTAACCAAGATCAGTCAGGGCAAATTCAAAAGCCGGGGAGAGGGTCCGGAATATGAGGCAACCTGGGCTTTCGGGGCTAATCTGGGCCTGGACGATTTCGAGGCGGTCTCCAAGGCTAATTTCCTCTGCAACGAATTGGGCTTGGACCCTATTACTATGGGAAGCACCCTGGCCTGTGCGGTGGAAATGTACCAGAAGGGGATTATACCTACAGGAGATGTAGAGCAATCTCTGCACTGGGCTGATGGCGAACTGCTGGTGGAAATGGTCAAGAAAACCGCATTTCGGGAAGGATTTGGCGATCAATTGGCAGAAGGTTCGTACCGCCTGGCGGATCAATACGGTCATCCGGAATACTCAATGACGGTGAAGAAACAGGAGCTCCCCGCTTATGATCCTCGCGGCCAGCAGGGCATCGGGCTGAATTATGCAACCTCCAACCGGGGCGGCTGCCATGTGCGCGGCTATCTGACCTCCCCGGAAATTCTGGGCATTCCTGAGCTGGCTGATCCGGCCAGCACGGAAGGGAAGCCGGCTCTTTTGAAGCTTTTCCAGGATCTGACCGCCCTGGTCGACTCATCCGGAACCTGTCTGTTCACCACTTTTGCCATAGGACTTTCCGAACTCTCTTCGGAAATCAGGGCAGCCACCGGAATCACTATGAGTGATGAAGAGTTTTTACTGGCGGGGGAACGGATCTGGAACATGGAACGGCTTTTTAACCTGGCGGCTGGTTTCAGCAGCAAAGACGACCGCCTGCCCAAACGATTGCTGGAGGAGCCGATGAAAGGCGGACCGCGCCAAGGACAGGTGCATCAACTGGATAAAATGCTGCCGGAATACTATGAACTTCGTGGATGGAATGAAAACGGCGTTCCCAAGGAGGGCAAAATGGAGGAATTGGGCCTGGCCTAGGCTCAATAAAACAAGGGCGGTCCGCGCCATCACCGGCGCGGATGGCCCTGGTAAGGAGGAAAGCGCCTATGCCTGGGATAACAGTCCAATTGCCGGAAGAATTGGAGCGTATCATCCGGGCCTATCCGAGTGATAAACGTTATATTTTAGCCATGATGCAGGATTTACAGAAACAGTGCAATTATCTGCCCAGGGAAGCCCTGGAGGAGATTGCCAGGCATGTGGAGATTCCCTTTTCAAAAGTTTACGCCCTGGCTACTTTTTACAAAGCTTTCAGCCTGGTGCCCAGAGGCAAGTACCATATCAAAGTATGCGACGGCACCGCCTGCCATATTAAAAGCTCGGCGGTGCTAATTGATCAGATATTCAACGCGATTGCCATCAGGCCGGGTGAAACAAGCCCGGACGGCATGTTTTCCCTGGAAACCGTAAACTGCATCGGAGCCTGCGCTATAGCGCCGGTAATGGTGATCAATGAAAAGGTATACTCCAAGGTTTCATCGGCAGGGATTCTGGATGTTATTAATGGTATAAGGGGGGATATAAATGACAACGCAAAATCCTCCTGATAACAGAAAAATACTGGTATGCTGCGGAACCGGCTGCCAGGCCAGCGGCAGCATGGACGTATTTCTGGCCTTTCAAAATCAGCTGCATCCTGAACCCGGGGTGACTGTCGAAACCTATGCCAAAGCCACAGGCTGCAACGGCTGGTGTGAGCAGGGGCCTCTGGTGAAAATCCTGCCCGACGACATCACTTACTGTCGGGTTCAAGCCAAACATGTGGCTGAAATAATAGATAAGACGATTAAGCAAGGCGAATTGGTAAAAAAGCTTCTCTATCGCGACCCTGTCACTAAAAAACAGGTCAGATCCCACCACGAGATCAATTTCTATAAAAAGCAGCATAAGGTGGCCCTGCGCCATATTGGCGAAATCGATCCCGCCTCCCTTGACGATTATCTGGCTTATGACGGTTACAAAGCATTGGGCCAGGCTTTTGCCATGTCGCCGGCGGACATTATCGACGAGATCGAGCGTTCCGGACTTAGAGGGCGGGGAGGGGCGGGATTTCCCACCGGGCGCAAATGGCGGAGCTGTGCAGTTCAGGAAGCTTCGGAAAAATACCTGGTCTGCAACGGTGATGAAGGGGATCCCGGCGCCTTTATGGATCGCAGCATTATGGAGGGAGATCCCCATACCGTTATTGAAGGCATGATCATCGGGTCGATGGCAATAGGCGCTCATAAAGGATTCATCTATGTCCGCGACGAGTATGGACTGGCCGTGCAAAATCTGGGCAGAGCCATCCAGGACGCCAGAGCTAATGGATATTTAGGCGAGGACATTATGGGCAAGGGATGGGCGTTTGATATTGAAATCGTACGGGGCGGGGGGGCTTTTGTCTGCGGTGAAGAGACGGCCTTAATGAACTCCATTGAAGGAAATGCGGGAGAACCGCGGGATAAATACGTCTATCCCACCGAGAAGGGGCTGTGGGGAAAGCCGACTATAATCAATAACGTGGAAACATGGGCCAATATCCCGGTAATTATCCTGGCAGGCGCAGAAAAATTCGCGTCTATTGGCAGTAAGAACAGTAAAGGAACCAAAGTGTTTTCCCTGGTAGGTAAAGTAGTAAATACCGGACTGGTGGAAGTGCCGATGGGCACCACCTTAAGGGAAATCATTTTTGACATCGGCGGGGGGATTCTCAAAGGGAAGGCTTTCAAAGCCGTTCAGACCGGGGGGCCGTCCGGCGGATGCATACCGGCCGAGTTGCTGGACCTGGAGATTGATTTTGATTCATTGACCGAGGCGGGCTCAATGATGGGGTCAGGCGGTCTTATCGTAATGGATGAACATACCTGCATGGTAGAGGTGGCCCGGTATTATCTCCATTTCCTGGCCGGGGAGTCATGCGGCAAATGTGTTCCCTGCCGTGAAGGAATTGACAGAATGCTGGAGATTCTAACCCGCATCTGTGAAGGACATGGAAAAATGGAAGATTTAGATCTGTTGGAAGATCTGAGCGAAACCCTGAAGGCGGCATCATCGTGCGCCCTGGGCAAAACGGCTACCAATCCGGTATTATCGACTCTCAGGTATTTTCGCCCCGAGTATATCAGCCATATTCATGAAAAAAGATGTGCAGCCGGGGTATGCCGCAGCCTGACTACCTTTGATATAATTCCTGAGATATGCACCGGCTGCGGCTTGTGTGAAAAGAACTGCCCGGTGCAGGCTATTCGCGGGGAGAAGAAGGAGCCTCATACTATCTCCCAGGAACTGTGCATTCGCTGCGGTGATTGCTTCAATCGCTGCAATTTCGGGGCTATTAAAGTTGTATAGGAGGTATGGGATTATGAAGATAATCGTGGATGGAAAAGAAATTGACGCGGTTTTGGGAGAAACGCTCCTGGGAGCGGCCCGCAGAGCCGGAATCCATATTCCCACCCTCTGTTACCATGAATCCCTGGAGGGACAAGGCCGCTGCCGGCTGTGTATGGTCGAGGTCAATGAGGGCGGCAGGAAAGAAGTGGTCGCTTCCTGCACCTATCCGGTGAAAGAGGGAATTGAAGTCACTACCTCCACTCCGGTTATAGATAAGATAAGGCGCAATATCATTATGCTGCTCTACAAGCGGGCTACCGGGAGTCCAGTTATGCGACAGCTTTTTCAAGAGTACGGATGCCCGCAGAACTCACTGCAGGAAAATCCCGAAGAACGCTGCATTCTATGCAATATCTGCGTGCGGGCCTGCGAAGAACTGGGGAGCAGCGCGATTTCCCTCATCATGCGGGGAACTCAGAAAAGGGTTGCCACTCCCTATGATGAAGCCGCGGCGGTGTGCATAGGCTGTGGAACCTGCGCCCGGGTATGCCCGGCCGGAGCCATTGAAATGACGGAAAAGGAGGGAATCCGGGTCATCTGGAACAAGGCCTTTGCCATGCAGGCTTGTTCGCGCTGCGGCAGCTATTATGCAAGCCGTGAAGAAATCGCTCATTTAACCGCAAGGAAGCCGGAATATGTGATCCAGTCAGACCTGTGTGAAGACTGCCGTAAAAGAATGATGGCGGAAAAAATAGCGGTCTTTGTTTCGGAATAATTGATTATACTCACAGGAGGATGGGGCCATGAAGATCACGGTAAAGTTGTTTGCCAACTTGCGCAAAGGACGATTCAAGGTCAATGATTTGGAATTTCCAGAGGGAACCAATGTGTTGCAGGTTTTAAATGATCTTTCCATTGATGCTGAAGAAATGAAAATCGGGATCATATTCGTCAATGGCAGGCACGCGAGCTTTGACACTGTCTTAAAAGAGCAAGATGTGCTGGCCATATTCCCTCCCGTGGCAGGTGGTTGATAATGGATGAAAAAGCAGCAAGTTTATTAAAGAAGTTTTCTGAGGCAGGTTCCCTGGCCTGGGCAGAGGTGCGTGAAATATCTTCTCAGACCGGCGTCCAGGAGCGATCTTTGGAAGATCAGGCATTGTCCCAGGGGATTATTCCGTTGCGTTACCATCGTAATATTGGAACCATCAGTGTTTCTGAACAGCAAGTTTTGTTAAATTCCAAAGTGGTGGTTATAGGCTGCGGCGGGCTGGGCGGCAACGTCTTAGAGCAGCTGGCCCGACTGGGGATCGGAACGATTATAGGTTGGGATTTTGATGCATTTGAAGAGCATAATATCAACCGTCAGATCCTATCGGATATCAGTCTGCTTGGGAAGAGCAAGGTGGAGGCGGCAGAATCAAGATTGAAGGCTATTAATCCGGCAGTTTGCTTTCAAGCGGTAAAGTCCCGGTTCGATATGGAGCAGGCCAGGACCGTACTGCCGGGCTGTAAAACAGTCATAGATGCCTTGGATAATGCCCGGGATCGTCTCAAGTTAAGTTCTGCCTGCCGGGAGTTGGGGATTCCTTTGGTGCATGGAGCCGTAGAAGGATGGGTGGGCCAGCTTACGACCCAATTCCCGGGTGATACAGTAATTGAAGAAATCTATAGACAGAATTATGAGAACGGGCGAATTTTATCTACTCCGGCTTTCACTCCCGCCCTGGTGGCCAGTTTGCAAGTGGCTGAAACGGTTAAAATTCTGCTGGGCCGCGGGGAATTGCTGCGTAACCGGATTATGCTGATCAATCTCCTGGACATGGACATGGAAACGATAGAGTTGTGCACGGATGATTAATATTGCCTTTGAGTATCGCGATAGAAGAGTAGGAGCCAACCTGATAATGGAGAGTTTATGATGCAGGCAGCCAAATCAGAGTGCGTCTAAATTGAGCACATATTACATTTAGCTAAGCAAAATAAGGCTTCCTTGATCAGGGGGCCTTTTTCGCTCATTTATCATGTCCCTGAACCCGGCTCCTAAAGGCATACCATACAATCGCCCGGTTTTTATTGACATGGTTTTGGGGCTGCAGGTATAATTCTTAGAAATTGCTTATGCTGATCTGCCTTTATCCTTTCGGGATGGAGGTGTTTTATTTTGTGGAATGTAATCTAAAAGGGATGGAAAGGTATGAATAAGCAGCTTTGGGGAGCAATCTCATTATCACTCGCAGCCAGTATCTGGGGGAGCCTGTATGTGGTAAGCAAATATGTAATGGATTATGTGCCTCCTTTTACCCTGTTGTGGCTGCGCTATCTTATCGCCGGGCTGGTGCTTTTTATATTGATGATCCTCTGCCGCCAGCATAAAATTGAGCGGCGCGATTTAATGCTTTTGGGCTGGATCGGCTTTATCGGTTACTTCGTATCGATAGGCGCGCAGTTTTTGGGAACCAAATTGTCTGACGCCCACACCGGAGCACTGATTACCACCAGTTCGCCGGTATTTACGGTTTTACTGGCCCGCCCTCTACTGAAGGAAACTCTGGATGCTCGGAAATTGGCGGCTCTATTTCTGTCGATGCTGGGAATAGTGATGGTGATCGGCTTCAACCCCGAGAGTGAAAAGAGCTGGCAGGGGAGCCTGTTCCTGCTCATTGCCGCTATCACCTGGGCATTCTTATCGATTTATGTTAAAAAAGCCTCAGCCCGGTATTCGACCCTGACCATCACTACCTATGCGGTGTTATTCGCCGCTGTTTTTACCACTCCGGTTGCCATCGGAGAGATGCAGTTCTATGAAGTACGGTTGTTTGCCAGCAGCCTGGTTTGGCTGGGAACCCTATATATCGGTATTGTTTCCACCGCGATAGCGTTATTTCTCTGGAACAAAGGCATGGATCTGATGGATGCAGGAGTAGGTTCACTTTTCATGTGTTTTCAGCCTGTGGTAGGTTCAGTGCTGGGATGGCTGTGGTTGAATGAAAACCTTACGCTAAGTTTTGTTGCAGGGGCGACACTCATTTTAGCCGGGCTCATAATAGTTAACTGGCCTCGAGCTGACCAAATCCTCAATGAATAAAGCCCGCCCCTTTTGCCATCACTAATAATATAACTTTTAGCGGTTTATTGTGACTGCGGAGTTGAGAATGGTTAAAATATACTGGTATTATTAGGAAAGAAAGGAGTGGATAAAATGGCACATACCCTGCCCGATTTACCGTATTCATATGATGCTCTGGAGCCCTACTACGACCAAGAAACCGTAAGGCTGCATCATGATATGCACCACAAAGCTTATGTTGACGGCTTAAACAGTGCCGAAAGCAAATTATCCGAAGCCATCGCCAAAGGTGATTTCGCTTTGATTAAACACATCGAGCGGGAACTGGCTTTTCACGGCTCCGGGCACATCCTGCATACCATGTTCTGGGAAAATATGAAGCCGGAGGGCGGAGGCCCTGCTTACGGTGCGGTGGCGGAACTGATCGACCGCGACTTCGGGTCGTTTGATAACTTCAAGAAGTTGTTTACAGCCTCTGCGGTCGCAGTCGAAGGCTCCGGATGGGCTATACTGGCATGCCAGCCGGTATTCCGGAAACTGGTGGTATTACAGGCCGAGAAGCATCAGGATCTGACTCAATGGGGCGCGGTTCCGCTCTTAATTGTAGATGTATGGGAGCACGCCTATTATTTAAAATATCAGAACAGACGCGCCGCCTGGGTTGAAGCCTGGTGGAACCTGGTTAACTGGGATGATGTCAACCAGAGGGTGGCTTTGATGCAAAAATAGCAAGAAGGCACCGGGCGCTATAACGCCCGGTGCCTCTGGATGCAAGACTGGCGCTTGTCAAGACATCTGGGCCGGGTCAGAAAACCCTTATACTCTCAACTAACGCGGCACTTTGCTCTATTTATGAACACTCCCAACGCTTCCCGCATTTTCTGCAGTACCAGTAGCGGGGAATATTAGTATTTTCCTCGAATAACGGTACGAATCTATGCCCTGAAAGGGCACACCACAGTCTCTTCAGCATTGGCCAAACCTCCTCTTTTGAAAGTTAGTTTTGTCCTAGTCAGATCAGGGTAAGGTCCGACTCCGGAGATAGGTATACGAGTCCTTGTTCCATAATATGGAAATCAATAAACAATGTTTCCTTAAGGTGTTATTATCTGCCTTTTAGAACATCATTTCAGGATTCGACCGCCGCAGCATTAAACTGTGCAAAACACTTGTTCAACAGGTTTTTTGCCAGCCAGGGGGCTTTCTTCTTGAATGTCATTAAGGTATTCTATACTTTAGGGCTAAAAACGCTAATACATTTGCGCTTCAGCTAAAATTCTGTCAAGCCAGGAAGGGAGCCCGCTGGTGAGCGTTATTAAATCAAATCTTTTGCTGCTGCTGGTAGCAGCCATTTGGGGGCTGGCCTTCGTAGCCCAAAGAGTGGGTATGGAACACGTGGGCCCCTTTACTTTTAACGGAGTGCGGTTTATGTTGGGCGGCCTGTCGCTGCTGCCTCTGTTGTTTGTCTTCCGCGATAAAACACAATCTCTGTCCACGGAATTTAAAGACGCCCTCCTGCCGGGAATACTAGCCGGAACGGTTCTGTTTATAGCTGCTTCCCTCCAACAAATCGGACTCGTGACTACCACCGCGGGCAAGGCTGCTTTCGTGACCAGCCTGTATCTGGTACTGGTGCCGGTTCTGGGTATTTTCATAGGGCAGAGAGCTTCCGCTTCAATCTGGCTGGGGTGTATGCTGGCCATGGCGGGACTGTATTTGTTATGTATCAAAGAGGCGGCCGGCATTCAACCGGGGGACCTTCTGGAGCTGATCGGGGCACTCTTCTGGGCTTTTCACATCCTTATCATCGGCTATTTCTCTCGCCGGGTCGACGCCTTGAAGCTATCCTGGTTTCAGACCTTAACCTGTTCCATACTCAGTTTGATTACTGCAGCCTTTACTGAGACCATCGTT
>DHBS01000005.1:3693-20879 GCA_002398825.1 Syntrophomonas sp. UBA4922 | reverse complement strand
GAGACCATCGTTATGGGCAGCCTGATGGCCGCAGCCGTACCCATAGTATACGGCGGGGTATGTTCGGTGGGAATTGCTTATACCCTGCAAATAGTGGGGCAAAAACACGCGCCGCCGGCCGCAGCAGCCATTATACTCAGTATGGAAACGGTATTTGCGGTACTGGGAGGCTTTTTGTTGATTGGCGAGACCATGGATGTCCGGGAGATCATGGGCTGTGCACTGATGCTGTCAGGTATGCTGGCTTCCCAGCTGCAGGATCTGCGCAGCAATAAAACCGAAGCCTGTCAGCATTCGTATCAGTAAAAGTTCGTTAATATCTGCTGAGCGGCATTAACGTCAAAGGATATAATGGACAAAAACCAGTCATAAACATAAAATTAAAATAGTAGCTTTAGTTTATTAGAAAGCGTGTATCCGAATGGCTCACCTATCCAAGAACTTGATTGGCAAAAGTGCTTTATTGTTAGTTTTGTCAGGAGAAGACGCCAATGACAGCTATCTTAATACCTTGGAACAGCTGCAGTGGCAATGCTGTGTGGGCAAAGTAGGCTCGATGGAGTCTCACAAAGTCGTAGCTGCGATTGAAACCGCGGCCAAGAAGAATCAGCTCATCAAACCCGAGGTATACCGGGAATCTCATGCCCTCTACCACGCTATCCTGGAAGCCATGGAGGGAGTGACCCGGGGGCAGATACAGTTGGGTTCGGTTCAGCGCACCGTCGGGCTGAGGTTTTCAATTATCAAAGGCAATCCCTATGACGGCATGGAAGAGGGTCAATGGATCGCGGTGGCCTTGTATGGCACCATTGGAGCACCGATAAAGGGCCTGGAACATGAGGTGGTAGGCCTGGGCATCAATCATATCTAGCTGTTTTTTAAAACCGGATACTTTTAGGAGCCTATAGCGTTTAGTTGATAGGGGGCTCTATTAGTGAAAGTCTGTGACTTTTATTAATAGAGCCTTTTTTATTAAAGAGAGGAGGTATAAAGATGGTTACATTAACCGGCCATTCCCTGACCCTGGGAGAGATCAGCGATGTGCTCTATAAGAATGAAAAAGTAAACATTTCACCGGCCAGCCTGGAAGACGTCGATTCCAGCCGCAGAGCGGTTGAGAGCATAGTAGAAAAAGGCAGAATCGTATATGGGATCACCACCGGTTTCGGAAAATTAAGTGATGTGCTGATCGATTGCGAAGATTGCCAGGAACTGCAGCTTAATTTAATCCATTCCCATGCCTGCGGAGTGGGCGAGATGTTTCCGGAAATCGTCAGCCGGGCCATTTTGCTGCTGCGTGCCAACACGCTCCTAAAGGGCTTTTCCGGGGTGCGCAGAGTGATAATCGAAACCCTGGTACGGATGCTCAATGCGCGCATTCACCCGCTCATACCCCAGCAGGGCTCGCTGGGCGCCAGCGGGGACTTGATCCCCCTCGCTCACCTGGCCCTGGCGTTAATCGGTGAGGGGAGGGTACACTATCAGGGCCAAGAATGTCCCGCCCTGGAAGCCCTGCAAGCTGAAGGAATCAAGCCTGTCATACTGCAGGCTAAAGAGGGGTTGGCTCTAATAAACGGAACTCAGGCCATGACCGCTATGGGGGCGGTGGCCTATTTGGAAGCAGAAAAACTGGCTTATCAGGCCGAGATGATTGCCGCTTTAAGCGTAGAGGGGCTGCAAGGAATTATTGACGCGTTTGATGACGCGATACACATGGCCCGTGGATATCAGGAACAGGTAGACGTTGCGCGGAGGATGCGAAACATCCTGAAAGGAAGCCAGCTGACCACCCGTCAGGGAGAGCTGAGGGTTCAGGACGCCTATTCACTGAGGTGCATCCCTCAGGTGTTCGGGGCTACCTGGCAGGTATTGGGCTATGTTAAGGAAAAGCTCGAGATCGAAATCAACGCCGCTACCGATAACCCGCTGATTTTTGATCATGGCAGCAAGGTGATCTCCGGGGGCAACTTCCATGGCCAGCCCATGGCCTTCGCTATGGATTTTCTTAAGATTGGCATGGCGGAACTGGCCAATATCGCGGAAAGACGGGTGGAACGCCTGGTGAATCCGCAGCTCAGCAATCTGCCCGCTTTTTTAAGCCCTCAGCCAGGTTTGCAATCAGGGGCCATGATACTGCAGTATTGCGCCGCTGCCCTGGTATCGGAGAATAAAACCTATGCCCACCCCGCCAGTGTCGATTCCATACCCTCCTCGGCCAATCAGGAAGACCACGTGAGCATGGGTACCATCGCCTCGCGGCACGCTTATCAAATCATACAGAATACCCGCCGGGTGCTGGCCATAGAATTGATATGCGCCCTGCAGGCCGTGGAACTGCGCGGCGCAGAAAAGCTGTCTCCGCTTACCCAGCGCTTGTATCAGGGGGCCCGCGCTGTCATCCCCGCCATCACCAGAGACAGGGTGTTTGCGGCTGATATAGAAAACGCGGCCGCCTGGCTGCGGGACGATTGGCAGGATATACTGGTATCAGATGAGCCTGAACCTATGGTTCAAATGATTATATAAGGAGGCCGGGAATTTATGGACAACCGCTATAATGCTATGCTAGTCAAGCTGGATGATGAACTGCCTGACATGCCTGATTTTTGGCCGGGAATAAGGAGAGCTCCGGCGAGAGGCTTCAGCTTGACCCCATCTCAAACGGAAACCGCTTTAAAGAACGCCTTGCGCTACGTTCCGGAAAACCTCCATGAGATTCTGGCTCCTGAGTTTTTGCAGGAGCTGATCACTTATGGCCGCATTTACGCTTACCGTTATCGCCCTCCCGGAAGGATATACGGCCAAGCGATAGATTCGTACAGCGGCAACTGTGTAGAAGGCCGGGCTTTCCAGGTGATGATAGACAATAACCTCGATTTCGAAATAGCCCTTTACCCGTATGAACTGGTTACCTACGGAGAAACCGGCTCGGTATGCCAGAATTGGCTTCAGTACCGGCTGATAAAAAAATACCTGGAAATATTGGGCCGGGATCAAACCCTGGTTGTGGAGTCGGGGCACCCTTTGGGGGTTTTTCCCTCTAAACCGGAAGCGCCGCGAGTAATAATAACTAATGCCTTGATGGTGGGCATGTTCGATAATCAGGCAGACTGGGAAGTGGCTGCGCAGATGGGAGTAGCCAACTACGGGCAGATGACTGCGGGGGGGTGGATGTATATAGGTCCGCAAGGAATCGTGCATGGGACCTTTAATACCATTCTGACCGCAGGCCGGCTGAAATTGGGAATTCCATCAGATGGAGACCTGAAGGGCAGGCTTTTTGTCACCTCGGGTTTGGGAGGCATGAGCGGAGCCCAGCCCAAAGCCATTGAGATAGCGGGCGGGGCGGGCATCATTGCCGAAGTTGATTACTCCCGCATCAAAACCAGATTCGATCAGGGCTGGGTGAGCAGAATCACTGACAGCAGAGCAGAAGCATTTGGACTGGCCGATTATTACCGGCAAAAAAAAGAAGCCATATCCATTGCCTATCATGGCAATGTGGTCGACCTTTTGGAATATGCGGTTGAGAACAACATGGACATTGACTTGCTGTCAGACCAGACTTCCTGTCATGCTGCGTACAGCGGAGGCTACTGCCCGCAGGGAGTGAGCTTTGACGAAAGAGAGAAACTGCTGGCCACCGACAGGGTAAAGTTCAGGGAAGAGGTCGATAAGTCCCTGCGTAAACATTTTGAACTCATAAAGGTTCTGGTAGAGCGGGGGGCGTATTTTTTCGACTATGGGAATTCATTTATGAAAGCGGTATTTGACGCCGGGGTCAAAGAAATATCGCGAAACGGCATAGATGAGAAAGACGGCTTCATATTCCCCTCCTATGTTGAAGACATTATGGGCCCGGAGATGTTTGATTATGGGTACGGCCCTTTCAGGTGGGTGTGTTTGAGCGGTTCGGAGCAGGATCTGGAAAAGACCGATAAAGCGGCTATGGCATGTATCGACCCGGAGCGCCGGGCTCAGGACCGGGATAATTATATCTGGATCCGGGATGCGCAGAAGCATGATCTGGTAGTAGGGACCAAGGCCAGGATACTTTATCAGGACGCCCAGGGACGGAAAAAAATCGCCTTACAGTTTAATGAAATGGTGCGCAGGGGGGAGATTGGTCCGGTAATGCTGGGAAGAGACCATCATGACGTCAGCGGTACCGATTCGCCCTTTAGGGAGACCGCCAACATCAAAGACGGCAGCAATATCATGGCTGACATGGCGGTACAGTGCTTCGCCGGCAATGCCGCCCGGGGAATGAGCTTGGTAGCCCTGCACAACGGAGGGGGAGTCGGCATAGGCAAGGCTGTAAACGGAGGCTTCGGCCTGGTGTTGGATGGCAGTGAAAGGGTCGATGGCATCATTGAATCAGCCATGATGTGGGATGTTATGGGAGGAGTAGCCAGGCGCTCATGGGCCAGGAATCCAAATTCCATAGCGACCGCTATTGAATACAACCAAACCTATCGCGGCAGGGCCCATATCACCTTGCCGTATCTCCCCGACGATAACCTGATCAAAAAAACCATACGGGGACATTCCCCAAAGGGGTGTGTCCCCAAACCTTAACCGGGCATTCCCGGCAAAGGGTGAGTCCCCGGATACTGGCAGCGATCCGCCAACCTGCTGCCTGACATATAAAGCCGACCAGTATTGAGGGAGGGTGTTTCAGATGTCCCAATTAGTCAGATTAGTGGAGTGTGTACCTAATTTCAGCGAAGGCAGGAATATCGAAACCATTCAGAAGATTTTAGTTCCGTTCTTCATGACCACCGGGGTTAAGTTGCTGGACTACAGCCCGGATAAGGACCATAACCGCACCGTGGTGACCATTATGGGAGAACCGCTGAGTGTGAAGAAAGCCATATTAGAAGCAACCGGGATTGCGGTCCAAAATATAGACCTTAGAAACCACCGGGGTGCACACCCCCGGATGGGAGCAATCGATGTAGTGCCTTTCATACCATTGCAGGACTATCCGATGCAGGAGGCCATAGCCCTGGCCAGGGATACCGCTCAAGCCATGGCCGAACAGTATAACTTGCCGGTATTTTTGTATGAAAAGGCGGCGGCCGCTCCAGAGCGGGAGAACCTGGCCAACATCAGGAAAGGCGAGTTTGAGGGCCTTGGGACCAAAATGTTGCAGCCGGAGTGGAAGCCTGACTTCGGACCGGAGCAGCCGCATCCCAGCGCTGGAGCAAGCGCAGTAGGGGCCAGAATGCCTTTAATAGCGTTTAATATCAATTTAAACACCAGTAACCTGGATATTGCCAACCAGATCGTCAGATGTATACGCCACATATCGGGTGGATTAAGGTATTGCAAGGCCATGGGCGTGGAATTAAAGGAAAAAGGGATGGTTCAGGTATCCATAAATATGACTGATTATACTAAAACCGCTCTTTACCGGGTATTTGAGATGGTGAAATTTGAAGCCCGCAGGTACGGGGTGACGATAGCAGGCAGCGAGATCATCGGTCTTACACCTATGGAAGCATTGCTCGATGCGGCGGTTTATTATATGCAGATTGAGAATTTCAGTTTAAAACAGGTGATTGAAAATAGGATGCTGGAATGAGGTGATTGCCATGAGAGCGGATTTGATCATAAGATCTGACGGCATTTTAGACTGCCGGGACAACGTTCCCCTGCAGGTTACCGATGGATATATAGCTGTTGCCGGGGACAGAATAATGGCCCTGGGCAGGGGCGATGCCGGTGCGCCAATATGTGGACCCCGGACAGAAATAATAGATGCCAGGGGCAAGACCGTAATCCCCGGACTTATCGATGCACATACCCACCTGGTTCACGGCGGATCACGGGAAAAGGAGCTGGCATTGAAACTGAAGGGGATGTCTTATCTGGACATTCTTAAGAGCGGCGGGGGGATTCTGGATACCGTAGCCAAGACCCGGCGGGCTTCCCGGGAGGAATTGAGCAACAAGGCCAGAAAAAGCCTGGATCGGATGCTGATCCATGGGACCACCACAGTCGAAGCCAAAAGCGGCTATGGCCTGGACCTGGAGACCGAAATAAAATGCTTGCAAGTCGCACAAGAACTCAATGATGAGCATCCCATCGACCTGATCAGCACCTATATGGGAGCGCATGCTATTCCTGAAGAATACGCCGGAAACCCGCAGGGTTATATCCGGTTAATGACTGAGGAGATCATGCCATATATAGCCCGGCACAGGCTGGCCGAATTTATAGATGTTTTTTGCGAGGAAGGCGTATTTTCACCCCGGGAAGCCCGGGTTTTAATGGAGTCGGGACGCTCGATGGGCTTTAAACTCAAAATCCACGCCGATGAAATCGTTCCCCTGCAGGGCGCGGAACTGGCCGCTGAAATGGGGGCCGTTTCCGCGGATCATCTCCTGGCCGCCTCTGAAGACGGTTTGAACGCGATGAGCCAGGCCCGGGTAACCGCCGTGCTTCTTCCTGGGACCTCTTTTTATTTGATGCTGGGCAAATATGCCGACGCCGGGAAAATGATGGCGAAGGGCATTAGAGTAGCCCTGGCCAGCGATTACAATCCGGGTTCTTGCCCCACCGAAAATCTTCAGGCGATCATGACTTTAGCCTGCTTTGGCATGAAGCTGTCCCCTGAGGAGATATTGAAAGGCATGACTATAAACGCCGCCCATGCAGTTGACCGGGCTGCAGACATAGGCAGCATCGAGGCCGGCAAAAAAGCCGATCTGGTCATTTTGGACGCCCCCAACTGGGACTATGTTATCTATCATTTCGGCGTAAACCATGTAGATAAAGTGATAAAAAGCGGCCGGACAGTTGTTGATCGAGGCAGGTTGGTATAGAGAGGAGTGTATGGTTTGCTATATGATATGACATTACACGATTTTAATGATTTGCTGGCCAGTCCGGCGCCGGCGCCAGGCGGAGGCAGCACTGCAGCCCTGGCGGGAGCCTTCGGCTCGGCCTTGTCCATAATGGTGATCAATCTTTCCACGAATAAGAAAGCTTATGAAGCCCTGGATGCAGAATTAAAATACCAGATAGCAAAGGACTATGAAACCCTCAAAATACTGAATAGCCAGCTGTTGAAGCTGTGCGATGATGACACCAGGGCCTTTAACCTGGTCATGAAAGCCATGAGGCTGCCCAGGAAAACCGAGGAGGAAAGCCTGGAACGCAGCGAGACTATGCAGAAAGCCAACCTGTATGCCCTGGAAGTACCCCTGAAGGTGGCCGAAAAATGCCTCCAGGTGTTAAAGCATCAAATCAATATTGCCCGCTATGGAAATAAAAACGCGGCTTCAGACATTGGAGTGGGGGCCTTGCTGGCATATTCCGGTCTGGAAGGCGCGGTTCTCAATATTATGATAAATATCCCCGGTATTTCAGAAGAGGCCGTTATAAACGCGGCCATTGAAAAATATAAAGGCTTCCTGGAGGAAGGGGAGAGGTTGAAAACCGAAATCATGGCCATCGTAAAACATAGAATCACCGCAGCATAAAAATGGGATTATGTTTATAGCCGGGCGGTTTTTTCTATTTGCTCAATCTTCAAACCGGGTATATAATTAAAATTACTAAATTAGTAATCTACTAATTTAGTAAACCGGAAAGGATAATAGCTTATGAAGATTCCAACTGCTTTAAAACACAAACCGGTGATTGTAGTGGAAGACTACGAGAATGTTGATGGCAGATACGCGTATAAATCAGATGCCAAGGGGCTTTCTCTGGGTTTGGCGCAATGGAATGACCGTGGCAAGCTGGATATTTCAGCCAAAGTATGGAGACACACCGGGGAGAAATGGTCCAGGCAATCTGAGGAGCTGCCGCTGCACCGGGTGTTGGACCTGGCCATTCTCATATGCAGAGCCAGGTTTCATTTCAGTGAGGCTTATCGTTATGAGAATTTCTATGATCCTGATAAACCCTCTATCGACAGGGTGGGTTTGCAGGGCGATGCCATGACTGTCGAGGTATGCACCGCTAACGAAAGGATCGATGAGGATATCAAGCTGTTCAGTCAGGCCCTCAGCAATGATGATGAGCTTATTGGGGAACGTTTGAAAGCCTTGTTCAGAATACTGCAGGAAATGGGGTATTGATATGAGCTCGACCGCCAAGAAGATAAATATAGACATCTTCTTGAATAATGATGGCCAAATCAAGCAGATCCCCAGGCCAAACCGCACTAAAATCCCGGTTTTGTCCTATCTGGCCAGTAAATTCGAGCGGGAACGTATTTACAGCGAAAAGGAAGTCAATGCGTTAATCGACAGGTGGCATACCTTTGGGGACTATTTCCTGCTGCGCAGGCTTTTGATCGATTGCGGATTTTTGGGCCGAACCGCGGACGGCGCTCAGTACCGGGTGCTGGATTCTATATCAGAATGTTATAGGCATGGAAAAAATAACGGAAACAAACCGGATGTACTTCACGGATGAAGCTATACTTACTATAATAAAAAATATATGATATCGGAGGTTATGGGAGTTGCAACACACATTCTTATTTGAGGAAGGCTTCTGGAAAGCCAGTGGCTATTATTATACAGAAACCGGGCAGGCCCATCAGGTTGAAGGGCAGGTGCGTATCTTTCATGAAGATGATCTGTGGATCAATGATGGGGTGATGAAGGTTATTGGTCAGGAATCTATCGAGATCCGCAACCGCTATGAGGTTATTCCCTGGGATGAAGGCAAAGAGTTGACTACCTGGGTGTCGATGAATCCCGGTCTGGGCCTCCTGGAAGGGACTTTTACGGTTGCGGATGATTGTATCCTCTCTGACTATAAAGCCGAAAAAGGCGATTTCTCCGGCGCGGAGGTCTTGATCAGAACGGCTGCGGACCGTTATTTAAATAGGGGGGTCCTGGTGTACAAAGGAAAGGAGAAACTCTCCTCCTGGTCAGTAGAACTCAACAGAATACCAAATCCGACTTATTAAAAATATAGCGGGATTCTTTCTGTGGGGAGGCAAATTGCCTTCTGAGTGGTTTAACATAAAATTACTGCCCCAGGCATATACTGTAGCAGACTTGCCAATATATTACCCTGAATGGTAATATATTATTCAGTAGTATGGTATTTATCGGTGTATGATACTAAAACTGCATATGCGTAGGAAAAGTAGAATGGTAGGATTTGGGATGTGATACCCCGGATGGTGTTATACCTGCCTGGGGATTTTGCATTTTTATAACTCCTCTGGGGGTTTTTTTGCTTTTCCTGGGCAAAAACAAAAAGGGAGGACGTAAAGGTGAATTTTGCTCAGAGTAGGAAGGTAGGCAGGAGATGGAGAAAGACCATCGCCTGGGCACTGGCTTTTGTGATGTTACTGGCTTTCAGCGCCCTTACCGGGTGCGGTCCGAAAAGCGCTGCCACCGGAGCTGACGCCAAAGTAGTGGAATTAAAACTGGCTCACTTCTGGCCCGCCACCCATCCGGTTGAAACCCAATTGATACAGCCCTGGGCCAATGAGATCAATCAAGCAACAAATGGAAAGGTCAAGATCACCAGCTATCCGGGTGAGACCCTGTTAAAAGCCAATGACATCTATGACGGGGTGGTAAAAGGGGTGGCAGATGTTGGCGTTTCCTGTTTTTCATATACGCGTGGACGCTTCCCGGTCCTGGAAGTCTTCGAACTGCCGGGCATCACCTATGAGAGCTCCAGGGTGAGCAGCAGGGTAGCCTGGGAGACCATTCAGTCCATAACCCCCAAAGAGGTTCAGGATACCAGACTCTTGATGGTATTCACCACCGGCCCTGGCGACCTGTACACCAAGACCGCGGTAGATACCCTGGAAGATGTCAAAGGCATGGAGATCAGGGCTACTGGCTTGAGCGCTAAAACTCTGACCGCGCTCGGGGCCAGTCCGGTCGGTATGGCTCAATCAGAGGCTTATGAGGCCCTATCCAAAGGGGTGGTGAAAGGCAATCTCGGTCCTGACGAAGTCTTGCAGGGCTGGAAACAGGCCGAGGTCACATCTTACCTGACCAAGACCCCTTTCCTCTATAACACCTTGTTTTTTATGACTATAAACAAAGACAAATGGGATGCCCTGGGGCCGGAACTGCAGCAGGCCATAAATCAGGTCAACCAGAAGTATTTTGAAGAGGTTGCCGTCGGCCTGTGGGATCAGCAGAACGAAGCCGCCCTTAAATGGGCGGTGGAGCAGAAGGGCATAAAGGTCATCGAATTAAGCCCAACGGAGAGCCAGCGCTGGATTTCCCTGGTGGAACCCATCCAACAGGAATACGTTAAAAATATGAATGCCATACAGGTAAACGGTCAAGAGATTCTGGATGAGATTAAAGCTCTGGCCGCTAAATACAACGCCGAGTTGTAAGGAGGGCTGAAGATGAAGAAATTCAGCGGATTGGTGGAACGGTTTGGCCGCTTTTTAGACAACATCGCCGCTTTCTGTGTAGCGGCCACCATGGTAGTGGTAGTTTTGAATGTCATCTTGCGGGCTTTGTTTAACCGCCCCCTGTTGGGAACTGTCGAATATGTAAACATACTTACAGCTGTCACTATAGGCCTGGCCCTGGCTTATTGCGCCTTCTGTGACGGGCAGATCGCGGTTGATTTCTTTATGGAAAAACTGCCCGCCCGGGCCCAGGCTACTTCGGATATCATCACCGGAATGCTGGCCTTGGGATTCTGGGGACTGGCAGCCCGCTACATGCTGGATTACAGTTATGAAATGCTCACCACCGGGTTGGTCAGTTCCACCGCGCAAATCCCCATGTATCCGGTATCATATCTGATCACTTTCGGGCTGGGGGCTTTGTGTCTGGTGCTCCTGCACCGCATATCGGTATCGGTGAGAAAGGCATGGGAGCTGGCATGACTGCATCAACTTTGGGCCTGATAGGCATAGTAGTCTTTCTGGCATTATTGGCCTTGCGCATGCCTATAGCATACGCCATGGCCCTGGTTGGATTCGCCGGATTCGCCTACCTGACCTCTGCCACTGCAGCCCTGGATATGGTGGCCAAGGAATTGTTCAGCACTTTTTCATCGTACAGCCTGAGCGTGATCGCGATGTTCGTGTGGATGGGATTTCTGGCTTATTATTCCGGAATTGGCACCCGTCTGTATATTTTCGCCTACAAACTTATCGGGCACTGGCCGGGGGGCCTGGCCATAGCAACCCAGACCGCCTGCGCCATCTTCGGCGCCATCTGCGGGTCAAATACCGCCACAGCAGCTACCATGGGCGCTATCGCTCTGCCGGAGATGAAAAAATACAATTATGACAACTCCATAGCCACCGCTAGTGTGGCAGCCGGAGGTGTCCTGGGTGTCTTGATCCCTCCCAGTGTCATATTCATAGTCTATGGGATGGCAACCGAAATTTCGGTGGGAAAATTATTTATGGCCGGAATATTGCCGGGAATACTTTTGATGGTATTGTATCAGCTCACCATTTCACTCTTGACCTGGCGCAAACCCGAGTTGGGGCCAGCCGGACCGCGCTCCAACTGGGCCGAACGCTGGGGTGCCTTAAAAGGCGCTCTAGGTCAGGTTTTGCTGGTATTTGCCATTTCCATGGGGGGGCTGTTCATGGGCTGGTTTACGCCCACCGAGGCTGGTGCAGTGGGTGCTTTCGGAGTATTGCTGGCGGCGTTGATGGGCAGAAGCCTGAATTGGGAAGGTTTTAAGAAATCATTATATGATACCACCAGAACCACGGCCATGATTATGCTGCTTATAGCCGGAGCCATGATATTCGGACGGTTTCTGGCCATTAGCCGGGTTCCCTTTGAACTGGCCTCTTGGACCGGGGCTTTGAGCCTGCCGCCCTTCGCGGTAATGGGAATTATCCTGGGAATATATCTGGTTCTGGGTTGTTTTATCGACGCCCTGGCCATGATTCTGCTGACCATACCGATTTTCTTCCCTATCGTCACCAATACCCTGGGGTATGACCCCATCTGGTTTGGGGTCATAGTGGTCCTGGTGGTGGGTATGGGCATTATCACCCCGCCGGTAGGCATGAATGTATTCATTATCAAAGGCATCGCCCCGGATGTGCCTTTGGAGACCATATTCAGAGGGATCTGGCCGTTCCTGGCCGCCATCGTGGTATGCCTGGCTATCCTGATGATTTTCCCCCAGATCGTCCTCTTCCTGCCCAACTTGATGTCCTAAGACAAAACATAAAGGGACGGGTTGTGACACTTTTAAATGTGCCACCACTCCCGTCCCTGTGACATTTTGAATTCCTTACCTATCGTTGCGCCAAACCTCGGCCACTTTTACGTCCAGGGCCTGTTTGACAACTCCGGGGACCAGTGTGGACACATCGCCGCCTAAAAGGGCGGCTTCTTTGACCCCGCTGGAGCTAACAAAAATATAGTCAGTATTAGACATGATGAATATGGTATCAATCTCGGGAATAAGCATCTTATTCATCATTCCCATATGCATTTCATACTCGAAGTCGGTAACCGTGCGCAGTCCCCTGATGATAGCGCAGGCTTCCTTACGGCGCAAGTAGTCGGCAAACAATCCATAGAAACAATCGACTTCCACATTGCTGATATGCTTGGCGCTTTCCCTTATCAGGTGAACCCTTTCATCCAGGCTGAAAAGAGCGCTCTTGGTGACATTATGGATAACCGCGACGACTATTTTATCAAATAATCTACTGCTTCGTTCCAGGATATCAATATGACCGTTGGTTACCGGATCAAAACTTCCTGGATATACTGCCAGACGCAACTCGTCTACCCCCTCAGCTATTCTGTCTATATTTAAGTTAATAGGTGTTCGCTTTAACAAGATGATTTCCCTGCCACAAACTGTGATTTTCTCAGTTTTTGGTTTTATTTTGCCCAGTTTGGCAAAAAAGAGCCTTATTAGGCCCAGGACCGATCATTATTCGATCCTATTGACCCGCAGGCCTGCTCCAAAACAGGCTAAATATGGCTTTTGCCGCTAAATTTGTCGTGGAAAGCTGAAGAGGGAGGATAGTGTGCTACGATAATAAAAACAATACCTTTAAGGCTGGTATGGCAGAGTATGGTTTTGTCCAGCAGTCGATATTGGGTATAATGACAATTAAGCGAGAAAGGAATATACCATGATCCCCAGAGATTATATGTTAAAAGCCCTGGATGCCAGCGGCGGGGTTAAAATAATCCTGGCAGCTTCCACCCGGTTGGCGGAAAACGCTCATCAGCGCCATGGCACCTCAGCGACTGCTTCGGCTGCCCTGGGCAGGGTCTTGACCGCAGCCCTGCTCATGATCCATGATGTCAAGGACCCCTCAGATGTAGTGAGCATCCGCTTCAACGGGGATGGGCCGGCTGGAGTCATCATTGCTACTGCCACCGGACTCGGCACCGTAAGAGGATATATTTCCAATCCACAGGCTGATCTGCCTGCGACTCCGCTGGGCAAGCTGGATGTGGGGGGGCTAATAGGCCGTGAGGGTTATGTTGAAGTGGTCAAGGACATCGGTTTAAAGCAGCCCTTCAGCGGCAGGGTGCCGTTAGTCTCAGGCGAGATCGCCGAGGATCTGGTAAATTATTATCTGCATTCCGAACAGATTCCAACTTTGCTGGCATTAGGGGTTTTAGTTGATGTGGACCTGACGGTTGTATCGGCTGGAGGCCTTATGGTGCAGGCTCTTCCCGGGGCTGATGAACAGGTTGTAGCCCAGATAGAAAGACAGGTACTGGATATCGGAAATATCAGCGCCAGTTTGGCAGAGGCCGACAGCCTGGAGGCTTTGCTCAAACGCGTTATGGGCAGTCTGGAATATCAAATCATAGGAGAGCAGGATCTGGAGTTCTGCTGCACCTGTAACCGGGAACGCCTGGCGGTTATCCTCTCCAGTTACAGCCGGGAGGAAATCGAGAGGTTATGTGATGATGAAGGCATTGTAGAAATAACCTGCAACTTCTGCAATGAGCAGTATCGTTACACTCCGCAACAGATAATGAACGCAAAAAAGCCTCAGCCATAAGACTGGGGCTTTTCATGGACTGAATTTATAGGGCCCGCTGTACTTTTCCGGAACGCAGGCAACGTGTACAAACGTTTATCTTTTGAGGTGTGTTGTCGATAATCGCTTTAACCCGCTGAATATTAGGCTTCCATTGCCGGTTGGTTCTTATATGGGAGTGGCTGTACTTTTTTCCAAAGCCCACGCCTTTCCCGCAAATATCACATTTGGCCATTATTTTGCCCCCTCTCTTAAACCGTGCACCTAAACATTGTACCAAAAGAGCTAGTAAAGGGCAAGAAGAAGGAATAATAATTGGCTTGTAGAATTAAGATTATACTGGTAACTTGGCAAAAGAATCCGTGTTAGGAGGGACATAAATGATTAAAATCAAGACTAGTGAATTAGGTGATATTGATATGGAAAAGGAAGTTATTGAAACTATTGCCGGCCTGGCAACGGTGGATTGTTATGGATTGGTGGGCATGGTTCCCATTGACTGGCAGAGTGGAATTACCAGTATTCTAGGGCTGGAATCGATCCGCAAAGGGGTGCTGGTTCGCTCCAGTGAAGACGGTTTGATTATCGATGTTTATGTTATTGTGGGCTATGGTATCAAGATCAGTGAAGTAGCCAGTAATGTTATTCAGAAAGTGGCCTATGTTGTCCAGAATAATACTGGTTTGAAAGTAGCAGCGGTCAATGTTAATGTAAAAGGGATAAAAGTCGTGACGGGGAAATAGGGGAGGATATTAGATTTGAGTTTGCTAAAGATTGATGGCAACGACCTGATAAGGGCGGTTAAATCAGGTTGTATAAAGCTGGAGCATGAGCGAGACCGGGTAGATGCTTTGAATGTGTTTCCGGTACCGGATGGAGATACGGGTACCAATATGTATTTAACCCTTTTGTCAGCGGTAAAAGAAGGCGAAAAGGCCAGGGGGCAGTCTTTGGCCACCGTGGCCAAAGCTATTTCCACCGGTTCCTTGATGGGCGCACGGGGCAATTCCGGGGTAATTTTGTCCCAGGTTTTTCGTGGATTTGCCAGGTTGATGGAGGGCAAAGAACAAGCTGCGGCAACGGATCTGGCTCAGGCCTTAAAAGCGGGTGCCAATACGGCTTATGAGGCGGTAATGAAACCGGTGGAAGGAACTATTCTGACCGTAATCCGGGAGCTGGCCCGGGCTGCTGAAGCCGAAGCGAAAAAGGATTCAGATATAGTAAGGACTCTGCTGCTAGCTATCAAGGCAGGTCACCAGACCTTGCAGAAAACACCGATGATGCTGCCTATCCTGAAGGAAGCCGGGGTGGTAGATGCAGGCGGGCAGGGGTTGATGATTTTCTTCGAAGGGGTTCTGGAGGGATTGGTTCAGAACCAGGATATCATTCTGGAAAGTTACGACAAACAGGTGGAGTTGGGATGGCAGGATAAACGGGTTGAAGAAGTTTTAAGCCTGGATTTTCAATACTGTACCGAAACCCTGATAAAGGGAAAGGAGCTCGAACCCGCGGAGATAAAAGAGCATTTGGCTCCCCTGGGTGATTCTATGCTGGTGGTGGGCGGTGATGAGCTGGTTAAAGTTCACATTCATTCCAATCATCCCGGGAAAGTGCTGGAGTCCTGCTTGCAATGGGGAAGCTTGTCCGATATAAAGATTAACAATATGTTGGAAGAAGTACATGAGCATCGGGATAACTGGACCCGGTTCAATGAGGAACTGGCGGCAGCCAGCAAGAACTTGAAGAATATAGGCCTGGTAGCTGTGGGAGCGGGATCAGGGGTAGTGCAAATACTGCAGAACCTGGGCGTAGATGTGGTGGTCGAAGGTGGGCAAACCATGAATCCGAGTATTGAGGATCTATTAAATGCTTGTAAAGAGGTACCGGCACCCAATGTGATTGTTTTACCTAATAACAGCAACATTATAATGGCCGCAGAACAAGCCAAACAGCTCAGCGATAAGCCGGTGGCAGTGGTTCCCAGCAGATCGGTAATGCAGGCTATTACAGCTCTGATTGCTTTTAATCCTGAATTGGCTCTGGAGGATGTGGCCCAGGCTATGATAGAAGAGATGAAACAGGTTAAATATGGCGAGGTTACCTATGCGGTTAGGGATTCCCAACTGAATGGCCTGGAAATAAAAAGCGGGGATACTATTGGCCTCATAGAAGATGAAATAAGCGTTACGGCTGATAATGCCGGCGAGGCGGTATTGAAGCTCCTGGAGAGAATGGTTGATGAGGATAGTGAGTTGATTACCTTCTTCTATGGGGAAGATGTTAGCGAAGAAGAGGCTAATGGTTTAAAAGAGCAAATAATCAAGAATTATCCGGATTGTGAAGTGGATCTTCATTATGGCGGGCAGCCTCACTACCGCTACTTGTTGTCGGTGGAATAAAGTTTAAATGCTTGCTAGGCGATATAATGCATAAGTAAAAATATGGTAAAATATTATTATCTTTTTTTAAGCATCATAATACTACTAACTTTGCGGTTAGTAGTTTTTTTATCGCCAATTTTTGTTATAAAAACTGATTCTTTTCTTATTAATCAAGGAGGCAAAAAGAGTGGAGAGTAAAAAGGATACTAAAGAGGCTATGGAACGAATCAAATTTGAAGTTAGCCAGGAAATGGGCTTGTCCAAACCTGTAGAAAAAAAGCAGAAAAATATTAAGAAGTAAAGAAAATACTTCTAGCATATTAGTTTCGTCCGGGGAAAAAATAAAACTACACCAGGCAAAGGAGGTGAAACGAAATGGCTAGAAACAACCAGCTTTTAGTTCCCCAGGCCAGAGCCGCTATGGATACTTTCAAAATGGAAGCTGCTGGAGAAGTTGGTGTTAGCTTGAAGCAGGGTTACAATGGAGACCTGACATCCAAGCAGGCAGGAAGCATCGGCGGACAGATGGTTAAGAAAATGATTTATGATTATCAGCAGAGGGCATCTGGCAAGGTTTAAGGCCGAAATAACCCTAAACCTGCCAAATACCAATAGTAACGAACTAAGGTAAACTAAATAATTATACTATTGTTAACAAGCGGATTAATATATATCCGCTTGTTTTCATGGAATAAGCGTGAGGGACTTATTCCATTTTAAGTAGCATAGAGCAGCAGTTGTTCTTCCGATATACCCGGAAAGAGGGAGCGGGCTACCCCCATGGAAATAATGCGGGTGGTGTTTTCGATAATCTCATCTATTTCTTTTGGGGTTACTCCCAGGCTTCCTCCAAAGGG
>DHBS01000005.1:0-3520 GCA_002398825.1 Syntrophomonas sp. UBA4922 | reverse complement strand
CTGAGTATTTCTTTAATCGCATCGAGTGAGGTAGTTTCATTAAACGGGGCACCGATATTGTAACAGAAATTCTTTACCGCTTCATTGGCGATTATGGCGGCATTAACTATAGTGGGACAACCGATGGCTATAACCGGTACCCCCAGCTCTTGCTCGGTAATGGCATGACGCGCATTGCCCACCCCGGAACCAGGTTGAATACCGGTATTGCACATTTGAATACTGGTGCCGATACGTTTGACATCCTGCGCTGCCAGGGCATCGACCGCTACCAGCAGGGCCGGTTGAACTTTTTCCACTATCCCTTTTATAACATCGAAAGTTTCCAGGCCGGTAATACCCAGGACTCCCGGGGATATGCCGCAAGTAGGCCGCATTCCTTCGACCAGAGCGTCCGGGGCATAATTATGATAATGGCGGGTAATGGGGCTGTATTCGATAAATCTTGGACCGAGGGCATCGGCGGTGGCTCTCCAATTGCCCAATCCCACCAGCAGGACCGTGTCCTGGGGTTTTAAATTTTCTCCTATTAGAGTGTGCATGCTTTCTTCCATGGCTTCTACTATCTCATCGCGAACATAAGGGTCATTTATTTTTAAAGGAGGAGATTCTATAGTTACATAACTGCCGATAGGCCGTCCCAATTTTTCGGCTCCATTTTGATCGAGAACAGTTATAGTGGTTATTTTGATGTTTTTTAATTGTTTAATATCTTCCTTTACCCCAGGTATTTCTTGATCGCCGGCACCTCTTACCAGATCACGGGCTTCTATTGCCATGTCTATATAGATATTAAATTCCCGGTTTATCATATTGGCTACCTCCTATGGGTTTATTATCCGTTTTTTAAGGAATAAATATTCATAAAAATTCCTGGCTTTCAAGTAAAAATGGCGACTGTTCAGTCGCCATTTTTGGGGAGAGGAGAATTTTGTAAAGTTGTTGGGGAGGGTTTGTTACCAGACTTTTATCTGGTAATTATATAATTACCCGTTATTTGATTATATATACAAAATTACAAAAAAAATTTTAACTAAAGAGTAGATTAGGAGCGGTTCTTTCAGGCTCCCCAAAATAGCACAGAGATGAATCGTCTCCTTATGCTTCTATTTTATGATAAAATAAACTGTGGCAAAAAAGGGCAAACAAGGTTTAAGAGCGAATAATAAAACAGAGGGAGTAACAATGAGGGTAATTGGAGGAATGGCCCGGGGAAGGCCTTTAAAGGCTCCTCCCGGAATGAATACCAGACCGGTTACAGACAGGATAAAGGAAAGCCTTTTTAACATAATTGCTTTGGGTATAGAAGGTGCTATGCTGCTGGATCTGTTTGCCGGAAGTGGCAGTGTGGGTATTGAAGCCTTGAGCCGGAAGGCGAAGTGGGTTTGTTTTGTCGATAATAACCGGGAGGCAGTCAAGACCATAAAGGCTAATCTGGACCGTTGTGGTTTTTCCGGAGATTACCAAGTATTGCGCAACGATGTCTTCAAGGCTGTGGAGGCGCTGCGCAGGAGGGGTTTGCGTTTTGATTATATTTATGTAGATCCTCCCTTTACCCAGGAGAAGATTTTTGATCTGATAATGGATGCCTTGGATAAGGCAGAGCTTTTGAATGAAAAAGGTATAGTGATAATTCGGGCACCGCGGAAAAAAAGCCTGCCCGAAAGCTTGGACGGATTGGAGCGATACCGCTTAAATCATTACGGAGAGTCGAGTTTACACTACTATCGCCTGGATAAGGAGGAACAGGGGCATGATGGAGATATTCAGGATACTGGACGAAATGGAACAAATGGTAAAGAACAGTAAAAAGGTTCCCTTAATGAACGATAAGGTCTTAATAGAAAGCCCTCGCTTTCTGGATCGGCTGGACAGAATACGGGCTATTTTGCCGGAGGATCTGGAGACAGCCAGGCTTCTATTGTCAGAAAAGGAGCGGATAGTTAAGGATGCCTGTGCCGAGGCGGAAACCGTTATGGAACAATCCCGGGATCGGGTGGCTCGTATGGTTGATGATAACGAGATTACCCGCAATGCCATGAAAGTGGCGGAAGATATAATAGCCAAAGCTGAGCAGGTAGCCCAGGATATTCGCCGGGATGCGGATGACTATGCAGACGGTCTGCTCTCTCATATGGAAATAGTTTTGCAAAAGGGTCTGGATGCTGTGCAGCAGGGTAAGGAAGCTCTGAGACAGGAATAAGGCCAAGGGGACATATAAGAGTATATATTCCTTTTTCAAGGTCTTCTGAGATAAAGGCTGCTTGCAAGCATAAATGCCAGTAGCAGAAAACATACCCAAAGACAGGCAATGGAGATGCCCCAGGCATCAAAGGAGTATAAGGCTTTGTTGTAGGGAAGGGAAAAGGATAGGACACTCTGCTGCCCGGTTGCCAGGAGCTTGTAGGCGATAGCTGTTATAAGAATTGATAAAGACATTTGCAGAAGGCGGGAGTATAGATAAAACGAGAGTTTTACCGGGGTGCCCACCACAATGCTCATCACCTGGGCGATAATGGAGAGGCCGCTCCAAGCCAGTGTGCTGCTGACCGCCAGCAGTTGGGGCAGGATATTGGCAGGGGAGGTGGCAGTTATGGCCCTGGCACCGATGGTAATTTCAAATAAGCCCATTAACCAGCCATAGATAAGCTCATAAGAAAGATTAAAAATAGATAATATCTTTAATAGAAAAAGGGCCAGGAGATCAATTATACCCCAGAAGGAGAACATCTGCGTTATTACGGAAAACAGAATAATAAAGCCAGCAATAGCCAGAATGTTGTTCAGGCTATTTTTTATGGCATCACTCAGGAGTTTTCCCGGGCCGCAGTAATTTTCTCTCGCTTCCGCCAGGGCCTGGGATAACTCCTGGCTAAGGGGGAGGCGAGATATATTCCGTAAGGGTTTCTTCGTTCTTTGCCCCCAGAACATACCGACTATGAGGTTGGATAAGTAATGAGACAGGGCCAGGATATATCCCAGGAAGGGAGAACCAAACATTCCTACTCCCACCGCTCCAATGATAAAAAGGGGACTGCAGTTGTTGGTGAAAGAAACCAGACGCGACATTTCTTCACCGCTAATCATCTTTTCATCATAGAGTTTTTTGCTTAGTATTGCACCTACCGGAAAACCGGAGGTAAATCCCATGACCACTACCAATGAACTGCAACCGGGCAGATTGAAAAGCGGGCGCATAACCGGTTCCAACAATATCCCCAAAATCCTTGGAACGCCCAGGTTAACCAGTAGTTCAGCCAAAATAAAGAAGGGGAGAAGGGCGGGTACAATTATGGAAAACCACAATTTGAACCCTGAGGAAGCAGCATTTACTGTTTCCTGAGGGTTGAGCAGCATGAAAACTGCCAGAAATAGTATTATAATAAGAAAAAAAAGCCGGGAATAACTGCCCATGCCATACCTCCAAGTATAAGATAGTGAGGGGTTAGGAGTTAGGAGTTATGTTATAGCAGGTAGATAATGCAAATGTAAAAACCCCTTTTGTTGCATAAGGGTTGCA
>DHBS01000009.1:116836-116990 GCA_002398825.1 Syntrophomonas sp. UBA4922 | reverse complement strand
CACAAACCGGCCGGTGGGATTCACGTAATATTTGGTGTCGCTGTCCAAGAGATGACTGGGAATTACCGGCTTAATCACCTGCTCAATCACATCTTTTCTAATATCGTCGAGAGCCAGGTCGGGATGATGCTGGGTTGAAATCACCACCGTGTCC
>DHBS01000009.1:116011-116701 GCA_002398825.1 Syntrophomonas sp. UBA4922 | reverse complement strand
ACCACCGTGTCCACTCTCAGCGGTTGTCCGTTTTCATATTCGACCGTTACCTGGCTCTTGCCGTCCGGCCTTAAATAAGGGAGTATTCGGTTTTTTCTCAGCTCGGCCAGCCGTTTGGTCAGCCGATGGGCCAATACGATAGGCAGAGGCAGGTATTCCGGAGTTTCGTTGCTGGCATAACCAAAAACCAGGCCCTGGTCTCCCGCCCCGATCAGATCCAGCTGGTCAGCGTGCGGCTGGCTGCTTTTGGTTTCTGCCGAGCGGTCAATCCCCTGGGCGATATCGGGTGATTGTTCGTCGAGAGTGGTTATGACCGCGCAGGTATCTCCGTCAAAACCATATTTGGCCCTGGTATAGCCGACCTTTTTAATGGTTTCTCTGACAATCCTGGGGATGTCGATATAGACTGCGGTGCTCACTTCTCCGGTCACCACCACCAGACCGGTGGTGACCAGGGTTTCCACCGCCACCCGGCCCTCCGGGTCGCCGGCTAAAATGGCGTCCAGAATACCGTCAGAAATCTGATCGGCCAGCTTGTCAGGATGGCCTTCGGTCACCGATTCCGAGGTAAATAAAAATCTTTCCGAACTCATTTTTCTCCCTCCATATGAATTTGAATTCCAACTGATCTTCCCCATCCCTCTGCCTTAAGATTCAACCTGTGTCCTTTAAGCATCGGAAGAAACTGCG
>DHBS01000009.1:103826-115858 GCA_002398825.1 Syntrophomonas sp. UBA4922 | reverse complement strand
TTAAGCATCGGAAGAAACTGCGCAGCAGTTTTAACACAATAATTCCGTTACAGAAAGAAAAAAAGACCAGTCGGCATTTTGGCAATGCGACCTGGTCTCCAGATGTCTGGTCAACCGTTATAACCTAGTAAACTTATATGATTATTAATATATTATATTCTCCCTTTCAGTTTTGTCAATCCAAAAATTTTGAAGTTTATGCCAATCCGCTCTTTTCCACATAAATGGTGAACATTCCGTCATGATTGTTGACCGCCAGGATCCTGGCTGGATAGCTCTTTCAGTTGCCGTTCAATGGCAAATAAATCGATTGAAGTAATCAAGCCCCACACTGGCTGCCACAGGCTGGTCTTTCTGGGCAGCCGGCAATGTCCTTAATGCTTCGATAAATTTCCTGCGCACATGCGCCCAGCCAATAATAAGGGATAATGCGGAACATAGTATGGGACGCCATCCTGAGATCAGAAAAAGCGCCCCATACAAAAACCCGCCAGCATCGGCGGGTTCGATATTCTTCATGGTCGGGGCGACAGGATTTGAACCTGCGGCCTTCTGATCCCAAATCAGACGCGCTACCAAGCTGCGCCACGCCCCGAGCTCTTATATATTATCATCCCTCAGGAGAAGGTGTCAATTTCGAGCTTAGCCTGGTCTGGAATTAACAGCAACGCCAACCGGGGGTATCATCTGCTGTGATAGATTGTTCCGCCTCCCCGACCTCCCGGCACAGTTTTGCTGGGAATAGCAGCGGCTTATACCCCGGCTGAATATACCGTATTCACCATATAGCGTAGCGCTATATAAAAGGAAGTGATTGATTACGGGTCGATATCGTTGCTGCGCATATCCAGGGCTTTTTGTATGGCCACATAGGTTTCGGGGCCGATTACCCCGTCAGCTGTAAGGTTGCTGGCCTGCTGGAAACGCACTACGCTGTCATGCATTTTGGGTCCGAAGACCCGGTCTATTTTGTATTTGTAGTACCCTAACCGGCGCAAACGGCGCTGAACTATGGAAACATCTCCTCCCCGGGCGCCCTGCTGCATCACCCGCCCGGTCAGGCTCTCCCCTATAATATATACCGGCGTACCCAGAGGAACCTGGTCATACAGTCCAGTCACATCCCGGTTATACATGCGTATGCAGCCGTGGCTGGCCAGCCTTCCGATGGAGCGGGGATTATTGGTGCCGTGTATGCCGTAGCCTCCCCAGGGAACGCTCAGACGCATCCAGCGGACTCCGAACGGACCTCCGGGGTTTAAGGCCTTCTGCACAATGGTCCAGTTGCCCGGCGGGCTGGGAGTGCTTCTCTTGCCTATGGCCACCGGGTAGGTACGGGATGTCTCGGGGCTGTTGAAAAAGAACAGCCGGCGGCTTTGCAGGTCTATAGTTATGGCCGGGTAACGCTGGGCAGCCACGATCTGCTCATAAGTCATTACACACTGGCTGGACAGGCGGCACCATACATCGGGATCGACCACCCCATCCGGATTTATTCCGACTTTTTCCTGCCATTGGCGCAGAGATTGCTCAGTCTCGGCATGAAAAATGTCGTCTGCCTTCACGCGCAAGTACCCCAGATTATGCAGAGCCTGATTGATGGCCAGAACGTCCGGGCCCTGCATGTGTGGCTGGGTAAGGCGCAAAAATCGCGACGTATACATATATTTGATCACGCTCCTCATTGACTCTGTTTCTATATGCTTATTTGTGCTAACCCTGGCTGATGACAACTATAAAAGCCGCAATTTGGGGGAATTTGACTTACAAAAAATGGAAGGTATTTATAGACTGGTGTGGAACTTAGCAGTAAGGGGGTGGTATTGATTGAATAACAGTGACAACAACAACGATTTCTTGGAACTGGCCCTGGCCAAAATGGAAGCCCATGAGATTTCCGCAGCCCTGGCGGTGCTGAATGAGCATGCCGATGCAGCAGATGTTCAGTGGCTGGAGATGGCGGGAGAATGCAGTTTCCGTCTGGGCGACTTCAAGCAGGCGGTCACATGGTGGGAGCAGGCTAGGGAGACTAAGACGGCCGGCAGTGCTGTTTTAAAACGCTTGGCGGAGATTAAGAAACCATCCTTCCAGTTCTGGATAAAGCGTTTCGATGAGGCTATTGATCAGATGGAACGCAAAAACTATTCCGCCGCGATGGATATGCTGCAGGAACTCAAGCTGGAGCAGGATGGTTTTGTGAGCCTGTATCAGCTCCTGGGCTTGTGCTATCTGGCCAACGGGGACCGCAACCGGGCGCAGCGAGCCTGGAATAAGGGCCTGGAAATCGACTGCAGCAATGAGAACCTCCTGGGCTATCTGGCCGCGACAACCTCGTCCACCCGGGCAACTCTTCCCAAAGTCCCTGAATCGATCATGAGCAGAACTGCCCCGAAGAAACCCCACAGCAAATCCTGGCAGATAGTGGCCGGGGCAGCATGTCTGATGCTGGTCATGGGCGGAGCTGCCTGGCATCAAAACACAGTGCCCGCTCTAAATCAGCAGCACGTCGATATACCGCTGCAGAGCTTGGCCAGTGTCGAGTATGCGGCCCCGCCGCAAGCCCCACAAAAAACAGAGGCGCCGGCCATCGACCTCTCCAACGTCCCCGGCTATGCGGAAGATGAAATGGGCGGCTCTTATTATGATGAACACCAGGAAAGATTCTACTATGAGAAGGGACTCAACGCATATCTGGAGGCCGACTTCAAAACTGCCTCCAGCAATCTGGGAATGGTGGTCGCTATGGGGAGCCAGGACTATCTGCATCGCGAAGCCCAGTATTACCTGGCCAGGATATCATTCCTGCAAAAAGACTATCCCCGGGCTGAGCGTTTATACAGCAATTACCTGAACCTGTTTCCCAACAGCAATTATTATGATGACTCTTTGTTCTACCTGGGATGGGTCTATTACGAGATGGAGCAGCCCGAAAAGACCCGCGAGTGTTTCCAGCGTCTGGAGGATCTCAATCAGCCGGTCGGGTATATGACCACCCCGCTCTATCTCAGCATCATGAATTCATAAATGGATAAACCGCTAAGGGCACTAAAATTACGCCTCTCCTGCGACGATATATATCTTAAAGGTATATATCACATTCAGGAGAGGTGTTTTGCGGTGCGGATTAGGGGGCTGTTGATCATACTGCTGCTTTTTGCCCTGTCAGGTTGTGGGACTGAAAGCCGTTATCCGGACACAGACCGCCTGGAAACGGCGGCCAGTTCAGTCGAGGTGATGCAGGGCCTGGAAAAAACGGTGAAAGACATCTTGGAGGCGCAAAAAGCCGCCAACAGCGACCTGCGCGAATTACAGCAGCTGACCATCAGTACCCGGCAATACTACAGTAACGCCCCCAATGATTCGAGCTATGGCGAAGCCAGAATAGATTTACTGACCGAAGAGGATATAGCATTTGTCCGGGAAGCTCTCATTGCTCAGGGGTATATGCCGGCTGACCGGCAGGATGCCCAGGCCTGGGAGGAAGCCCTGTCAGCTTATCAGGACCAGGCCGGGCTGCCGCTCAGCGGGCGTCTGGATGCAGCTACCATCAAGCGAATGCAGGCCGACAGGTGAAAAAATTGTAGGCTTCCTGACTTGACTTATGGACAAGGGCGGATATACTGTATATTATAGAAAAGTGCATGCGGAAGTGGCTCAGTGGTAGAGCATCGCCTTGCCAAGGCGAGGGTCGCGAGTTCGAATCTCGTCTTCCGCTCCATTTGCATCCTATACCTCGGCTTGCGCCGGGGTGTTGTGTTTTTGTTATAATTAGGGTAAATTCTTTATCAGGATTTATTATGTATTTACAAATTGGTAAATCAGGGATAATCTAATAACATTGTGGCAATGCTGAGCAATGATAATAATTGGTAGCAGTTAGGAGGAGCATAAATGGAAGCCAGGTTAGAAAAAATAGAACACAGTGAAGCATACATAGCGGTAGAGGTTGATGCCGAGCAATTGGAAGAAGGTCTGCAAAAGGCTTATCTTAAGGTTGTGAAAGAGGTATCCTTGCCTGGATTTCGTAAGGGCCGCGTTCCTCGCCAACTGTTGGAAGCCCGTTTCGGAACCGAGATCCTCTACCAGGATGCTATAGAATATATCGTGCCCTTGGCCTATGAAGAAGCTGTCAAGCAGCTTGAGATTGTGCCCATCGCACAGCCCACTTTTGACATCGACGAAATCAACGTCGGCGAGGCGTTTACTTTTAAAGCCCGCATTCCGGTCAAACCCGAGGTTATTCTGGGCGATCTGGAAGGTATTGAAATCTCAGTACCCGCATTTGAGGTCACCGATCAGGATGTGGAAAACAGAATCAATGATATGCAGACTCGCTATGCTCAGCTGGTGGTGAAAGCGGATGATGAAGCTGCGGTAAACGGGGACACCGTGTACCATGATTTTGAAGGATTTATCGACGGGGTGCCCTTCGCCGGCGGTAAAGGCGAAAACTATCCTCTGGAGTTAGGCTCCAATACCTTTATTCCCGGTTATGAAGAGCAGGTCGTGGGTGTAAAAACCGGTGAAGAAAAAGATGTCACCGTAAAATTTCCGGAAGATTATCAATCCGAAGAATTGGCCGGCAAGGAAGCGGTCTTCACAATAAAGGTCAATAAGATTGAAACCAAACAAATCAGGGATTTGGATGACAGTTTTGTACAAGAGGTAAGCGAATTTGAAACTGTTGAAGAACTGCGCGGCAGCATCAAGCAAAACCTGCTGGAACAGGCTGAGGGCAGAAAACGCGACCTCATGCGCCAGGAATTGCTGAATCAGGCCCTGCAGCGCTGCGAAATACCGGTGGCTGAAGCGGTTGTCAAGGAGCACGCCGATATCATGCTGCGTCAGTTTGAATATCGCATGAACTCCCAGGGGCTGGACCTGAACCAGTACCTGCAGATCACCGGCAGCAGCATTGATAAACTCCGTGAATCCCTGTATCCGGAGGCGGAGACCAAAGTTAAATACGATTTCCTGCTGGAAAAACTGGTTGAAGAAAAAGGGATTGAAGTCAGCGACGAAGAAATAAACAAACACATAGAAGAAGTGGCTAACAATACCGGCTTATCCATAGAGGATGCCAGGGAGCGCCTGGAAGAAATAATGGAAGGTGTTACCATGCAGCTTAAGGTGGATAAAGCCATAGATTATTTATTAGATAAAGCCATAATCATTGAAACAACTCCTGAAACAGAAGCACCTGTAACAGATTAAATCAAGACCGGAGAGAACAGTAAAATTTAATTTGAATAATTTTTGTACTAAGAGGTGAATAATCATGTCATACCTGATACCAATGGTAGTAGAACAAACCAATCGGGGCGAGAGGTCTTATGACATCTACTCCCGTTTATTAAAGGACCGCATCGTTTTTTTGGGCAGTGCGGTGGATGATACCGTTGCCAATCTGGTCATCGCCCAGCTCCTTTTCCTGGAAGCAGAGGCGCCAGACAAAGATATTTCTTTGTATATCAACAGCCCTGGTGGATCCATCACCGCCGGCATGGCTATTTATGATACCATGCAGTATGTTCGCCCGGATGTCTCGACGATATGCGTAGGTCTGGCGGCCAGCATGGGAGCTTTCCTGCTTGCTGCCGGAGCGAAAGGCAAACGGTTCGCCCTGCCTAACGCAGAGATCATGATTCATCAACCCTGGGGGGGCACTCAGGGGCAGGCCACAGACATCGAAATTCGTACCCGGCAGATACTGAAGTCCAAAGCGACTTTGAACCGGATCCTTTCCGAGCGGACCGGTCAGAGCCTGGAGAAGGTGAAGGCGGATACGGAAAGAGATTATTTTATGACTGCTGAAGAAGCTAAGGATTACGGCCTCATCGACGAGGTATTCAAAAGAGAATCCCAGAAAAAATAGGGAGGCTCGCCAAGAGGGGTGAACTAATGCACAAGTACGGGGACGAAAAAGGTCAACTGAAATGCTCATTTTGTGGCAAGACCCAGGACCAGGTCAAGAAACTGGTCGCTGGACCCGGCGTGTACATCTGCGATGAATGCATCGAGTTGTGCAATGAAATTATTGAAGAGGAACTGGCTGACGATCTGGGATTTGAAATGGGGGACATCCCCAAGCCCAATGAGATCAAAGAGATTCTGGACGATTACGTTATCGGCCAGGAGAAGGCCAAAAAATCGCTGGCAGTGGCGGTTTACAACCACTACAAACGCATCAACCTGGGGATGAAACTGGACGATGTGGAGTTGCAGAAGAGCAATATCATGATGCTGGGGCCTACCGGCAGCGGTAAGACCTTGCTGGCCCAGACCCTGGCGCGTATTCTCAATGTGCCCTTTGCGATCGCGGATGCAACCTCTCTTACGGAAGCAGGGTATGTCGGTGAAGATGTTGAGAACATACTGCTCAAACTCATACAAGCGGCCGATTATGATATCGAAAAGGCTGAAAAAGGCATCGTTTATATCGACGAAATAGACAAAATTGCCAGGAAAACGGATAATCCCAGTATCACGCGGGATGTTTCCGGTGAAGGCGTACAGCAGGCCTTGTTGAAAATCCTGGAGGGAACGGTGGCTTCCGTTCCTCCGCAGGGCGGACGCAAACACCCTCATCAGGAATTTATCCAGATAGATACCAGTAATATCCTGTTCATCTGCGGCGGGGCTTTTGAAGGCATCGACAAGATCATTCAAAACCGTATCGGCCATCAGGTGATGGGATTCGGAGCGGACATCAAGATCCGCCAGGAAAAGAAAATCGGCGAGATCCTGGAAATGATCCTGCCCCAAGATTTGCTTAAGTATGGCCTGATCCCCGAATTCGTTGGCCGTGTTCCCATAATTGTCACCCTGGAAGCCCTGGACGCGCAGGTTCTGGTGCGCATCTTGAAAGAACCCAAGAACGCTCTGGTCAAACAGTATAAGAAACTGCTGGAATTGGATGGGGTGGATCTGGAGTTTATGGAGGACGCCATGGAAGCCATTGCCCAGGAAGCCCTGCGCCGCAATACTGGAGCCAGGGGACTGAGGGCTATCATCGAAGACATCATGCTGAATGTGATGTACGAGGTTCCATCCCGCATCGATATCACCAAAGTAGTGGTTACCAAAGACGTCATCGAGAAAAAGGAAGAGCCTCTTTTGGTGACGGTCGAAGCCAAGCGCAAAGTAAACTGATAATACACTGGTCAATAAGGAAAAGGCAGCGAAAGCTGCCTTTTTTTACTTGCTGATTTTCCTTATACCAAAGATACGCTATCGGGAATAATATTGTAAAACGGAAGGAAGGAAAAACAGCAATTGAATGATTTCTTTATAAGATACGGGGCAGTTTTATATTTGATACAATTGGCCTTCGCGATTATCATCGGCATGTATTTCTGGAACCTTTTGAAGAATCAGCAAAGCAGAAAAAACGTGGTAGTCAGGGAGGCCGAAAAAGAGACCCATAAACTCAGACAGATGCGCAAGGTCAAACTCAGTGAACCGCTCTCCAGCCTGACCCGCCCCGCCCACCTGTCGGATGTGGTCGGTCAGGAGGAAGGCATCGATTTATTACGCTCCGCCCTGTGCGGCCCCAATCCCCAGCATGTAATCATCTACGGACCTCCCGGGGTGGGAAAAACCGCCGCGGCTCGCCTGGTACTGGAAGAAGCCAAGAAAAACCAGGCTTCCCCCTTTGGAAACGAGGCCAAATTCGTTGAAGTCGATGCCACTATTACCAGATTTGACGAGAGAAACATCGCCGACCCCTTGATCGGCTCGGTTCATGACCCCATCTATCAGGGAGCCGGGTCCCTGGGTTCGGCCGGAGTTCCGCAGCCCAAGCCGGGCGCCTGCACCAAGGCCCATGGCGGCATTCTTTTTATTGATGAGATCGGGGAACTGCATCCCACTCAGATGAACAAGCTGTTAAAGGTATTGGAAGACCGCATTGTTCTCCTTGAAAGCGCTTATTTTACCGAAAATGATCCCAATATACCGCAGCACATCCACGACATCTTTGTGAACGGGCTGCCGGCTGATTTCAGGCTGGTGGGGGCCACCACCCGCATGCCCGGCGAGATAGCCCCGGCCCTGCGTTCCCGCTGTATGGAGGTTTTTTTTAACCCCCTCGATAAAGAAGATATCCGCCGCATCGCTCTGAGCGCGGTTCAAAAGATACAATTTGAGATCGATGAGGAGGCCTTGCATGAGATCATCCGCTATGCCGGCAACGGCCGCGAAGCTGTCAATATTGTGCAGCTCGCTGCGGGAATTGCTCAAATGGATAATAATAACCGCATCACCCTGAGCACGGTGGAGAAGGTCTTAAACAACGGGCGCTTTTCCCCCCGGCCGGAAGTGAAACTCAAACATGTTCCCACCGTGGGGGTGGTAAACGGTTTGGCCGTTTATGGCGCTAATGTGGGTACCTTGATCGAGGTGGAATGCAACTGCATATCGGTAGACGACGGCCGCGGGCAGTGGACGGCTACCGGAGTAGTTGAGCAGGAAGAGATGGGGGGAGCGGACCGCAAGTACAGCCGCAAGAGTATGGCCCGGGGCGCGGTGGAAAACGTGTTGACGGTTTTGCAAGCCCGATATGGCCTTAAACTCAAAGATTATAATATTCATTTGAACTTTCCTGGCGGGGTTCCGGTTGACGGGCCTTCGGCCGGGGTCAGTATAGCTACCGCCATTTATTCCGCCAACCAAGGTCTGCCGGTAGACCATCTCCTGGCTATGACCGGGGAGGTTTCAGTACACGGTAAGGTCAAACCGGTGGGAGGAGTGGTAAGCAAAATCGAAGCAGCTCGTAAAGCCGGTATCAAACGGGCTATTATCCCTGAGGACAACTGGCTCAACATCTTCACCAGCTTCCCTGATATTGAGATTATTCCGGTTCAAGATCTGCAACAGGTGTTTGATAAGGCTTTTATCTGCGAGAATATAAACATATAATGGAATCATAGGCATATAGCTGCCGCGAAAAAGCAAATCCTATGCAATATTGCCCCTTTTGAACACATATAGTAGAATAAATGGCTGGGAGGTGTAATGGTGCAAGAAATTAAAGAATACCGTCAAATTGCCATGCTGCCCCTGCGTGGCATGCTGGTTTTTCCATATACTGTGATTCACCTGGATGTGGGGCGTAAAAAATCCATCAAGGCCATCGAAGAGGCCATGCTGGAAAACAAAGAGATTTTTCTGGCTACACAAAAAGAGGCCCAGACTGATGAACCCGAGGAAGAGGATATCTTTGCCATCGGTACGGTGGCGGAGATCAGGCAAATCCTTAAAATGCCCGGAGGGACCATGCGAGTTCTGGTTGAGGGTCTGCATCGCGCCGAGATCAAGGGCTATACCGATCATGAGCCTTTTATAAAGGTGACCATAGCTGAATATCATGACGATGTGCATGAAAAAGACGCTCAGGTCGAAGCCCTTATGCGAACCTTGATCGCGCAGTTTGAACAGTATGTGCGTATGAGCAAAAAGATCCCTCCGGAAACCGTGGTATCTGTGGTGGCTATAGATGAACCGGGCCGTCTGGCCGATGTTACCGCTTCACACCTGACCCTGCGCATTCAAGAAAAACAGCGGATCTTGGAAGCCCTGGAAGTAGGGCCGCGTCTGGAGTATCTGTGCGAGATCCTGGCCAAAGAGATGGAAGTCCTGGAGCTGGAACGGAAGATCAATATCCGGGTGCGCAAACAGATGGAAAAGACCCAGAAGGAGTACTATCTGCGCGAGCAGATGAAGGCTATTCAAAAGGAGCTGGGCGAAAAAGACGATCGCACCAGCGAGGTGGAAGAATTGCGGGAGCGCATCGAAGAGGCCAATATGCCCAAAGACGCCCGGGAAAAGGCCTACAAAGAACTGGAAAGACTGGAAAAAATGCCGCCTATGGTTGCGGAGGCGGTGGTAGTGAGGAATTACCTGGATTGGATTCTGTCGCTGCCCTGGTCGGTTGAAACCAGGGACCGGCTCGACCTCAAAGTGGCCGCAGGCATACTGGAGGCGGATCATTATGGCCTGGAAAAACCCAAAGAGAGAATACTCGAATATCTGGCCATCCGCAAGCTGGCCAAGAAAATGAAAGGCCCCATCCTCTGTCTGGTCGGCCCCCCCGGAGTGGGGAAAACCTCATTGGGCAAATCGGTAGCCCGCTCTTTAGGCCGCAAGTTTGTGCGTATGTCTCTGGGAGGCATTCGTGATGAGGCTGAGATCAGAGGCCATCGCCGCACCTATGTGGGCTCCATGCCGGGAAGGGTCCTGCAGGGTATCAAACAGGCCGGTTCCCGCAACCCGGTATTCCTGCTGGATGAGATCGATAAAATGACCATGGATTTCCGCGGCGATCCAGCTTCAGCCCTTTTGGAGGTGCTGGATCCGGAGCAGAATTTCAGCTTCAGCGATCATTATCTGGAGATTCCCTTTGATCTTTCCAAGGTCATGTTCATAACTACGGCCAATTCGGCTTTCAATATTCCCAGGCCTTTATTGGACCGTATGGAAATCATAGAAATCAGCAGCTATACCGAGGAAGACAAAGTGCATATCGCTTTGGGCTACCTGGTGCCCAAACAGATCAAAGAGCACGGGCTTAAAGAAAAGCACATAGAGTTTTCCGAAGGGTCGGTGCGGAAAATCATCCGCGAATACACCCGCGAAGCCGGGGTGCGCAATCTGGAGCGGCAGATCGCTTCGGTGTGCCGCAAAGTGGCCCGCATGGTAGTGGAGGATTCCAAAACCTTTATCAGCGTGACCGGGAGTAATATCAGCAAGTTCCTGGGCAAAGAAAAATATCGCTTCGGGGTGGCGGAGAAAGAGGATCAGGTCGGGGTTGCCACCGGCCTGGCCTGGACTGAAACCGGCGGCGATATCCTGTCAGTGGAAGTAGCCTTGCTCAAAGGCAAAGGCAAGCTCATCCTCACCGGGAAACTGGGTGATGTGATGAAGGAATCGGCCCAGGCGGCCCTGACCTATGTTAAATCCAAGGCTGAAGAACTGGGCATCAAGCCGGAGCTCCAGTCGGAATATGACCTGCATTTGCATGTGCCGGAAGGGGCTATTCCCAAAGACGGTCCCTCGGCGGGGATTACCATCGCCACCGCACTGGCCTCGGCCTTGTCAGGAAACGCGGCCCGCAGCGACGTCGCTATGACCGGCGAGATCACTCTGCGGGGGCGGATTCTGCCCATCGGGGGACTCAAAGAAAAGGTCCTGGCGGCTCACCGCGCCGGCATACGCACCGTGATCTTACCGGTGGAGAACAAAAAGGATCTGGAAGACATTCCCGGCAATGTACGCCGCAAGTTGAACTTTGTTACCGTGTCCCATATGGATGATGTTCTTGCCCAAACCCTGATCAAGCCGGAACAGGAGCAGATTCCTCCGTCATAAGGGGGCCAACCCTAAGAAAAAGAGGCATGAGTGAGGGAGGGGACTGCTGGTTCTCTTCTTCATTCATGCCTTATTTGGCAGAGAGGATCGTAACAATAAATATGAAAATTAAGAAAGCTGAACTGCAGGGCGTTTATGTACACATAAAAGATCTGCCGGAAGGTTCCATGCCGGAAATCGCTGTTGTAGGCCGCTCCAATGTAGGCAAATCCTCGCTGATCAACAAACTGGTCAACCGTAAAAGCCTGGCCCGCTCCAGTTCTACCCCGGGAAAAACCCGCACTATAAACTACTATCTTATCAATGAAAGCTGGTATCTGGTCGACTTGCCGGGGTATGGCTATGCTAAAGTGAGCAAAACAGAACAGGCCAAGTGGGGGAAGTTCATCGAGGCATACCTTACCAAACGCCAGCAGCTCAGGGGCATATTACACTTGGTGGACATAAGGCATCCTCCCAGCCGGGATGATATTCTGGTTCAAAGCTGGCTCCTCCATCAGCAGCTGCCCGTCCTGTGTGTGGCTACCAAAGCGGATAAGATATCCCGCGGCGCCCGCGGCAAACACCTCGCGGTCATCAAAAAGGACCTCAATCTGCCCCCCGGGGTGGAACCCTTGTGCTTCTCCACCGTCAGCGGCGCCGGGGTGGAAGAACTGCGCCAGGCG
>DHBS01000009.1:103208-103681 GCA_002398825.1 Syntrophomonas sp. UBA4922 | reverse complement strand
GGGGTGGAAGAACTGCGCCAGGCGATGCAGGAGATCCTCGACCTTGAACTAAAACGCTGATATGAAATGACAGTCGGACGCAAAAATACATAAAAACCGAAGCCGCCACAGAGATGTGGCGCTTTTCATCTACGCTATCGACACGCCGTCTTGTTCGCCGTCAGCGGAAGAATTGGCCGCACCGGTGGTGAAGGTAATGATCTTATCGATCCCCAAACTCTTCTTATTAGCGCCCCGAAGACTTTCGGAAATGGTCAGAACATAAGCGGTATTGCTTTGCAGGGCCTGTTGGGGATGGATGATGATTTCCTTTTGCCTTTCGGAATCATCATCGGGCTCCGCCATAATGATCTTGATGTCGACCGGCTGCTTCTTGCTGCTTTCCAAAGAGAAGCACTGCAGATTGTTTTCCCGTACTGCTTCGGCAATGATGTTGTTGGAAAAGGTCAGCTTAATATCCTTGTCAACCGGGA
>DHBS01000009.1:102487-103009 GCA_002398825.1 Syntrophomonas sp. UBA4922 | reverse complement strand
ATATTGCTGCGGACCAGCATCAAGGAAAGATACGAATTGCACAATTCCTGGTTAAAGGGTGTGATGTCCATGATTTCCCGTTTTGAAAACAGGATGGTGTGGTCTTCTTTCAGATAACTGTAGTTATTGGCCTGCAGGAATTTGGATATTGAAATCTTATAGGCCTTTCTATCAGCCAGCCGGGAAAGAGGCCTGACAATAAACGTCCTTCCGGCCATTTTGCCATACATTCGCTTGTTACCCGGTATGAGCTCGATGGGCACTTCCTTCATGTTTTGGTCAAACAGGCGGAAACACTCCAGATTTCTTTTCATGCCGTCCGGTATTCTGTGCTCCATAACCGCGGAGACATTGGCCGAGAAGACCAGCTCTATTTCAAAACCATCCGGTTCGGAATGGTTGAGGTTGATCGCCTTTAAGGCTAAGGTGTGCTCGCCGGAGCCGTGTCCATCGCTCAGCGAGGCGATAAATAAATCAAGGGCATCCACCTGCTCCGGCGGCAGTCTCCGTATATTGCTGGCG
>DHBS01000009.1:101562-102352 GCA_002398825.1 Syntrophomonas sp. UBA4922 | reverse complement strand
CCGTATATTGCTGGCGATCCGGTTGATCTTTGACGATTGGGGTTTGCTCATCAAGTCCTGGCCCAGCAGTTCGCCTAAACTCATCCCCAGCCCCTGGGACAGTTTCTTCAAGGTCTCTAAGGTAGGCTGCTTTTCTCCCGATTCAATTCTCCAGATAAAAGACTGGCTCAGACCGGATTGCTTGGAAAGCTTGGAGGTTGAAAGCTTCCGGCCTTCCCTGAGCTGTTTCAAGCGGCTCCCAAAGTCCATCAATTAACCACCTCTCTAGTAACGGATTATGCCATGATTTAAAGAAATATACAATACTTGCCATACAGGAAGACTTTTCATGGATATATTTTTAATGCCAAACTAACATAAACAAGGATAAATAAATAAAATAAATATTTTATGTAATATTTTATTATGTTATGTTAGTATCTAATAAAGATGCCTATAGATATAAATTAGTATACCTATAGGAACATATTGGACGGCGTTAAAGGGGATATGCTGTAAGGCGGTTTCGGGATAATGGTTTTCTAACCATAACAGCTACCAATTTAATATGCTCCGAACCTGACGACCTAAAGTAATAGACCATGGTTTTCAGGGCGTTACGGTATACTGGGAAACGGGTGTGCCCCCCACTGTGGAAAGGAGAAGCTGAATTCGGCCAGATCAAGGGCGGACTGCTTTTCGCAGTCCGCCTTTCCTATTGAACTGGCTGCTGGTGACTAGTCTATCAGGTCATCTTAACCCGGCGTCTTTCCGCCGGGTTTTTGGTTTTTATGGGGAGATATACCCAAAC
>DHBS01000009.1:100441-101424 GCA_002398825.1 Syntrophomonas sp. UBA4922 | reverse complement strand
TTTTATGGGGAGATATACCCAAACGCTTCAATAAAAGTAAACCTAAGCTTGGAGCAATTATCATATTATCGGCAACAGAGAGGAGGTTTAATAGAAAAGTACGTACGAACGGGGGATCTATTTATCCGATTTATTCTGCTGGTTGTTTGTTAGAAAAAGAATGGGGAGGGAATGAGAATTGGGTTTAAGAGGTTCGACCAGGTCGAAGATAGCCATCTTGACAATGCTAGTTTTTATGATATCAATGGTTTTCAATGTGTTACCGACATACGGGAACGATCAAGTACCCCAGTGGTCGGAAGATGCAACCCTGAGCGCCAGTGAAGTGACCCAGACCGGGGCTACCCTTACCTGGACACCTGCAGCGGATGATACAGGTGTTACAGATTATAGAATTTACGACGTGAACAACAATTCCGTGGCTGCCACTGTGAGCGGCGCCGTTTATGAATGTAGCATCGACAGCCTTGATGCCGGCACCGACTATACCTTCAAGGTGGAAGCCGGCAATGCTGCCGGGAATTGGAGTGCGAACGGGCCCAGCATTCAGTTGACAACCCTAGCAGTACCTGATCAGACCCCTCAGGAGTTGCCGGAATACGGGAACGATCAAGTGCCCCAGTGGCCGGAAGATGCAACTCTGAGTGCCAGTGACGTGACCCAGACCGGCGCAACCTTGACCTGGACACCAGCAACAGATGATGCCGGTGTTACAGATTACAAAGTTTATAACACGGAAGATAATTCCGTAGCTGCCACGGTGAGTGGCGCCGTTTATGAATGTAGCATCAACAGCCTTGATGCCGACACTGACTATACCTTCAAAGTGGAAGCAGGAGATGCGGACGGAAACTGGAGTACGAACGGGCCCAGCACTCAGCTGACAACCCTGGCAGCAGCAGACCCAACATCTCAGGTATTGCCGCTGGGCGTTCCTGCGGTAGTTGACACGGTTAACCCAATGATTTTTGAGGGCGGCATTG
>DHBS01000009.1:87954-100242 GCA_002398825.1 Syntrophomonas sp. UBA4922 | reverse complement strand
CATTGACGGTAACAGAGGTACAGCAGGATCCTATTCCGGGGCTGAACATCGGGAAAGTTGTTAAACTTCAATTTAGCTATGGTTTTAGGGGCAATGTGCTTCTTAGCCTTCCCCTAAAGGAAGGAATGGATCCGGCAAAGTCTTCCATTTACTGGGCTGTCCCTCCGCCTAATTGGAGGACCCAGAAAGCCGCTGAAGGCTACCCGAAACTTGTTGATGGGGTGAATGGCGGAAAAGCTTTGCAGTCCAATGCGTGGAATTACCGGGATGGGATCGGGCATTTCGCACTTTTTGAGGATACCCATGCAAGCACGTATACACTGGACTTAACTTCTATATTGTCAAACGAAGTGAAGTTCAGGATCAATGCTCCCAGAGTTGATGGAGTACAAACTGTAGATCCTTCAGGAATTAGCAGCTTCGATATTTATCGCGATGGAGTCTTGCTGCTTAATTTGCCGAATCCTAATAGTAGTGCTACACAAGGACATTATGATAAGTATTATTCATACAGCGATAAAACAGTTCAACCAGGCAACACCTATCGCTACAGCATGAAGACCCGGGACTGGTATGACAACGTATCTGACTTTTCGCCGGAAGTTACTGTTACGGTAGCGGACGATGCCGGAACAGTGGCAGCCATCAAAGCGATGGAACTGGTTAGCTTTGCGGAAGGGGACGGCGTTGACAGTGTGACCCAGAACCTAGAGATCAAGAGTGCACCTTATGGTGCTGCCACAGTTACCTTCGAGTCTTCCAATACTGATGTCCTAAGTCCATTAAAGGCAAATACTTTTACGGTAACCAAACCTGATGCCGATTCTGTTGCTGTAAAACTGACCGAAACTATCACATGTGGCACAGTGACAGACACTAAGGAATACAACCTTACCGTGCGCTGGACGGAGACAGCGCCTGTCAGTTCCCTTACCGAGTTTAGATATGCTTTAAATAGGGAACTGGTAAAAACCATTGTGCTGAAAAAATATGTAGATGTTTCAGTGGATCTGGGAATTATTGACTGTCACAATAAAAAAATCGTACCGGATTTTAGTGGAATTTATATGTTATCGTTCAGTACTGCCAGATTGGATATGGGCAACCTGATAGTGGATGGCAATAATGTATCCACAGTACAAAGAGTAGTAAATCTTGCCAATAGCCGCAGCCTGAATTTTGAAAATGTTATTTTTCAGAATACAGAAGGCTTTCAGTATATCATTTATGCTTCGGAGAATGATACAACCGGGGCGTATGACATAGTTGCCAGTAACTGCAGCTTTTCTCCGGTAAAGAATTACGTTTTATTTGCGACTACATCCGCCGTAAACAAAGGTAAGCCAGGGTATGGCAAGAAGCTGACCTTAACCGGCAACACTTTTGCTTCCGGCGCCAATATCAAGATCGAAGCGGGCATCGCCACTCTGGCCAATAATATCATTAATTCAAAGATAGAAGCGATGATTGGGGCAACTCTGAACGGTGTAGTTATTACCGATCAAGAAAGCGCCCAACAGGCAGTTGATGCTCTATTGGCCTCCAACCAGATAACCGCTCCGGTAGACGGCAGCTATGGGATCACCATCTACGATACCAGCGGGACGACCGTGCTGTATCAGGCCCTGAAGGTCGAACAGCCTGTACCGGCTTTAGTTGGAGCATCTACCGATACAACGGGAAGCAAGGTAACGGTAGAATTCAACATGACCATGGCCGACCCCAGCAGCCAAAAAGATCAATTTACCGTCCTGGTTAATGGTAATGCCGACCCGGCAACGGCGGCTGTTCTGAACACTGATGACTCTAAAAAAATTGACCTTGCTCTGACCACGCCGGTCGTATATGGGGATAGAGTTAAGATTAGCTATACGCCAGGAACTGTAGCGTCAGCCGGTGGCGGACTTTTAGAAAGCTTTACAGGAATCGATGTTGCAAACAATGTTTCTCAACCGGTTGTGGAGACACCGTCAGCGAATCCCGGGGCCGGCGAAGTGGATAAAAACACGACAGTGGCTCTGACAACGGCGACTGCCGGGGCGTCCATCTACTATACCCTTGATGGAACACCCCCGACCGGTTCCAGTAGCCTCTATGAAAATCCTATTATAATTGACGAGGCCAAAACCATCAAAGCAATAGCTGTCAAGGACGGTATGCAGGACAGTAGTGTCCTGACTGCTGCATATACAGTTAAGGCTGATACGAGGGTAACGGCTTATATTTGCGAGATTAACGGTGATAATACCTCTACCCAGGGGGCCGTGATCTCAAGCAATTCGGCCGTACCAGTCGATCCGGTTATTAAATTGAAGTTTTCCAACAATGTAGTATACAATGCTGCCCAAAACATAAGTTGTATCAGCTTGCGGGACAACAGCGGTCAAGTAGTGCCAGACGTGGATATATTCGCGTTAGGTAATGCTGACAACACCAATCCTGAGAAGAATAATATATTTATTCGCCCCGGGTCTCCCCTGGCCCTAAGCACCGTCTATAAAATTGCTATTTCCCCGGAAGTGACGTTTAAGAATGGGGCCAAACTGGGCGATCCAGCAATAGAAATTAAGTTTACAATCGTTGATGAGCTGCCAGGTATAACGTTTACCAAAGCAACGCTTTCCGGGTCAAATCTGACATTAGCCGGACTGCCGTCCGGAGCTAACCTGGAATACCGTATAGTTACGGGCGGAGATTCCAGTGCCTGGACAGTTTTATCTTATGCGGGTACAACGGCAACGGTTGATGCCAGTGCTTTAAGTCTGGTATCCGGTGTCAGCCAGGTAGAAGTACGGGCAATGGGCGGCTCTGGTACGGTTGTCAGCCAGACTGTCTTTATAGCTGTCGACGGAAACAAAGTGGAAATGGAAAATGGTGCAGCTCTTTGTTTTGATGACAATGTTACCGTTTATCCCGATGGTTTAGACTCAACAGGAAACAACCAGACCGGTATAAAACGAACAACTCTTCCAGCGGAAATGAGATATAAAATATTCCCGGTAGGGTATGCCTATGAGGTCTATCTCCAGGGGTCTGGTGATGCCAAAAATGCGACCCTCTCTTTCCCGGTTGATCCCGCGCTTAATATCGACCAGGTGTCGGTTTACGTTGTAGATAAATCAGGTGACGCCACTGCTGACAAATCGAACCCCAGTGCCTGGGTAATTCAATACCTGGTACCGGATCGGAGCCAGGCAGATAAGCATATTATCAGTGTGGCGGCTGCCGATGTGCCGGAAACGGGCGGAAGCTTTATCTACCAGGTATTTTACGACAACTGGCTGCCCGGTCCTGCCACGTTTACCGGTGGAGCTATAGTTGACATTCAAAACAAAACAATTACTTTCCCACAAATACAGGCTCATGATACTGATGCGCTCTCCAAAATCGAGATTTACCGGGATGGCAATATGATCGGCCTGATCGATCTAGCGGATAGTTCCGGCGGGACCTATCACTATACTGATGCCGACCCCGCCTTGCAGGTCGGTCAGACCTACGCCTACAACTTAAAAGCCTATGACCGCATGGGCAACTGGACCTGGCACACCAATGTCGGTGTCGGAGCCGGTGAACCAATGAAACCTGCAGGAGATTTAATGGTATTATTTGAGGATGATGCCAGTGTAGTTGAAAAGGTAAAACAACAATTACTGGATGGGACGCTGCCTATAACTTTTGCTCCCGGGGACAGTTTTGATCATGTGGTGACCGATTTCCAACTGCCCAACACTTACAGTTCTTGGCCTGGTGTCGGGATAACTTGGTCTTCCAGCGATCCGGAAGTAATTAGAACCCTGCCCGGTTACAATGTTATAGTGGTCAAACCTGCCGATGGTCTGGACAGAGAAGTTACCCTGACCGCGACGATTAATCGTCAGGGAGGCACTGCCACTGCATCCTGGAAGATAAATGTGAGCTGGGAACCCTGGGAAGGCGGGGTAATGCCTGTTCGCATGAAAGACGGTCATAATGGTGTTCGGGATACCGCGTACGAATTCTGGACGGCTTTAAACAAGGATAATATTCAAAAGATTGTTATGTTGACACCTTTTGAAGAAAGCCTCCCCGACAATACTCTAGACTTAAAAGGGAAGACTCTCGTTTTCCAGGACTGTTACCTTAATTCGGGAGTTTATAAGGATGGTGTAAACGCTATTATCAAAAATGGCGTTATTGACGCTACCGGAGCCTCATACGATGCCATGGCTATAGCGCACGGGGGGAGCGGATTTAGGTTTGAGAACGTAGAATTTAAGGGCGGAGAAGCCCTGGATAGCTACGTACTAGTCAATGGCGGCAGCTTGTGGCTTACCAATTGCCGTTTTGGCCCTACCAAAGTTGCTCCCGTAAGTATTCAACAATCTAATAACTCGTATTCCCCGGGCATCAGGATTGAGAGCTGCACCTTCGACGGTGCCGGTAAACCCGGATATGCGGTGAGCTATAATACAAACGGGGAATTGTTGGCTATAAATAACATAATCACCGGATTCCAGGGAAATACCAGCAGCGGCCCTTCGGCGGGATTTTTAATACCCTATGGACGAACTGCAACTCTGGAGGGTAATAAAATAAGCAATTGTGACAACGGTATATTAGTGCAGACCCGGACTTCAGCCAATAGTAAAGTTAATGATGTACTGATCAATAACCAGGACGCTGCTGAAAGGGCCGGTATAGCTTTGCTGGAGAGCAATGAGCTGACACCGGGTTCCGGGCCGGTAGTTTTGGTTAAGAATTATGACAGTCTCTTCAACCCGGTGGTCTGGTACCAGGCGGATAAGGATGAGCTAACCGGTTTAACTGCTGCCCCCACTTGGGTGGATGGCGGCCTGACAGCCAGCGAAATTGATGAAAGCGAACTTACTCTCTCCTGGAGCGGAGCCGGCGATCCGGTTGCGGTAACGGGATACAGGGTGTACCAGGGGGCTAATCTTGTAGCGGAAGTCCCTGGGACAGATACAAGCTGCCGTGTTACCAGACTGTTGCCAGGGATAATATACCAATTCAAGGTTGAAGCCGGGAATGCCCAGGGCAAATGGAGCCTGGACGGTCCAAGTGTTGATGTTACAACAACTGAAAACACCGCTCCGGTTTGGCCGGAGGGCAGCCAGGTAAGCGTTACCGAGGTCGGCCCCACCAGTGTGATTTTGAACTGGAACCCGGCCACGGATGAACAAGGGGTCCGTTTGTATAAAGTGTACTATGATGGTAAATGGACAGTATACTGGACTAAAGCAAACAACCCGAGCAATGCTGTGGTTTATATCGACCAAAAACATCTGCAGCCGAATACCGAGTATACCTTCCAGATCTACGCCCAAGACACACTGGGAGCAGAAAGTCCTGGCCCCAGTATTACGGTAAAAACCACTTCCGGTGAGCCAACCAACTGGGCGCTGGGTTCTGACTGGCTGGCGGTGACCAATCTTCAGAGTGACAGCATGACCCTGAACTGGAAAATGCCTACTATAATTGGACCTCCCACCACCAATGCTCAGATTAGAATTTTACGCAACGGCGAGCAGGTGGCCACTGTATCGAGCGGAGATGTTAGATATACGGTTACCGGACTGCTTGAGAATCATGACTACACCTTTAAATTGGAAATAGTGGACAACGCGAGCACCTATGGACCAAGTATAACGGTTAGAACTCCTGCTCAGGGAACCATGAACGGACAGATCGGATCTCCGTTAGACATTTACCTGAATGGAAGCGACAAATGGCTGAATGCCATCAGTGACGTTCAAATTGGCGGAGATTATGATCGTGACGGCATCTCTGTATTCGACAAGTGCACAGTAAGCCCGGGCCATATTCAAATTGGCGCTGGCGCCTTCACCGAGGATAAAGATTATGATTTGCTGATCAGGTCTACCGGTTATCCGGATGTGTATGTGACACAAACCATCAGCAAAAATTCAGCAGGCGATCCGGCCAACCCACCGGTTTTGCAAGCAGATACCAGTGGTAACTTGGTGGGCAATCTGGTCGATATTACATTCATTGATGACGCGGCATGGAGGAATGCCATCTCCGATGTAACCATCGACGGCGGTTCCATAAGCGGCCAATATAGTGTAAGTGCAGGCAAGATCACCATTGATGCCGGGGTGTTTGACGAAGCCAAAGACTATGTCATCATTGTAAAAGCAACCGGCTATGCTGACGCCAGCATCACCCAGACAATCAATAGCGCTCCTGCTCCGGTGCCGGCGCCAAAACTGCTATCGGGCGAAATAACCAGTAAAGGAGATCTGAGCCTTACTTTTGACAAAGAGATGGCAGATCCTGCCGGCACTCAGGGGCAGTTTACGGTAACCGTTGACGGTGCTGCGGTCGCCGTAAGCGGGGTAGAGACAACCAACACGGTGGAGAAAATCAAACTGGTGTTAAGCACCAAGGCCACTGGCGCTAATAATGTAACTATCAGTTACACGAAGAGCGCTGATCCGGCCAAACAGTTAAAATCGGTCGATGGGGGATTAGTGGAGAGCTTCAGCACTCAGATCGGAGAGGCTCTGACCAATCCACCGACTTTGAAAAAAGACGCAAGTGACAATCACGTGGGCAATCCGGTCGACATCACATTCATTGATGAGGCGGCCTGGAGGAATGCTATCTCCGATGTAACCATCGACGGCAGTTCCATAAGCGGCCAGTATAGTGTAAGCGCAGGCAAGATCACCATTGGCGCCGGGTTGTTCACTGAGGCCAGGGATTATGAAATAGTAGTTAAAGCCACAGGATACAGTGACACCGGAGTCACTCAAAAAATGCATAAGGTGATCACCGGATCAAGTGTAACTGTAGACGAAGGCAACAAAAACTTAGCGGTAGCCGGCACTACTCCAGCAACTACGGTAACGATCCCAGAAGGTATAAATAATGCCACCATCAATGTCGGGGGGTTGCTGAATGCACCGGCCGGTGGTGAGGTCCAGACCGGGGCTTTACCGGCCTTGACCATTACTGCCGATACTTCTATCGATGCTGCTCCGGTGCAGGTGGAAATCCCGGCCGGGACAACCGTCAGCGCTCCTGAGGGATGGGATGGAACCATCAATGTCCCCACTGTGCGGGCCAACGATAGTGTTACCGTTACCCCGGATGCGGACAAAACCGCTACGGTAAAAGCAGTAATTGAGGTAGGCTTTGGCGATGTGCCGCTTACATTCAGCCAGGCGGTCAAGCTGGTCATTCCCGGCCAAGCCGGCAAGGATGTCGGTTACTTCAGAAACGGAACCTTTACTCCCATAACCAATGTCTGTGCTACAAACAGCCAGGCCTGGGCGGATGCCAACCTTCCCGCGGGAGAAGACGGCAAAGTTGACGACGGTCAGGATCTTGTCATCTGGACCAAGCACTTTACCTTATTTGCTGCTTATGAACAAAGTGCGGCCGGAAATGATGGCGGCGGCGGAGGCGGCGACGGCTCAGGAAGCGGGACTTCCGGAGGCTTGAACGTCAGCTTCAATAAAGCCAAACTTTCGCCGACAGATACCCTTTTGCAGTTTGACTTCGATAGTGGTATTGATAGAACCTTGAACAGTAATTTAAGCAAAATCAAGGTCTATGAAAAAAATACCGGCAGCGAGGTCCAATACTCGGATTACAATTACATCAAACAAGGCCAGGGAGACGATGCGGTTAAGATCCGCCGGCTTGAACTCATGTTTGATAATTTGAAATCCGGTACGATTTATGTAGTTGAATTAGCCGCAGATTTTGAGGCGAATAACGGTGGTACTTTAGGCGCTATACAATCCTTTGAATTCACCACTACTGGAACCGCATCCGCAGCCGGGGGAGCCGGCCCGTCAGCTGAACAGGAGATCGGTACAGACGGAGGAACCATAAATGAGTATGGCGCAATGATTTTAATTCCTGCGGCATCCTTTAATCAGAGCATCAAAGTGGCAGTACAGAAAATAACTGATGTTTCCGATCTGCCTATGGCCGCTAAGAGCATACTGGCCAGTGATGTAATAGAAATTACCAAAGATCAGGACGGGAACTTCGACAAAGCGGTTACCATTACCCTTACCTTCGATAAGTCCAAAGTAGATACCAACAAATATGACCTTATCATCTGTTATCTGAACGAAGAGGAAAACCGATGGATCGCCTTGGATAATATCAAGGTCGACCTGGCAGCAGCTACAGTGAGCGGCGAGATCAAGCACTTTACCAAGTTGGCGATCATAGCTGTTGAAAAGGCGCAGGCCAGCCTGCCGCTTAGCCCCGGTGAGCTGGTAAACCTGAGTGATATTCAAGAGCACTGGGCTCAGCCGGCTATTGCCGAATTAATATCCCTGGGAGCTATCGGGGGATATCCGGATGGCACCTTTAAGCCCGATCAGGGAATCAGCCGGGCAGAGTTTGCCAGTATTCTGGTCAAGGCCTTGCAGCTGGAACAGAAGCAGGGTAAAGTCTTTAACGACACTGCCGGGCACTGGGCACAAGATGCCATAGCTACCGCAGCGGCCTACGGGATAGTAAACGGCTATAGCGATACCAGCTTTGGTCCGGATGATTCCATTACCCGGGAACAGATGGCGGTAATGGTGGTTAAGGCGGCTAAACTGGCCGAGGTTAAGGAAGGCAAAGCCTTTGCCGATGGCAACAAGATTTCCGCCTGGGCCGGCAATGCTGTGGCAACAGCCAGCCAGAACCAGATAATCAACGGCTATCCGGATAATACCTTCCGGCCGCAAAATAATGCCAGCCGGGCGGAGGCAGCTACCGTGATTGTCAAAGCTCTGCAACTGGCTGCATAGTAAAAACATATTTGACAAGCTTCAGGTCAAGCTCTTAAGCTGCAAAGCTTAAGAGCTTGACCCTTGTTTACCCGGCGGGTGGGGTACAGACCACTTGCAATGGTGTTAATTAACTCCAGATAATAATTCTGGAGTTAAAAAGGACCTCAATCTGCCCCCGGGGTGGAAGAACTGCGCCAGGCGGTGCAGGAGAGACCCGGCCTCTGGTATCAGTTCTGTTTCGAGGTTTGAATATCGGTATGCAGGCGTTCCCTCATATAAGCCGCCAGCTCTTTTTCCTCCTCACTTTCCCGCGTCTTTTCAAATCGGGCCAGCAAGGCGTCAAGGGACTCTTTCCCTTCTTCTTGAGCCAGGATCTGTCTGGGGGTAAGGTCCTCCTCGGGATGAGGCAGGTCCAGCCAGCGTTCGGTCTCCTTATCCTTCACCACCATAAACCACAAAGGTATCAGCTCTGCAGGGGGCGGATCGGGATAGAGCACACTGCTGAAGAGTTGCAGGGGTTGGTCGGGCCAGAGTTCGCTTAGGCTTTTTTGCTGGCTGTTAACCTCATCCAGCAAATCTGCACAGCTTAAAATGATTTCCGGACCAACCGCCAGGCGCGCATAAGGGCCGGAACCGTCTCCTGCCGCCAGCCACAGCCAGCCCTGGCTGCGATGGATCATCTTATAGCCCGCAGAACCGGACAAGATGCGCTGCAGGGCTTCCTCCTGGGTGCTGTGGTGATAGAGCAGCCTGATGTCATTGAGCTTGAGCATGGTTTTATTTTGAGCATGATTGAATATACCGTAAATTATCTCACCGTTATCTTTGAATATTTCTTCAGCATCCTCGTCCGGGGTCAGATTCAACAAATATTGGATATGTTCGGTTAAGAAGGATTTTTCCAGGGATTGATCCCGGACCATTAAGACCATTCCCGAAAAGATGTTGTCCTCCGGCAGTTCCGCCAGCCTGCCCAGAAGCAGTATAGTCTCGCTGTTATCGAACTCCAGGGCTTCTTTAAGCAGAACCTCCCGCTCCAGACCGGTGGCCAGGTCCCTTACTAAAAGGTGCATATGAGATGAACCGATGGCTTCATAAATTCCCAATCTTGATCGATTCAAGGCCTCCAAACAATTGCGGGAGGCTGTATCAAGGTATGCTCCGTTTTCCAGCAAATAAGCCTCTCCGATGCTGCCTCCGGAGTCGCCCGCCACATCAAACCACAGCCAGTCGGAGAACAAGGTCTCATGTTCGCGGGGCAGATACTGGTCTGCGGCAAAACGAACAAAGCGGCTCTGCAGGCTGCGGCGATGCCTGCGGATATCGTGCTGGTTGGCTTGATCCAATTTGAGTTTTAAAGCTGTCATGATGCCGCTGTAGCGGATAAAGGGATCTATCGAGACAGTAGTGATTTCCGCCACCGGGCCACAGCAATGCTTGTACTTTTTACCGCTGCCGCAAGGGCAGGGGGCGTTGCGGCCGATTTTGTGTTTCGCCAAGGATGATGTCCCCCCTAAGGATTTTGCTCAGTTTAGCTTATCACAACGGCGTTTGTAAGTCACCAATGGCCGGATTTCATCATACTGTGAGCCAAAAGTCTAGGTTGGGTCTGTTAAGGACATAATCGTATAAAAATGTATTGGAATAATGCCGTTTTTCCATGATTTTGCGGTATAGCTTGCGCAGCGGGGGCTATATTCAGTAAAATTGACAATATATAGTTCAAGAACCAGCGTTTTAAGCATGGTGATAGAGAACGGAGGAGGTCATCATATGTCGACCGGTCATGATATGCCAAGTGTGTACAATCCCGAAGCGGTGGAAAAGAAATGGTACTCACATTGGGAAGAACAGGGCTATTTTACCCCCGAGCCTGATTATAGCCAAAAGCCGTTTTCCATCGTAATGCCGCCTCCCAATGTCACCGGTGCCCTGCATCTCGGGCATGCCATGGATATCACCCCTCAGGACATCCTGACCCGGTGGCGCCGCATGCAGGGTTACAACGCTCTCTGGGTACCCGGGACCGACCATGCCGGTATCGCCACCCAGGCCCGGGTTGAAGAGTCCCTGGCCCGGCAAGGCATTTCCAAACACGACCTGGGGCGTGAAGGCTTCCTGGAAAAAGTGTGGGAATGGAAGCACCTGTACGGCAGCCGCATCACCAGCCAGTTGAGGCTGATGGGGGCTTCCTGCGACTGGAGCAGGGAACGCTTCACCATGGATGAAGGCTGCTCCCGGGCGGTGCGCGAAGTTTTTGTAAGTCTTTTCGAAAAAGGCCTGATTTATAAAGGGGATTACATTGTCAACTGGTGTCCCCGCTGCCACACCGCCATTTCAGATATAGAAGTCGAGCATGAAGACACGGCCGGCAAGCTGTGGTACATTAAATATCCCCTTCAGGACAGCGATGATTATATAGTGGTGGCTACTACCAGACCGGAGACCATGCTGGGTGACAGCGGGGTGGCGGTTCACCCCGAAGACAGCCGCTATCAACATATGATAGGCCGTCAGGTGGTATTGCCGTTGATGGGAAGATTGATCCCGGTGGTGGCGGACAGTTATGTTGACCGCGAATTTGGAACCGGCGCGGTAAAGGTTACTCCGGCCCACGATCCCAACGATTTCGAAATGGGGCTGCGCCATGACCTGGCCCAAATCGCAGTCATGGACGACCATGGCATCATGAATGAGAATGCCGGGGCCTACCAGGGCTTGAGCCGTAATGAATGCCGCCGGCGGGTGGTGGAAGACCTGACCCGGGGAGGCTTTCTCTTGAAAATCGAAGATCATCAGCATGCGGTGGGGCATTGCCAGCGCTGTGATACTATCATCGAGCCGCTCATCTCTACGCAGTGGTTTGTTAAAATGAAGCCTCTGGCCGAACCGGCTATTCAAAGGGTATTGGCCGGTGAGACCCGCTTTGTGCCGGAACGCTTTACCCGCATCTACACGAATTGGATGGAGAACATCCGTGACTGGTGCATCAGCCGTCAGCTGTGGTGGGGGCACCGCATCCCGGTGTGGTACTGCCAGGACTGTGGCGAGGTGATCTGCAGCCGGACTGATCCGGCAGACTGCCCAAAATGCCAATCCTCCAACCTGGTGCAGGACGAAGATGTTCTGGACACCTGGTTTTCCAGCGCCTTGTGGCCGTTTTCCACCCTGGGCTGGCCCGAAAAAACTACTGATCTGGACTTTTATTATCCGACCAGCGTGCTGGTCAGCGGCAGGGACATCATCTTCTTCTGGGTGGCCAGGATGATTTTTTCCGGGATTGAGCACACCGGACAAACGCCTTTCTCGGTCGTAAATATTCACGGTCTGGTTCTGGACGGCCTGGGGCGCAAGATGAGCAAGTCCCTGGATAACGGCATCGATCCCATCGAGGTGATCGAGAAATACGGGGCCGACACCCTGCGTTTCTCTTTGACTACCGGGGTTACTCCAGGCAATGATGTGCGCTTCAACTGGGAGAAAGTAGAGAACACCAGGAACTTTGCCAACAAGATCTGGA
>DHBS01000009.1:80915-87797 GCA_002398825.1 Syntrophomonas sp. UBA4922 | reverse complement strand
GGAACTTTGCCAACAAGATCTGGAACGCCTCCAGATTTGTCCTGATGAATCTGGATGGCTACCGGGCCATGGAGCCGGCTGAACAAGAGCTCACCCTGGCGGATCGCTGGATTATTTCAGAACTCAACACCCGGCTGGCGGCGGTAAGCGCTCACCTGGAAAAATACGACCTGGGTGAGGCCGCCCGTGAGCTGTATGAGTTTATTTGGGATGAGTTCTGCGACTGGTATATCGAACTGACCAAGCCGCGCCTGTTCAACCGCGACAGTGAGCAGGCCCGCCTGGTGGCGCAAAACGTATTGGTACGGGTCTTGATGGATATACTGCGTGCCTTGCATCCCTTCATGCCCTTTATTACCGAAGAGATCTATCAGCATCTGCCCGGGCATAGCGATACCATCATGCTGGATGCCTGGCCGGCCGGGGAGCGTCAGTGGCCCGAGGCGGTGGATGACATGCGGATTATCATGCAGATGATCCGCTCTATACGCAATATCCGGGCTGAATTCACGGTCAGTCCCGGCGCGCCGCTTGAAGCCGTAGTGGTGGTCGGGGATGAGGCTTTAATGGCAATGCTCAAAGATAACAGCAATTTGATCACAGAGATGGCCAATTTGAGCCAGGTGCGGATTGCGGCCGGGCTGGAACACAAGCCGCAGCAGGCCGCCGCCAGTCTTATGGCCGAAGCTGAAATATACGTCCCCCTGGGAGGGGCCATCGATGTGGATAAAGAGATACAGCGCCTGCAGAAAGAGATGCGGAACGCGGAGGCCGAAATGGAAAAAGCGGATGCCAAGCTTAAGAACCCTCAGTTTGTGGCCAAGGCGCCGCAGGAGGTCATTGTCAAAGAACAGGGCAAATTGCAGGAAGCCAGTGCCAAAAGAGAGGGGATTATAAGACGTCTGCAGATATTGAAAGGCTGATCCAACAAAAGCTCAACGAGCTGTGCCGGCTGGGCATCAAACCGGGGCTGGAGCGGATCAACTTGCTTTTGCAGGCCCTGGGCAATCCCCATCAAAACCTTAAAGCAGTGCATATCGCCGGCACCAATGGCAAAGGTTCTACCGCACTGATCATTGCCGGGGTCTTGACGGCTGCCGGCTATCGAACCGGACGATACAGCTCCCCGCATGTGCACTCCTATTGCGAACGATTTGAGATCGATGACCGGGCTATTTCGCCCGGTCAACTACATGTTTATCTGGAAAAAGTACTGAAGGCAGCCCGGAGCCTCAATAGCGGGGATTTCCCCAGCGAGTTCGAGATACTGACCGCCATCGCCTTTCTCTTCTTCCAAGAAGAGGGGGTGGATATAGCTATACTGGAAACCGGCATGGGCGGGAGCTATGACGCCACTACCGCGGCCTCTCCCTGTTTATGCGTCATCACCGGTGTGGATTATGATCACACCGCTTATCTGGGCGATTCACTGCCGCAAATCGCGGCCAATAAGGCCGGGATAATCAAACCCGGCATTCCCGTAGTAGTCGGTCCGATGGATGAAGCGGCCCGGCGGGTTATTGAGGCCTGGGCCGGAGTGATGCACAGCCCGGTTGTACCGTATTCACAGGCTGCGGTCACCCCCGGTGAACGCAAGGATCTTTCCGGGCAATTAATAAATATTGAGGTTGGAACTCACTCTATCCAGGCAATATGGTTTTCCCTGCCCGGCCTATTTCAGCTGCGGAATCTGGCCTGTGCCATGACGGCTCTGTCAGAATTGGAAAAAATGTCGTTTATCATCACTGACGAATATATTAAATCAGCGCTGGGGAAATTGCATACCAAAGGCCGCTTAGAAATGCTCAGCCAGGATCCCTTGATAATATGCGATGTGGCCCACAACCGCCAGGCGGCTCAGGCTTTGAAGACGGCACTTTCAGAACTGCTGCCCGGAAGGGAGGGGGTTTTGCTGGTGGGGATGGTCGACGATAAAGATGCCCGGGGAGTTCTGCAAATCCTGGGTCCGGGTTGCAGATACTGTGTAGTAACCAGACCGGCAGGCCATCGCAGCCGGCACTGGCAGAGGTGCGCTGAGGTATGGCAAGAATTGTTTCCGGACATCCCTTGCCGGCTGGAAGAAGACATTGAAACAGCAGTGGACCTGAGCCGCTTGCTGCTCTCCGATCAGTCTTATCTGTTAGTGACCGGCTCTTTCTATGTAATTGACAAAGCCCGGCAGTATATGGTGGGAAAACCTGAGTAATGTAAATCCTATGTTAAGAGAAGCTTACATCATCGTTAACACATTGTTAACATTGTTTTAAAGCGCAAATTGTTATAATTAAATCATACCAAAGCAATGTATACGGGGAGGCATATACAGTGGTAATCAAGTTAAAACCACGGGAGGAAAGATTTTTCAGCTACTTTGATGAAATCGCTGAAGCCATCTCGGAAGCGGCTGATATATTAAAGGATTTTCTGGAGCATCAAACCGACCCGGTTGATAACCTGGAACTCATCAGCGCGGTTGAAGAACGGGGCAATAAGACCATGGCCAAAGTCATGGAACAGATCAACAATTCATTTGTAACCCCGTTTGACCGTGAAGATATCCTGGCGTTAACCCGGGAATTGACCAATGTTCTGGATCATATTCAGGGGACTATGGAGAAAATTGTAATCTATAAAGCCGGCAAACCCAATGAAAACTATGTGCTTAAGCTGGCATACGTCCTGCAGGCGGCAGCCCAGGAGATAAAATCAGCGATAGCGCAGTTGACCGATGTCAGAGCCAACCACAACGGTATCATCGAATCCAGCGAAAAAATCAGATCTTACGAACATGAGGGCGATTTCCTGTATCGAGCGGGTATTGCCCTTCTTTTTGAGAATACCCGCAATGTGGTGGATATTATTAAATGGAAAGAAATCTACGAGCATCTTGAAACGACGCTGGATTACTGTGAAAATGTCAGCAATATCCTTAAGGGAATAGCGGTTAAGTATGTCTAGTTTGATGTTAATCGGCCTGGTGGTAATCCTGGCGCTGATATTCGACTTTATTAACGGTTTTCATGACACTGCCAATGCCATAGCAACTTCAGTATCTACCAAAGCCCTCTCGCCGCGGGCGGCCATTGTTGTAGCCGCAACTCTCAACTTTGCCGGAGCCTTGAGCGGCACTGCGGTCGCCAACACCATCGGTAAAAGCATTGTACCTCCAGAGCTGATCACTCCTCTGGTATTGATATGCGCCTTGATCGGGGCAATTTTCTGGAACTTATTTACCTGGTATTTCGGCATACCCAGCAGCTCCTCACACGCTTTGATCGGCGGCCTGATCGGAGCCGTTATTGGCGCGGTAGGAACAGAGCAGGTCTTGTGGGCGGGTTTCGTTAAGATTCTGGCCGGTTTGCTGACCTCGCCGGTTATCGGCCTGGTAGCCGGGAGCCTGGTTATGACGGTTTTATTCTGGGTGTTTCGACATGCGGCCCCTGCCAGAATAAACAATCAGTTCCGCAAACTGCAGGTCGTGTCAGCCTGTATGGCCTCCTTCGCCCATGGCAGCAATGATGCCCAGAAATCGATGGGCATTATCGCTATGGTCCTGGTCAGTGCCAGCATTCTGCCCGAATTTTACGTCCCGCTGTGGGTCAAAGTCGCCTGTGCCTTATCCATGTCAGCAGGCACCGCCTTCGGAGGCTGGAAGATCATCCGCACCATGGGCGGCAAGATCTTTCGCATTGAGCCTATCAACGGCTTCGCAGCCGATGCCACTTCCGCAGTAGTCATCTATGGAGCCAGTATGCTGGGAGCACCCGTCAGCACCACCCATGTGGTATCATCTTCCATCATGGGGGTGGGCGCTGCCAAACGCCTCAAAGGGGTGCGCTGGAATATAGCCCGTCAAATCATCGTAGCCTGGTTTGTGACCATCCCTTCTTCCGCCCTGGTAGCAATAGTGGTATACAACCTTATAAAGGTTTTGATATAATGAGTCTAATTCTTACCTAGTTAGTGAAAGAATTCATTTTCGCTGGTGGTTTTTGACTTAACATATGGAACACTGCAGCCAGCCAAAGGAGTTGGAACTCTTGAAAGTATTCAAGATACCTGAAGCTACCGTGATGAGACTGTCTATTTATTCCAGATATCTGCACCAGTTAATGGAAGAGGGCGAAGAGACTATATCTTCGGGCGAAATCGCCAAAGGTGTAGGCGTCAGTTCTGCTCAGGTCAGAAAAGACCTGGCTTATTTTGGAGAATTCGGAACCCGCGGAGTTGGCTACAAGGTTTCTGAACTGTATTGTCAATTGATGAAAATATTGGGATTGGACCACCGCTGGAACACCATTATAGTCGGTGCAGGAAAGCTTGGTTCAGCTCTGGCTCTATATCAGGGGTTTTTCGAACGCGGTTTCAATATCTGCGCTATTTTGGATGTAAACCCCAATATTATCGGAAATAAACTGGGCTCCCTGCGAGTACAGCCCCTGGATCAGCTGCAAGATCTGGTTGAACAATACGATATTCAGATAGGGGTTATCGCAGTGCCGGCCACCCATGCCCAGGATGTTACCGAGCAATTGCTGGAGGCCGGCGTCAAGGCCATTCTGAACTTTTCTCCGCGGGTCTTGAAGGTTCCCCCGGATATCGTTTTCAGGAATGTAGACCTGTCTGTCAATCTGGAGGTTTTAAGCTTTAACCTGGCCCTGAACCGTTAGATCTTTTTTCAGACCGGCCCGGGTGTAAAAATTAATAAAAAAAGTGGAGAATGCTGTGTTAGCAAGGTATTCTCCTTTTTTGCTTACCTTGTTTTTGCCTGGGGGTAATGCTAAACTTGTAAAGAAGTTGATTGGGAGGCTATTGTGGCTAGTCGCGGTAAGATACAACCTGGATGGCAAATCCTCGCCCTGCTGCTGATACTGGGTGGTATCATCGGGAGTTTTATCGGGGACGCTATAGTTAAAACGTGGCCCGCCGGGCAGGTTCTGGGGAGGATGCAAAACCTGGGATTTGCCCCTTTTACACTGGATTTGAAGGTCTTTTCGCTCACCCTGGGGCTGATGTTCCATGTTAGTATATTTACTCTCCTGGGCTTTTTGATTGCCTATGCCTTGTATAGAAAGCTGTAAATGAGAGGTAAATGGCCATGCGTGTGGTCTTAGCGTCGCAATCACCCCGTCGCAAGACGCTTTTGGAGTTGATCGGGCTGCGGTTCTCCTGCAATCCCGCTGACGTAGATGAGAGCTTTGACAACTTTAATGGAGACCCGGCCGCGGCCTGTTTGGAATTAGCTGCCTCAAAAGCCAGGGCGGTGGCGGCACAAGAGCCTGAAGCACTGATAATTGCGGCTGATACCATTGTGGTAGTGGACAACCGGATTCTGGGCAAGCCCCGCGATAAATGGGAAGCCTTTGAGATGCTTTCGTTGTTAAGCGGCCGGGAACATCGAGTGATAACCGGCCTGTGTGTTCTCAATACCTGTAACGGAAGTATACAAGCTGCAAGTGAAATAACTCGAGTCAGGTTTCGTAATATTCAGGAGGATGAAATCTGGGCCTATATAGCCAGCGGTGAGCCTTTGGACAAAGCCGGCTCTTACGGGGCACAAGGCTTAGGCGCCGTATTTGTGGATCATATCGACGGCTGTTTTTATAATGTAGTAGGATTGCCACTTCACACCCTGTATTTTATGCTGAAAAAACAAGGCCTGCAATTATTGGGGGGTGTAGAAGATGAGCTACCATGCGGTAGGCATTAAGGAATTGCCAGAGGATATGAGGCCCCGGGAAAAACTGGCCAAATTCGGTGAAGGCCGTTTGGACGACCATGAACTTATAGCCATTATTCTGGGTATGGGCACCACTAAAATCAACGCGCTTGATCTGGCCCGGCAGATAATGATAAAATACAGAACCCTGCGCCGCCTGAAAGAAGCCAGCCTGGAAGAATTGATGAGTGAACGCGGCATCGGTATGGCCAAGGCGGTCAGCATCAAAGCCGCCATTGAATTAGGTCGCAGACTGGCCTTAAGCCAGGAATCCAAACCGGTGATCACCTCGCCGGAAGATGTCAAAACTTTAGTTATGGAAGATATGCGCTACCTCGACCGGGAGCATTTTAAAGTGATTTACCTGGATCGCAAAGGCGGCATCATAGTTACCGAGGATATTTCGGTGGGGGGGTTGCACAGTTCGATGGCCCACCCCCGCGAGGTTTTTAAGAATGCCGTAAAGCGAAGCGCTGCTTCTATTATATTGGTACATAATCATCCCAGCGGTGATCCCCATCCCAGCAACGAAGATATGGAGACTACCCGCAGATTGGTTGAGGCCGGACAGATAGTGGGCATTGAAGTCCTCGACCATGTGATAATTGGTGATAATAAATACTGCAGCATGAAATCTAGAGGTCTAATCTAGTTTTAAGGAGGAAAAACTATTTTGGTTTTCGGTAGAGATATGGGAATAGATTTGGGTACGGCCAATACCCTGGTGCACGTTAAAGGAAAAGGCATCGTTTTGACCGAACCATCCGTAGTGGCCATACAGAATGACAACGGACGGGTTTTGGCCGTGGGTGAAGAGGCCAAGCAGATGATCGGCAGAACCCCGGGTAATATCATAGCCATCCGCCCTATGAAAGACGGGGTTATCGCTGACTTTGACGTTACTCAGGCCATGTTGAAGTACTTTATCAGTAAAGCTCTGGGGCAGAAAACACCCTTCATCAGGCCCCGGGTGATTGTCAGCATCCCCACCGGCTGCACCACGGTTGAGGAAAGAGCCGTGCGGGAAGCGGCCTTAGCCGGCGGCGCCAAAGAGGCCTACTTGATAGAAGAGCCCATGGCGGCAGCAATAGGCGCAGGTATGCCGGTTCATGAGCCTACCGGCAATCTGATCGTCGATATCGGCGGGGGGACCACCCCGGGGG
>DHBS01000009.1:73050-80771 GCA_002398825.1 Syntrophomonas sp. UBA4922 | reverse complement strand
GATCGTCGATATCGGCGGGGGCACCACCGAGGTGGCGGTGATTTCCCTGGGCGGCATCGTCACTTCCAAATCGGTGCGCATCGCCGGGGACAATATGGATGAGGCCATCATTCAGCATCTGCGCAAGAATTACAACCTGTTGATCGGTGAACGCACTGCCGAGGATATCAAAATTTCGATTGGTTCGGCCCTGTGGGAGGGAGAAGAAGAACAATATGAAGTTCGGGGCCGCGATTTAGTGACCGGGCTTCCCAAGACCATAAGCGTTTCTTCCCAAGAGATTCAACAGGCGTTGAAGGAAACGGTTCAGCAGATCGTGGACGGGATCAAGGTTTGCCTGGAAAAAACACCCCCGGAATTAGCAGCCGATATCATGGACCGCGGCATCATAATGGCCGGCGGCGGAAGCCTCTTACGGGGATTGGACAAATTGATCAGCCGGGAAACCAATATGCCCGTGTATGTTTGCGAAAACCCTCTGTTGGCCGTAGGACTAGGCACGGGGAAGGTGCTGGAGAATATCGAAATACTGAAGAGGGTGCTGGTAACACATAATCGCACCTTCTAAGTTGGTGAGTGATTTGCTTACAATTTTGAAGAATAAATACCTATGGCTACTGTTGGCGGCATTTTCGGTAGCTTTTTTCGCCATGCGCGTCACCGCTATAGAAAGAGATACTATAACCTACCCGGAAACAGCCATTCGTGAAGCGTTTGCCTCACTGCAGAGCAGCTTTACCGATTTTGGCATGCGTTTTACCGACGTCACCTCAATTTTTGCCAGTAAACGCGAACTCTTGCAGCAGGTTGAATCCCTGCAGGAGCAGAATCAGGCCTTGAATCTGGAAAACCAGGCCTTGCACGAATACCGTGCCGAAGCTCTGCGCCTGCAAAAGCTGATCGCATTCACCAATGAAAACCTGGAGACCTACAGCTTAACCCCGGTGCGGGTGATTGCGCGCAGTCCCAGCACCTGGTATCAATATATCGTTATTGACCGGGGTGAAGCCGAAGGGGTGCAGCGCAACATGGCGGTGATCAGCCCTCAAGGCCTGGTAGGCCGGGTGACCAGCACCAGCCAGCATACGGCTCAAGTCAACCTGCTGACGGACCGGGAAATGGCGGTCGGGGTGGTTGCTCAGGACAGCCGCGAGACCAGGGGTATTGTGGAAGGAGTTGGGGACCACAATCTTCTGAGCATGGCCAACATCCCCTATTACTCTACTATCAATGTCGGCGAGAAAGTCGTGACTTCAGGGTTATCCCAAATCTATCCGCAGGGTATTTTAATAGGGACTGTACAGGAGATAACTGACGAAGCCGGAGGACTCTTGAAGTCAGCGGAGGTTACGCCGGCGGTTCAGTTCGACCAATTGGAGGAAGTGCTCCTGGTTACATCGTATCGGGGCGCCTCTGTCTCAGGGGAGTAAACCGTGCGTTATCTGATGCTGTTCTTGCTGCCAGTTCTGGCATTATTTTTACAATCGACATTATTTGGCGTCTATAGTATAAAGAACACGTTGCCGGACCTGGTTCTGGTTTTTGTGATTTTCTATGCTCTCTTAAATGACGCCCCAAAGGCTGCCCGATACGGGTTTTTCTGCGGCTTTTTGGAGGATCTTCTGCTGGGGCGTTTTATAGGCATGAATGCCCTGGCCAAGGGACTTACCGCATATGCCATCGGTATTCTGCAGGGCAGCGTATTTAAAGAGAATCTGGCTGTGGGTATCTTGTCGGTATTGATCGGTACGGTATTAAATTTCTTATTTTTGTTTATCCTCAGCCTGGCTTCGGCGGTGATGATCGATCTCGATCAGCAGGTCTTCATCACTCTGTTCTATCATGCTATATTCAATTTGTTATTGGCCACGCCGTTATATGTATGGTATTATAATTCTTCTCGATACGGCTTGCTCCGTTCAAATAGGGAGAGGTAAATGAAACCCGATGAAGTTAGACCCAGACTGAAATGGTATTCATATATGCTTATTGCATTATTGTCGATTTTGCTGGTGAGGCTGGCGGTGGTGCAATTGCTCTTCAATGCCGAATACCAGGCTAAAGCTAAAGAAAACCGGGTGCGGCTGGTCCCTATCAAGGCGCCCCGGGGAGAAATCTACGACCGCACTGGCAGGGTTTTGGCTGCCAACGAACTGGTTTATACCCTGAGTTTGAATTATACCGCCATGAGCGATCAGAGTGAAGTGGTGGCTCACCTGGTCTCACTGCTCCAGCCAACCTACCCGGAAATAACCGAGCAATTGATTAATGAAAAGATAAGTCAGCAGGAATACCGCTTATTCGAGCCGGTGGTATTGTTGCGCGATATTCCCTGGGAACTGGTCATTCAACTGGAGGAGCGCCGCCAGGAACTGCCCGGGGTATTGGTGGATGTGGAACCCTTGAGAAACTACCCCGAGGGCGCTCTGGCCGGCCATGTGCTGGGTTATATACATTCCATCAGCCCCGAAGAAATAGATCAGGAACAGGACTATAAATACAGCCTGAGCAGTCTGATCGGAAAATCCGGGGTGGAAAAGCAGTATGAAAAGGAACTGCGCGGACAGGACGGGGCCCGCAATGTGGAAGTGGATTCGCGCGGGCGGCCGGTTCGAGAACTGGTGACTCTGGAGCCGCAGCAGGGCAACAACATATATCTGACCCTGGATAAAGACCTGCAGCAAGTCATGGAAAAAAGCATGGAAAATATGCTGGCCACACTGCAGAAAAACCATCCCCGCGCTCGGGTGGCCTCAGCTGTTTTGCTCAATGTCAAAACCGGCCAGGTTCTGGCCATGTGCAGTCTGCCCGCCATGTATCCCGATGATTGGAAAGGCAATATCAGCACTGCTCGTGCCGCCTATTACTTTCCCCAGGGCGCTGAATACGATCCCATGAATCCCGGCGCCTTTCTCAACCGGGCGATACAGGTCAGTTATCCGCCTGGATCGACTTTTAAGCCGATCACCGGTATGGCTGCCCTGGAAAGCGGAGTGGTAGATGCCGGCAATGACTATGTCAAATGCAGTGGCGCTTACTGGGTGGCCCCGTATATCAGGTGCTGGGGCGTGCACGGCCATGTTAATTACTACTCCGGTATGGCCGGTTCCTGCAACGTATATTTTCAGGAAATGGGCCGCCGGGCGGGACAGGAGGGCATAGTAAGGATGGCCGCGGAATTTGGATTGGGAAGCAAAACCGGCATCGACCTGCCCTATGAAGTGGCCGGACTGCTGCCCACTCCGGAGTGGAAAAAGGAGCTTAACGATCTTCTCATCAATCGAAAATACGACAGCCTCAGAAAACAATTGGAGGATAAATACCAGCAGTTAATGAACGCTGAATCAGACCCGGCTGCGCTCAAAAAGCTGGAAGCGCAAAAAAAGAACGAAAGTGCGCAATTGGAGGCGCAATACCGGATTGACTACAACTGGGACACCAACTGGCAGGCTTTCGATACTTTCAATATGTCGATTGGGGAAGGCAACAATGACTATACCGTCCTGCAGCTGGCAAATTTTGCGGCAGCCGTGGCCAACGGGGGTCTGCGCATGCAGCCTTATGTGGTGGACCGCATTTCTTCTCCGGACGGGAGGGTTATTCAACAATTCAGCCCCCGGGTGGCGCATGAGGCCGCGGTTTCCAGCCAGACCCTGGCCCAGACCAAACAGGCCATGCTGGCTGTTACCGAGCCTGGCGGGACCGGATACTTTTTATTCAACAACTTTCCCCCCCACATCAAAGTGGCCGCGAAAACCGGAACGGCTCAAAACCGCCGTTCTCCGGACGGCTCCTCCGCAAATTACAATGGGGTTTTTCTGGCCTTTGCTCCTTTCGACAACCCCGAAATCGCCTTTGCCGGGGTGGTCGAGTATGGTTATCATGGCAGCGAGTCGGCCGGAATAGTGGCCCGGGATGTTTTTGAACAATATTTCGGTATCAAGGACCACCGCAGTGATGATGTGATCATGGAACAAGTCCGGGAGAATCTGTCGAATATTGCTGCTGATTAATGGCGTAATTTAATGGCATAGAACCGACCAGGATAGGGGTTTTTTGCGAAAATAACCTCTATCTTCTGCTTTTTCGCTAAAGGAATATAATAGCAACAATAGAATGATAAGGAAATAGGACCTGCAACAATGTTAAGGGGGTGGTTGAATGTTGACCGCAGCAAATGAGGTACGTGTGCAGGAGACCATAGATTTAAGCCCCTACCAGCGCTTTAAAGACATGAAGCAGGGTTTGGACCAGCAGCTCTCCCTGCTGAAATACCCTCAAGGGACGCAGATCTGCCTTGGTATCGGGCAGCGGCGTCTCACCAACCGGGAATTAAAAGAGCTTGAACTGGTTTTGTTGTCCCACGGTGTATACCTGCTGGACATAGTCGACGTTGAGGAAGATCCCGGCAGGGATAGACCACTGATAGACAATATGCCGCATTATCAAGAAACTGTACTGTTGTGCAAGAATGTACGTTCAGGTCAAAAACTGGCTTGCAGGGGAAACATCGTGATTCTAGGCGATGTAAACCCCGGTGCGGAGGTTGTGGCTGGTGGCAACATTGTAGTGATGGGGTGCCTGCGGGGGATGGCCCATGCCGGTGCACTTGGAGATCAAAACGCAGTCATTTCAGCATATCGCCTGAGTCCGACCCAGCTCAGGATTGCCGACCATATTACCAGACCTCCGGATAATGAGGTGGTAACGGCAAAGAATCCCGAACTGGCGCGCATCAGGGAGGACAAGGTTGTCATAGAAAAGCTAAAAATATGATTGGAGGCTTGGGGATGAAGAGTAGGGTTCTGGTGGTAACGTCCGGAAAAGGCGGCGTGGGGAAAACCACGACCACGGCTAACTTGGGAACAGCTTTGGCTATGATGGGCAAAAAGGTAGTCATGCTGGATACGGATATCGGACTTAGAAATCTGGATGTCGTTATGGGATTGGAGAATCGCATCGTATTCGATATTGTCGATGCAGTGAACGGAACCTGTAAACTAAAACAGGCTTTGATTAAAGATAAGCGCTACGAGGCCTTGTTCCTGCTGCCTGCAGCACAAACCAAGGACAAGAATGCGGTCACTCCTCATCAGATGAAAAACCTGACCAATGAACTGCGCAACGAATTTGACTATATTCTGGTGGACTGCCCGGCAGGGATCGAACAGGGTTTCCGCAACGCCATCGCCGGCGCTGATGATGCCATTGTGGTAGCTACCCCGGAGGTCTCTTCGGTTAGAGACGCTGACCGCATTATTGGTCTGCTGGAAGCGGCTGGACTGAGTAAAAGCAAGCTGATTATCAATCGCCTGCGCAGCAAGATGGTAAAGCGGGGCGACATGATGGACATAGAGGATATTCTGGATATTCTCGCTATCGATCTGGTGGGAGTAGTGCCCGAAGACGAAACCATCGTGGTTTCCACCAATCGCGGCGAGCCGGCGGTACTGGAGAACGCCTCCCGAGCCGGCGGGGCTTACCGCCGCATCGCACGCCGCATAATGGGCGAGACCGTGCCTATAGCGACGGAGAGCAATGACAATCTGGTTGACAAATTTATGAAAATGCTGAAGCTGGCAAGATAGGGGGGAGGGGACATGGCTTTGTTGGACGTACTAAGCAGAATTTTTTCCAAGGACAACGTGGCCAGCAAAGAGGTGGCCAAGGAGCGTCTGCGTCTGGTGCTGGTTCATGACCGTTCCTCAATATCTCCCGAATATCTCAATCTTCTTAAAGAAGATCTGCTCAAGGTTATAAGAGAATATTTGGAAATAGACGAAGAAGCCCTGCAGGTGAACCTTGCCAATGAGGACTCGTCCTTCGCCTTGGTGGCCAATATACCGGTGAAAGGTTTTAAGCGTCCCCGCATGGCGGAGGTGGATAATTAAAAAGACTCTATTCCTCCTTAATGAAAGTCCTTGAGCTTCTAACGTCTCGACAAAGCCCGGGTTGCCCACCCCGGGTTTTGTCATTCTTCTTTAATTTCGGGCATTTTCCTCCTGATTACATAGAATTACGGCTTAATAACTGGCTGGATTTGAGAGTGGACAGCGATTTTTACTACATTCTATAATGGTCTGGGAGGGTTTAATTGTGGACGTAAAGAGACTGAAATTCGTGGATCGTCCTTTCTTATTGAGTCTGGCCGCGATCCTGGTCATGGGGCTGGTGATTCAGCTCAGTGCCAGCAGCGGCATCTCCAGCGATCCTTATTATTATATAAAAAAGCAACTGGTTATGATCGCAGTCGGTCTGGCGGCGATGTTTATCATTGTCCGCTACGATTATTTGCAGCTTAAAGGGTTAAGTCCTTTTCTCTACGGGCTTTCTATACTGATGCTGGTGGCAGTCTTGCTTTTTGGCCAGGAAGTTCGCGGCACCACGGGGTGGATAGCTATAGGCCCATTGCCCCCGCTTCAGCCCGCCGAGTTTACCAAAGTTCTGCTGGTGTTGTCTTTCGCTGATTTTCTGCAGCGGCGCCGCGGCGAGATGAATAACTTGGCGGGAATGCTGCCTTGCTTCGTCTTTATGGGGGTGCCGTTTATTCTTATTATGCTGCAGCCTGATCTGGGTACCGCCCTGGTTTATATCGCCATAACGTTCATCATGATGTATGTGGCCGGAGCCAATCAGCGGGTGTTGCTCTTTATTCTTCTGGGCGCACTGGCCTTAATCGGCCTGGTCTTATTGCTGCATTTTCAGGTTGGCCTGTGGATACCTTTGAAAGATTACCAATTACAGCGTCTTATCGTATTTATCAATCCCTACAATGACGGTATGGGTGGGCGCGACGCAGGTTGGAACATCATTCAGTCACTGGTGGCCATTGGCTCGGGCGGGTTCGCCGGGAAAGGCCTGTTCCAGGGCAGCCAGGTGCAGTTGAACTTCTTGCCCGAGCATCACACCGACTTCATTTATGCGGTCATCGGCGAGGAATTGGGATTTATTGGCGCCGGGCTGGTCCTGGTCTTGTTTGGCGTACTGCTGATGCGGGCGGTTTATATAGCCGCCAATTCCCGGGAATTATACGGCGGTTTGCTGGTAACCGGGATTACAGCCATGTGGTTGTTCCACATTTTCGAAAATATCGGCATGTGTATTGGCATGATGCCGGTAACCGGGATACCTCTTCCTTTTATAAGCTATGGCGGCAGTTCCATGCTCACCAATCTTCTGGCGGTAGCCCTGATTCTGTCTGTGAATGTGCGGGGTAAGAAAATCGTGTTTTGAGCATGATAAGGGTAAAACGGAGGGTTGAAAATGGCATTTGAAAACGCTGAGGCCCGGAATAGCGGCGAAGCAGCACCGGGCAATGCCATTCAGGAAGTGCTGTACTTTATACCCAACTTGCTGAAAATGGTGTATCGACTGCTTAAAGACGAAGGGGTAACCCATGCTGACCGCCTGTTATTACTGGGCACAGCCACTTATGTGTTGTCCCCCCTGGATTTTCTGCCCGATATGATCCCGGCCTTGGGCCAGGTCGACGACATTTTGCTCCTGGCCCTGGTATTGAAGAGGCTGATGAACAGCGTATCCTTTGAACGCCTGGAAAATTACTGGGACGGCAGTGAACCATTGTTGAGGTTGTTTGACCGGGTATTGGATCTATCCCGCTATGTGATCCCCGCCAAGGTTTATGACAGAGTAGTAAAAAAATCCCGCCGCTAGGCGGGCCTGGGGACCAATCAGGTGGGACCAATCAGGGGGACGGTTCT
>DHBS01000009.1:32377-72893 GCA_002398825.1 Syntrophomonas sp. UBA4922 | reverse complement strand
AGAACCGTCCCCCTGATTGGTCCCCCTGATTGGTCTGAGATCCGCGCCTGCCTTACAACTATTGGCATACATTTTGACCTGCCTTTATATACTGTAGCATGACTGCTTGGTCTAAGTCAGGCAAAAAAGGGGGTCAAGCCGGTGCTGGGAAGTTTTCGTATTAGACTATTGGTGGTTATAGCCATAGTAGCCCTGGTGGGATACTCACTGCAGTCTGGCAATTGGAGCAGAAACCTGGTGGAACCAGCCCTGCGGGTGATCCTTTACGAGGATCAATGGGCTAATCGAGTCCTGGCCGCCTTTAGCGAACGCCTGGCCGGGCGGCAACTGGAACCGGCCGTATCTGACCAGGTGCTGCAGCTGCCCTGTGCTTACACAGGTGTATTGCTCCCCTTCGGAAGCAGCTGGTATACCGGCCAGAATGAATCCGAGCCTTCCCCGGGAATCCTGTTGCAGGTTAACCCCAACACGGCGGTAAAGCCGATTCTGCCGGGGAAGATTACCATGATTAAAGGTGAGGCGGGTCAGTACACGGCGGTCATTGAGCATGAACAGGGGCTGACTTCTGAATACGGACAACTGGATCGGGTATTGGTGCGCACCGGTCAGACAGTCACCAAAGATACCGTGATCGGACGCAGCGGGAACCAGTTTTATTTTGCCGTCAATTCCCCGCAAGGACCTTTGGATCCGAGCAATCTGTTTCCTTAATGATACCGATAGCGAAGCTTGCCGGTACCTCCTATCGCATCCACTGGCTGGTCCTGGCCTTGGTCGGATTATATACTTACCTGGGTCAAGGCCGGCTGTTGCTCCTGCTTATGGCAGCCCTGTTTTTTCATGAAATGGCCCATGTCATAACCGCCCGGGCGCTTGGTATCAAGGTTAGCGCAGTAGAATTGACTCCTTTTGGAGGGCAGGCACAAATTGCAGACTTTACGGGCCTAGAACCGGAAAAGGAACTATTCATGTCCCTGGCCGGCCCCTTGAGCAGTTTGAGTTTGGCGGCTTTTTTTTATTTTGTGCCTACCGGACTGGATGCTGATACCAGTTTGTGGTTGATGCGCTGCAACCTGTTTCTGGGCTTGTTCAATCTTCTGCCCGCTCTTCCCATGGACGGGGGCAGGATCCTGCGTTCCTGGCTTTCCCCCCTGATGGGCTTTAGAAAAAGCACCCGTTTGGCTGCCTTTACGGGTATGGCATTCGCTGCCGCCATCATCTGCCATGGGTTTTACTATACTTCAGAGGCTGTATATATGGCCCAGGAGATATTGGCAGGAATGGTCTTGTTCTGGTTTGCGGTGCGGGAAAGCCGCTTTTTGGCCTACTCTTTTATGCGTTACCTGATCCATAAAAAGTCGGAGTTGAACCGGCTGGGGTTTTTGGAAACCAGGCAGGTGGTCAGCTCCTGGGATACGCCGCTAAGATCCCTGCTCAAAGACACGCGCCCCAAGCATTATCTGATCGTGGTGGTTTTAGACGATTATCATCATGTGGCAAATGTTTATACCGAAGCCGAACTGATAGAATGCTTTATGGAGATAGGCCCTCTGGCCACTTTGCGCCAATGCCGACAGTGATAGGCGGCATTGCTTTTTAGGTGCGAAAACTCTATGATAAAAAATAAACATCGAGCGTTCCCAGGGTCGATTAGCTCTAACCGGGCCATTCTTCCAGGGACTGCCAGGAATATGGCTTTGGCAGCCTGAATCACTTCATTTGGCCTTCAAATTAATCAGACCGGGAAAGCCTCAGACTATTTAATAATACTGATTATGAGAACTCATGTAAGATGGGAGGCTGCCGATTTGCAGCAAAAACTTATCCGCGACATTCTGCCCCGGGTCAGTAAACCAGCCCGTTATACCGGCGGTGAACTTAATAGCATCAAAAAGAACTGGGATTCCTCCGGGGTGAAAATGCTGCTGGCATTCCCGGATGTTTATGAAGTAGGGATGTCGCATGTAGGCAGTAAGATCTTGTACGGCCTGGTAAATGAAAAGACCAACCACCTGTTGGAGCGCTGCTACGCGCCCTGGCCTGATATGGAGGCCATCATGCGCGAAGAGGGCATCCCGCTCTATTCATTGGAAAGCTTCCAACCCATTGAGAATTTTAATATTATCGGTTTTAGCCTGCAATACGAGCTGTCGCTGACCAATGTGCTGAACATGCTGGACCTGGGGCGAATCCCGGTCCTGGCTAAAGACCGGGAAGCGCAGCACCCCATCGTCATCGGGGGCGGTCCGGTATGCGCCAACCCGGAGCCGTTTGCTGATTTCTTCGATGCCCTGGTGATAGGCGACGGTGAAGAAGTGCTTTTAGAGATATTAGACCTGGTGCAGGGCTGCCGCGGGGTTCCCCGCCCCGACCTGCTGATGCAGATGGCACAGCTTGACGGGGTTTACGTTCCCTCTTTATATGAGGTTCAGTACGCTTCCCAGGGCCGCTTTGAATCCATCAAGCCCCTGGAGAGCAAGGCGCCGGAACGCGTCAGGCGCCGGGTGGTCAAGAGCCTGGATAAGGCTTATTTCCCGGAAAAGCCCGTAGTGCCCTATATGTCGGTGGTGCACGACCGGGCTGTCCTGGAGGTGATGCGCGGATGCCAGCGGGGCTGCCGCTTCTGCCATGCCGGTATGGTCTACCGGCCGGTCAGGGAACGCCGGCTCAACACCCTTTTAGCGCAGGCTGAAGCTCAGATCCGCAGCACAGGCTATGATGAAGTCTCCCTGGTTTCTCTCAGCACCCTGGACTTCTCGCAGGTTAAGCCTCTGGTGTCGGAACTGGTGCAAAGATACCGGCCGGAAGGCATCGGAGTGGCCTTGCCCTCATTACGGGTGGATCAATTTTCGGTCGACCTGGCCAATGAGGTGCAAAAGGTGAGGAAAACCACCTTAACTCTGGCCCCGGAGGCCGGAACTCAGAGACTGCGCGATGTCATCAATAAAAATGTCACCGAAGAGCAATTGATGGATGCGGTGGAGGCGGCTTTCTCCTCCGGATGGACAGCTCTCAAGCTCTATTTTATGATGGGTTTGCCCCGGGAAAACTATGAGGATTTGGACGGTATCATCGACCTCCTCGTCAAGGTGAAGGGCCGCGGCGATGAACTGGCTCCCCGCCGGGTGGAGATAAGGGCCAGCCTGGCCTGTTTTGTCCCCAAAGCTCACACCCCTTTTCAATGGAGGCCGCAGGACTCCATTGCGGAGCTTAGAGAAAAACGGCGCTATCTGAGTCGGCGCCGCTTAAAAGGCATAAAATTAAGCTTCCATGACGAAGAGACCAGTTTTCTGGAAGGCGCCATCGCCAGGGGAGACCGCAGAATGGCGCAGGTGATCCACCGGGCCTGGCAAAAGGGATGCCGATTTGACGGGTGGAGCGAGCATTTTCGCTTCCCGGCCTGGCAAGAGGCCTTGGCCGAGTGCGGGGTAGACCCCGACTTCTACGTTACCCGGGGAGTTGGTTATGATGAAGCCCTGCCCTGGGATTTTATTGATACCGGCATCGACAAGGAATTTCTGATCCGGGAGGACGAGCTGGCCAATAGCGGCATGAGCAGCAGTGACTGCCGCCATGAAGGCTGCAATGACTGCGGAGTATGTCCGTCCCTGGAGGTGAATTTGGAGATTGGGGAGGGCGACGATGCGCTTGCGAGTGGAATATAGGGTGGGGCCGGAGCTGCGTTTCCTGGCCAATCTGGATATGATTCATGCCATGGAGAGGGCCTTGCGCCGGGCCAGAGTGCCTTACGCCCTGAGCGAAGGCTTCAATCCCCATATCAAGCTTTCGCTGGGAACAGTTTTGCCGGTGGGCCTGTGGGGGGAGCGCGAGTATTTCGACATCGAACTCAAGTCCGAGATGAGCGGGGAAGATTTCATCCACCGGCTCAATGCGGTATTTCCGGTTGGCCTGTCCGCGCTCCAGGCAGTTGCCATAGCACCCTCCGCCCCTTCCATTATGGGCCTGGTTAATGCCGCCAGTTACGTCTTTAAGGTTGAAAAAGCGGATGAGGCAATTTTACATCAGGTGAATATGATTATGAACCGGCCTGAATTAGTTGTAGCCAGCCGGGGCAAAAAGAAAAACCGCACTAAAGACCTCAGGCCGGGGATACACAAAATCACTGTGATGACAGAGAAGCAATTTGATATCATAGAAATATGGGTCAGCACTGGAGAACCGGTCAATGTTCGCTTCGATGAACTGGCTGATATTTTGGGTGCCTGCGGCATACCTGCCGGGCACGTCATTGATGTATGGCGCAGCGGCAACTATTGCCAGGTCAATGAACAATTCTATACTCCTCTAGAGCAGGTGAAGCGTTTGTGATCAGAGAAATCATCGCTGAGGTATATCCCTGGGAATCCCGGGTGGCCATCGTCGAAGACGGGCGGCTGGCCGAGGTATTTTGGGCAGATCAAAATGAAAGCGTGGGCAATATCTATAAAGCGCGGGTAAAAGACATTATTCCCGGTCTGTCTTGCGCCTTTGTGGATATCGGCCTGGCCAAGAACGCCTTTTTGTATGCGGGGGATATCATTTCGCCGGGCAAGAAACGCGGCGGGCATGTTTTTGACCTCTTAAAAAGCGGGCAGGATATCCTGGTACAAGTGAAAAAAGAGGCTTTTTCTGAAAAAGGCGCCAGGGTGACCGGCAACATCACCATACCGGGACACTTTCTGGTCCTTTTGCCTTTTCAGGGGGAGGTCTCGATTTCGCGGAAGATCACTGACAGCAAGCGCAGAGAATGCCTGCGCAGTCTGGTGGACAGCTACAAACCCGCAGAATTTGGCTGCATCTTGCGAACCGCCTGCCTGGAAGCCGATGATGAGGAAATCCTGGCGGAGATGGATGAGCTGATCAAGGTCTGGCAAGAGATCGAGAGGCGCTACCAGCGCATGAAAACCCCCAGCCTGATCTATGAGGATATCGATGTTCTGGAGCGTACCCTGCGAGACTATCTGGACGTGGAGATACACCGCATCATACTCAACAATGAGCGGCTCAGGGAGCGGGTCTTGAATTATTTGCAGAATAAGGCCACGGTGTGCAATGCGGTGATTTATGAAGCCGGTGATTTATTCGAGAAATATAGTCTGGAAAAGGACATCCGCCGGGCCCTCAGGCGCAAAATATGGCTGAAAAACGGGGGCTATCTGATTGTGGATGAAACCGAGGCCATGACGGTCATCGATGTCAACAGCGGCAAATACACCGGCAAGGATGATTTCGAAGATACGGTATACCGCATCAATTGGGAGGCTTCCATAGAAATACCCCGCCAGCTGCGGCTGCGCTGTCTGGGTGGAATCATACTGATCGACTTTATCGACATGAAGAACAAACAGAATCAGGAAGAGATCGTGGAGACCCTGAAGCGCGAACTGGCCAAGGATAAGGCCCATACCCGCATTATCGGCATGACCGGGCTGGGGTTTTTGGAGATGACCCGCAAAAAATCGCGCTACGGGGTTTCGGAGATCTTTACCGACGAATGCACCCGCTGCAACGGCAAGGGGCGCACGGTCAACCTGCAGTCGGTAGCCTGCGAAATAAAACGCAAGCTGGTCAATATGGACTATTTGCAGCAGGACACTCTGATTTGCGAAGCCCATCCCGACCTTATCGAGGAGATGAACCGCGAAGCCAACGACCTGGCCTATATCGAAAAGCGCTCCGGCAAGAAGATCAAACTGCTAAAGAGCGATGACCTGGCCCCCCTGGAATACACCCTGCGGGGACAATAAGCCAAGAAAACATTTTAAATGTTGAGCAAGCTCAACCATATCAGGTAAGAAAAAGCCGACAGGATGGTGGTTATCACAATGGTAGTGCCAGCCAGGTCGGCTTCTCCATTCATCTGTGCAGCCAGGGTATAGTTGATCTCGGCGCTGGGTGCGGCCAGCATGATGAGCAAGGCTTTAGCCGTGGTGTCCAGGGGCAAACGCAATGCAGCCATCAGTCCGTATGCGATCAAAGGGAGCAGGAATAGTTTGAAAAGGCTGCTTGAAGCTAAAACCGGCCAGTGTTCGGGCTTGATAGCCAGGCTGAGGCTGGCCCCGATACAGCACAGTGCCAGAGGCAGGGTAAGCTGTGTCAGCAGCAGCAGGGCTTCCGCTATGAAATCGGGAATTGGGACTTCGAGCAGGGAAAACATTATGCCGGATGCAGCGCCGATGATCAGCGGGTTTTTTACCAGATCCAGCAGGAAAAGACGCAGATTAAAATGCTGGTTCTGCACCGGGCTGAAAGCCAGAACCGAAAGGATATTGACTACCGGTACGGCCAGGGCGGTGAGAACGCTGCCTATGGCCAAACCGCCGTCTCCCAGTGCGTAATAACAGACGGGAAGGCCTATATATACGAAGTTGGAACGGAAATTATCGTTGATGAAAGTGCTTAGAATGGAAGGCGGATAGTGGGCCAGTCCGCCCCATATCCAGCTTAATAGAAAAACCGCTCCTATGGCAGTTACCATCACCAGGAGATTGCCGGGGCTGAAGAGAGACTCAAAATCAGATTGGGAGATCTTGTGAAACAGCAAGAGGGGCAGAAATACATAGAAAATCAGCTGATTGGATTGTTCCACATATTGGTCTGTAAACAGGCCGCAGCGATGCAGCACGTAACCGGCTGCAAGAACTATAAAAATCGGGGCCAGGATGGTGAGGATCGCTGTCATGGCAGCCTCCCTGGTGTTCATTTTTGATATATCCGGGTTAAAGAGAAGCCAACGGCACCGGGACATATCGCCGCCGGTCCGGGTTCGTTCATATTACAGTATAATCTGCCTCAATATAGCGCTCAATGTATACATACAACTTTTGCCGTTATTTTGATATCGCGCACCTGAAAAGCTGCCAACAGCTCGACAAAAAAACCCGGGTTGAGAAATTCAACCCGGGAGACTGTCGTCACGGTCTAGATTTCTATGAAAGTTACCTCTCCGGAGTCCAGGTGGTATTTACCCCCCACAATAGTTAATTGCTTGTGCTCGGTTAAATGCTTTATTATCGGACTTGCCTGAATTGTTCTGATCACTGCCAGGATGTTCTGGTCTTCAACCTTGCGGTACAATTCATTCCCGGCTGCACCGGTTTGCTTTACCAAATCTACGGTTGGTTTAATCCGCTCAACAATAGCTGCGATACTGCCCGGCGCTTCGCCTCCATCCACAGTAGCCTTGACCGCGCCGCAGTAATCATGGCCCATAACCAGCAACAGCGGCGATCCCAGGTGTTCCACCCCGTACTCGATGCTGCCCAGGGCCACATCATCCACCACGTTGCCGGCCACGCGCACCACGAACAGGTCGCCCAGGCCTTGATTGAAGATGTGTTCCGGAGGAACCCTGGAATCAGAGCAGGTGAGGACCACAGCAAAAGGATACTGGCCATGGGTGCGCAGCTCCGAGCGCCTGGAGGAGCTAAGGTCGGTTGGAGCCGACTGTCCGGCAACATAGCGGCGGTTGCCTTCAATCAACCACTTTAAGGCTTCATTTGCGGTGACCTGGCTGCTTGCATTTTCGTGATTTATCTCTGTCAACTCTATTCCCCCCTGACTTATAATTAACCCTGATAGAATATTTCTTTATCCGAGATAATACTCCTGCAAAAAGATCACAGCGGTTTGGGGGACAATAAAATTACCAATGGACGTTGCGGTCAAAACCCTTCAATCTCGGCCATTCATGATTCAGCCGGCTTTGTGCAGACTTGACGAAGGCTATCTAATATGGTAAATTGGCATATGTGTTGCAAGTTTTTGCAACCGCTCGGTGAGGGTTCTCCAAATGGTCGATAGACCTGCCTGTTCACCGGCGAGTCTAAAAAACGGAGGTGTATCTATTGATGTATGCTATTATTAAAACCGGTGGCAAGCAGTACCGTGTCAATGAGGGGAGTATTCTGAAAATTGAAAAGATAGCCGGAGAGAAGGGCGACAAAGTCACTTTTTCCGAGGTACTCCTGGTAAGCGAAGACGATGGCGTTTTAAAGGTCGGCAACCCGATGGTGGCCAATGCCTCAGTCAGCGCAGAAATTTATGAACAGGGCAAAGAAAAGAAGATTGTAGTATACAAGTATAAAAAAAGGAAGAATTATCGTCGCAAGCAAGGGCACAGACAGCCGTTTACCAAGATTAAAATAGACCAGATCGTGGTAGGATGATTACGGTAAGTATGGAATACCGGGGAGGGCATATCGCCGCCTTCACCATCACCGGTCATGCCGGCCAGGCTGCTCCGGGCCGGGATATCTATTGCGCCGGGGTTTCGGCCATAGCTCAAACCGCAGTGCTGGGCCTGGCAAAACATCTGGCCACGGTTCCGCAGCTACAGATTATAGAGGGCGAAAACGCCCTGATGGAGTGTATCTTGCCGGATGATCTGAGTTCAGACGATCAATATAAGGCACAACTGATATTATCCACCATGGAAGCGGGTTTGTTGTCCTTGGAGGAGGCTTACCCGGGATACGTTAAAGTGAGAATCAGGAGGTAATAACCATGTTCACATTTAACCTGCAATTATTTGCTCATAAAAAAGGGGTGGGCAGCTCCAAGAACGGACGCGACAGCACCTCCAAGCGCCTGGGCGTAAAAAGGTCGGATGGTCAATTTGTCAAGGCCGGAAATATTCTGGTCAGACAGCGCGGCACCAAGATCCATCCCGGCAACAATGTAATGATCGGCGGAGATGATACCCTGTTTGCAGTTGTCGACGGCGCGGTCAAGTTCGAAAGAAAGGGCCGCGATAAGAAGCAGGTCAGTGTCTATCCCCTGGAATCAGCCGCTCAGTAAGCTTAAGCTCAAGACTTGATACTCGTTTTAAAGACCCCTGGAGTTTTTCAGGGGTTTTTGTTATCATTAGTTCACGTCCGGGGGGATAATTATGGAAGCCGACCAAATGGTAAACCTATTGCGCAGAATAAGGCATGATTATGGCAATGATCTGCAGGTCATAATGGGATATATCGATCTGGGCAAACCTGAGCAAGCCCGCGAATATATACATTCCATAGTCGAACAGCACCTGCGGGAGCGCTTGCTGTTTGAGAGCATGCCCGCCGAAGCCGCACTGTATTTTTATCAACAAGCCTTATTATGCGGGGATTTAGGAGTAATACTAAGATATAAAAACTGGCAGATGGATTCCCATGCCGTGTTTGAACAAAAGCAAGAGCCTTATCAAAGCCTTAAAAGACTGGCAGAGGAGGCGGCCTGGCGATTGGACGAGGACCCTTGCATCTACGCCAGTATAACGGCGAAAGACGGCAAAGGCCAGGTGGTGTTCTCCGGCCATGTTCTGGGCAGGGAAGTCCTGGTGCAAATAGAGGAGTGACATCATGTTTATAGATGAGGCCCGGGTATATGTTAAAGGGGGCGATGGAGGCAACGGCATTGTAGCCTTTCGCCGGGAGAAATATGTCCCCCAGGGAGGCCCTGCCGGCGGCGACGGGGGGCGAGGAGGCAATGTCATATTCCAGGCCGATGAGGGCTTGAGAACCCTGATGGATTTTAGATACAATCGCCATTTCAAAGCTGAACGCGGTCAACATGGCCAGGGGAAAAACATGCACGGCGCCTGGGGGCAGGACCTGGTGGTGCGGGTGCCGGCGGGCACCGTCATCAAAGACGAAGAAAGCGGCGAAATGATCGCCGATCTTACCGAACATGGCCAGGAGGCCCTGGTAGCCAAAGGGGGACGGGGCGGACGCGGCAATTCGCGCTTTTCCAGCTCTGTGAACCGGGCCCCGACCGTTTCGGAAAACGGCGAACCCGGGGTGGAAAGATGGCTCAAATTGGAGCTGAAACTGCTGGCTGATGTAGGCCTGGTGGGCTTTCCCAATGCGGGCAAATCCACCTTGATCTCGCGTATTTCGGCGGCCCGTCCCAAAATAGCCGACTATCCTTTTACCACCCTGACCCCTAATCTGGGGGTGGTGGAGACCCGCGATCATGAGAGCTTTGTGGTGGCCGATATTCCCGGCTTGATCGAAGGAGCCCATCAGGGAGCCGGTTTAGGGCACGCATTTCTGCGCCATATAGAGAGAACCCGGGTCTTGCTGTTCATTTTGGATGCGGCTGAAACGGAAGGCCGTGACGTGCTGCAGGACTATGAGACCTTGCAGCGGGAGTTGGCCAGCCACAACCCTAAATTGATGGAACGCCCCTTTCTGGTCGCAGCCAATAAGATGGACCTGCCCCAGGCCGGGGCCAACCGGAGTAGGCTGGAGGAGGCTTTCGGGGAGCGGCTGATGTTTATCTCCGCGGTGACCGGACAGGGTGTGGGCGAATTGATCGAACGGCTCCACCGCCTGCTGCAGCAAGCCCCCCCGCCAGAAGCCGAAGAAGTGGAAGAAGCCGTGGTTACCCGTTTTGTAGATGAAGTCCCCTTCATGATTGATGTGGTCGACGGGGTCTATGTGGTCACCGGCAACCGCATCGAGAAGCTCTTAACCATGACCAATTTTTCCACTGACGAAGGCCTGCAAAGATTTCAGCGCACCATAAATCGCATGGGGCTGGAAGACGCGCTGAAAGCGCAGGGGATCAAAGCAGGCGATACGGTGCGTATCAAGGACATGGAATTCGATTACAGCGAATAGGAGAATTGTGAGGCGGCGGCAGCCTGGATCAGGCGGCTGTCAATATAAACCATAGGAAGTGTTTGGGAGTGAATAGACGCAAGAAGCTGGAAACCGCACAGAGGGTGGTTGTCAAGGTGGGGACCAGCACTTTGACTCATGCTAATGGCAAACTCAACCTGTGCCGCATCGAACAGCTGGTTCGGGAGATGGCCGATTTGCATAATCGCGATCTGGAGGTCATCCTGGTCAGCTCCGGCGCCATAAGGGTGGGGGCAAACCGCATGGGCTTGAAGCGGATCCCCACCACCATACCGGAAAAACAGGCTCTGGCGGCCATAGGTCAGGGCGCCCTGATGCAGCTTTACGAGAAACTCTTTTCGGAATACCATCAAACCGTTGCCCAGGTTTTGCTGACCCGGGGCGATTTTGATGAGCGCATCCGCTACTTAAACGCCACCAATGCACTTTTATCCCTGCTTAAAATGGAAGTAATACCGATCATCAATGAGAATGACACGGTTGCGGTAGAAGAGATCAAATTCGGAGACAATGACACCCTCTCGGCTCTGGTGGCCGGGCTGGTGGATGCCGATATGCTGATTATTCTCTCCGATGTAAACGGGCTGTATAATGCGGATCCCCGCGCATCTGACAATGCCCGCCTCTTGAGAAGGGTGACCGAGATCACCCCGGAGATGGAAGCCAGTTCCCACAACCGCGGCAGCAGCTTTGCCAGCGGGGGGATGTTCACCAAACTGAAGGCGGCTAGAATATGTATGGCTTCGGGAATAACCATGATCATTGCCAACAGTGCGGAGGATAATGTCATTCGCAGAATCGTTGCCGGTGAGGAAGTAGGAACCCTGTTCGTCCCCCGGGAGGGCAAAATGCATGCCCGGGAAAAATGGCTGGCATTTGGCAGCCTGGTGCAGGGATATATAGAGGTCGATGAGGGGGCTGCCGCAGCTTTGACCAGAAAAGGCCGGAGCCTTCTGGCCTCTGGAATCAGCGCTGTTTCAGGAGAATTTGACCGCGGGGCGGTGGTGGGAGTGAAGAGTTCGGGCGGCCAGGAGATCGCCCGGGGCATAGCCCATTACAATGCCGGGGAGATCCGCCTCATCGCCGGCAGGAAAAGCAGTGAAATTGAACAGATCCTGGGGGAAAAAGACTATGATGAGGTCATCCATCGCAACAACCTGTGGGTGGTGCGGTAGATTTGTGAAAAGTGGGATCAAGGAGTGACAATTTAATGGATGAGAACCTGAGGAACATTTTGCTGGAACAAGGAAAGCGGGCCAAAAAGGCCTCCCGGCTTCTGGCCACCGCTTCCACAACTGTAAAGAACCGGGCCCTCTATGCCATGGCCGATGCCCTTGAAGCCAATAAAGAGGAGATCATTGCCGCCAATGCCGCCGACCTGCAAAACGGCCGCAATATAGGCCTAACCTCGGCCTTGCTGGAAAGGCTCTCCCTGGATGAAAAAAGGGTGGCCGATATGGCTCAGGGCTTGCGCGAGATCGCGGCCCTTCCTGATCCGGTTGGTGAAGTGCTGGGCATGACCCGGCGCCCCAACGGCCTGGAGGTGGGCCGGGTGCGCACCCCTATCGGCGTGATCGGCATCATATATGAATCCCGGCCCAATGTGACCGCAGACGCTGCCGGTTTATGCCTGAAATCGGGCAACGCCATCCTCCTGCGGGGAGGAGAAGAAGCCCTCAATTCCAACCGCGAGATTGCCAGGGTGATATCGGAGGCTGCCTATAGTCAGGGTATACCCGAGGGTGCTATCGAACTGGTTGACAGCGATGACCGTGAGGCGGCGGTCTTTATGATGAAAATGCACGACACCATCGATGTGCTCATTCCCAGAGGCGGCAAAGGCCTCAAGCAGGCGGTAACAGAAAACGCCAGCGTGCCGGTGATCATGACCGGCATGGGCAACTGCCATGTCTATGTGGATGAGTATGCTGATATTGAAAAAGCCCTCCCTATCGTATTCAACGCCAAGGTGCAGCGCCCTTCGGTGTGCAACGCCGCTGAAACCCTTTTGGTACACAGTAAAATAGCCCCGGTATTTTTGCCTCTAATCTTGCCCAAATTACAGAAAGCCGGGGTGGAGATCCGTGCCTGTGAACGTGCCCGCGATATAGTGTATGGTCTTAAAGCGGCCACAGAAGCGGATTGGAGTGAGGAATACCTGGATTTAATCCTGGCGGTCAAGCTGGTGGACGATGTGGAAGAGGCTATCAGCCACATCAACACCTATGGCACCGGGCACAGTGAGGCCATTGTCAGTGAAAACTACGGTCATGTGCGCCGCTTCATGTCTGCTGTAGACGCCGCAGCGGTTTACGCCAATGCCTCCACCCGCTTCACCGACGGCAATGTATTCGGCTTCGGCGCTGAAATGGGCATAAGCACCCAGAAGCTCCATGCCCGCGGTCCCATGGGCCTCACCGAACTGACCACCATCAAGTTTATTGTCTATGGTGACGGCCAGATCAGGGAATAGCCGAATCAAAGCCAGTGTAAGGACGGCGCCGGAAGTGCTTGTCAACGGTGACAGCGTCATCAACATCACCGACGCGGTGTTGATCTTAAAACACATTACCAACTCGGATGTGCCCTTTCCGGTGGAGACCAACTATTAAGAATTCTTGTAATACCGTATTGCAACTTAAAGTTGCTACGTTAAAGATATAAGAGTCGCAGGAAGAGTCGCAGGGAGTCGCAGGGACGGTTCTTTTGACTCAACCGTAGCCAATAAATTAAAGATAGCGGACGAACCAGCATCCCATGTATTTTGAGGTCATGAAAGCTGGTTAGATTTTAGTGGATTCATACCGGGTCAAGGTCTCTAGATCCGCGGCCATTTATATCACAGATGATGACTCATTTGGCTTATTCTAGTATTATGGAAATATAAGGGAGATGGCTGAATGAGCAGACAGCAAAGAATCATGAGTACCACCGGTATTTATCATATTATGCTCAGGGGAAATGAACGTAAGAACATTTTTTCCAATCGCCGAGACAAACAATGTTTTCTCGAGAGTGTTGCCATCAAGCTGGAACAAATGGATTTCTCTTTATATGCCTACTGTTTAATGGATAACCATGTTCATATTTTGCTAAACACCAGGGAAAAAGATTTGTCGTCGATAATGAAGGGCATAGCGGTTCGTTATGCCTATTTCTTTAACGCCCGATACAGCAGAGTTGGTCATGTATTTCAGGATCGTTATAAAAGTGAAGCTGTTGAAGATGAGCCATATCTCCTGGCAGTAACGCGGTATATCCACAATAATCCTGTTAAAGCCGGAATTGTTGATAAACCACAGCAGTATCCATGGAGCAGTTATAAAAATTATGTTGACTTTGAAGACGATAAGCTGGTGGATACCCACTTCATATTGCGACTGTTTTCGGACAACCTGAAAATCGCGGTTAAGAACTTTGAGCGTTTTTCAAATGAAACGGATTGCGGTGAATATCTTGATTACAACGATGAATATGAAATCCGCAGTGTCAATGATGGAAGAATCTACCTGGAAAAGTATCTAAAAGAAAAATGGTCTGGAAGGACATTGGCGGAGGCCCTAGCTGAAGACCGGAGAGGAGTCATCTTGGATCTCAGGACCAACACCAAACTATCAGTGCGGGCTATTGCAGAGTTGCTGGGCGTGAACAGGAATGTGGTGGAACGGACGCGAATTGGTTGAGTCAAAAGAACCGTCCCCATGACTCCTTCCCCATGACTCCTGACTCCCACAGACTCCCATGACTCCCATGACTCCCATGACTCCCAAAATACCTGCTCTCACTGCTTAACGAAGCTTGTAAAACAACTCCCAATCTTCCCCATAGCTTAAGGTTCTGATCAAGCATCTCTCTTCTTCTGCAGCCTGAGCCAATATCGGTTCGGGCAGGGTCTGGGTTTCTTCTAAATAAATCTTCTTTAACACTTCAAAATACTCCAGGCGGGTGTCAGGGTCGCGAAGCGTAAAGCCTTGAGATTGCAGCCGCTCGGCAATACGTTGATTGAGGCTTATTTCGTAGTCTTCCAACAGCTCAAAAAACTGCCGCCACGGCCGCAGGTCTTCTTCCTGCTGCCACCCGATGCCGGGGCATACAAAATGCCGGCAGACCGATTCCCGGTTCTCCTGTTCGAGGACGCAACCGCCCTCAAGCTGATGAAAGCGGCAGCGATAGCTGTCTCCATCGATTGCATTGTTGACCGTGACCGAAGCGTCTAATATGGTAAGGTGGGGCTGGCTGAAGATTAAATCCACCAAATCCGGCCGGTGCAGGGCCAGATAGGCCAGATCGGTGCTGTAGAATACCGGGGAGTAGTGGCCGCAGCAGCCTTTATCATCCTGGCGCGGGCACTCCCGGCACAGATCCACTTCAATATAACTGCGTAAGCCGTGATTAAGAAATCTTAAACGGATTTCTTGAACTGCCTTCATTGCTGACTGACCCCATTCTGATTAGTATTTTCATTATAGGTTTTTTGCCCTTAAGGGAAAAGGCTTTATTGTTTTCGGATGGGCATGTTTGCTTTTTATAGTAAATTACAAACCGCCGCTTCCCATACCATCCATACCTTCGTATCTAGTGCCGTCGAACCCCGGTCAGTTTCACAGCTTTGGAGTCGTTATGTTATGATATACAAAACAGGCGACTCGAAAGGAGGTAAAGTATGTCTGTTCTTCAATGGGTTTTGGTCGCTCTGGTCTGCGGCATCATTGAACTGGCTTCTGCGGGATTATGGTTTCTATGGTTGGCCCTGGCGGCATTATTGACTTCCCTGGGCGTAAAAACGGGATTGCTGGCTTCTCTGCAGGCGCAGTTATTAGTCTTTGCAGTGATTACTATGGCTTTTATTGTTTTTACCAGGCCTTTGGCCTTAAAATTTCTGGAAACCAAGGACACTCCCAGTAATGTGAACGCCCTCATAGGTCAGCATGGCATAGTCACCCAGGAGATTTCCCCCATACATTACGGGCAGGCCAAGGTAAACGGCGAGATTTGGACAGCGACCGCCGAGGAAGACATTGATGTTGATATACGAATTCGGGTAATTGGCATACAAGGGGTAAAGCTGATAGTGGAGAAAGCCCCGCAAGAATAATTGCCCCGGTTTCTAAGAGTTGAAAGGAGTGTATTTTTTGCTAGGCGTATTTGTTAATTTTATTGTGGTAGTGTTCGTGGTGGGGATGCTATTTTCCTCTATCCGCATTATCCGCCAGTCGTCGGTTGGCATCGTGGAGCGTTTAGGGAAATTTCATAAGAAGGCCGAGCAGGGCATTAACGTGATCATACCCCTGATTGACAGTTTTCGCGCCAAGGTGGATCTGCGCGAACAGGTGGTGGATTTTCCGCCTCAGCCGGTCATCACCAAGGATAATGTCACCATGATGATCGATACCGTAATCTATTATCAGGTTACCGATCCTTTCAGTTATGTCTACGAAATCGCCAATCCAATCATGGCCATTGAGAATCTGACTGCCACTACCCTGAGAAATATCGTGGGTGACCTGGAGCTGGACCAGACCTTGACCTCACGGGATATTGTCAATACCAAGCTCAGGGCTATTCTGGATGAAGCCACCGACAAGTGGGGGATCAAGGTGAACCGGGTGGAATTGAGGAATATACTGCCCCCCCAGGACATTCAGACCGCTATGGAAAAACAGATGCGCGCCGAGCGTGAGAAGCGCGAAGCCATCCTGCGCGCCGAAGGCCAGAAAACTGCAGCCATCCTGGAAGCGGAAGGTCTGAAGCAAGCCGCCATCTTAAAGGCTGAGGCAGTACGGGAAGCGGCTATCAGGGAGGCCGAAGGACACCGCCAGGCCAAAATCCTCAATGCTGAAGGTGAGGCCCAGGCCATACTCAGCGTGCAAAGGGCCTTTGCCGATAGTCTGGTGATGCTGCGCGAATCCGCCCCCGATCAAAAGGTGCTGTCCCTGAAATCATTGGAGACCTTGAAGAGCATGGCTGAAGGCCAGGCTACCAAACTGATCATACCCGGAGATCTGGCCGGATTGGCCGGGGTTTTTGCGGCCCTGAAGGAGAGCGGAGTAAAGGCCGCGGAGTAGACCGGCTCAAGGGACCGGTACAGCATAAACCGGACCTCTGAAGCAGTTTGCATTTTTTAAGCATGACAGGTATCATTTACCTTAGATTGTTGGGTGTAAGCCTCAAGGATAGGGATATTGAGTGCAGCCAGCCCTGACAGGGAGAGATGCAGCTTGTATGTAAGCAAAAAGCTGGCGGTCATAGGCGGGACATTTGATCCCGTGCATTACGGGCACTTGATTGCAGCAGAGCATGCCCGGGTTGAATTGGGCATCGATAAAGTCATTTTTATCCCCACCGGCAGGCCGCCGCACAAAGCTAACGAAACGGTGACCGATTGGGAGCACCGCTGCAAAATGCTGCAGTTGGCCCTGGAAGATAACCCGGCTTTTGAGCTTTCGGCCCTGGAAGGGCCTCAGCGCGGCATTTCTTATACCATTGACACCATCCGCAGGCTGCGGAGCATAAATCCCGATAGCACAATCTATTTCATGATGGGCAATGATGCCTTATTGACCATCGACACCTGGAAAGATTACCGTCAATTAATAGAATTATGCTATTTTGTGGTGGTTACCCGGCCCAATTATACTATTGAACGCAGCCACCCGGTTTTGGCTGCTTTGCCGGATGATTGGTGGCAGCAGATGAAGCAGGTGGAGATACCCGGCATGGATATTTCCTCCACCGATATCCGCAGGCGGGTAGCCGGGGGAAAGACGATCAAATATCTCTTGCCCAATGCGGTTGAAAAATACATTTTGCAAAACAACCTCTATCGAGGGGGAATGACATCGTGATCGGCCCCAAGGAAGCATTAGAGATCATTCGCTTCAAATTGTCCCGGAGCCGTTTCAAACATTCAGTACTTGTCGCCAACACAGCCAGGGAGATGGCAGTCCAGTACGGATTTGACGAAGAGCAGGCTTATTTGACCGGTTTGTTGCATGACTATGCCAAGGGCATCTCCGGTCAGGAATTGATAGAACTGGCTGAGGACTACGGTATCGAATTGGCCCCTATTGACCGGGAGGTCCCCGATCTCCTGCACGGCCCGGTGGGGGCCTGCCTCCTGGCCGATGAACTTGATATCGATGATCAAGAATTGCTGCATGCGGTGAGTGCTCACACCCTGGGTTGTTTGGATATGAATGGCCTGGACAAGATCATTTACCTGGCAGACATGATTGAACCGGGGCGAGACTATCCCGGCATGGAGAGGTTGCGCTGCCTGGCCTTGCGCAACCTGGATTACGGCATGTTGCTGGGATTGGAAACTACCGTTAAGAATTGCATTGAGCGGGGGCGCCTCTTGCATCCCCGTACCGTCGAGGTAAGAAATCAATATTTGCGCTTGTTTGGAAATATGATGGATTTGGCATGAGTTTTGACAATAACAAGGAGGATTGTGATTGCTGACAATGGAACAAATGGTGCAACAGATTGCTGAAGCCTGCTGGGAAGAGAAGGCTTTGGATGTAGTGGTTCTGGATGTAAACCACCTCACTGTTATCGCTGATTACTTCGTGATTGCGGCAGGGCGGAATATCCTGCAGGTAAAAAGCATCGCTGAACACGTAGAAGACAGACTTGATCAAGCGGGGATAAAGCCCTTGCGCCGCGAAGGCCACAAAGAAGGGATATGGGTGGTTTTGGATTATGGTTCTATACTATTCCATGTCTTCCGCCAGGAGGAACGGGAGTATTACGACCTGGAAAACCTGTGGGGCGACGCGCGGGAGGTTAGCCTGGAGCGGGTAGAATCATAATCTCTCCCGACGATAGCACCATATAAAGGAAATAGAGGCCGGCCAGAAGGGCGGCCTCTAGCTGTCTTAAAATATTATTTGGCAACGATATTGACCAGCTTCCCCGGTACTACAATGAATTTGCGAACGGTTTTGCCTTCGAGCTGCTCCAAAACCCGGGAACTCTGCATACACTGCCGGCGCAGCGCCTCTTCATCACTTCCTACCGCCACCATGATGCGGTCCCTGACCTTGCCGTTGATCTGAATCACCATTTCCACCTCGTTCTGAACCAGGGCCTCTTCATCATATTTTGGCCAGGCCATGAGGCAGATGCTGTCTTTATGACCGATTATCCGCCACAATTCTTCGCAAATATGCGGTGAGAACGGGCTTAACAGCAGCAACAGGGATTCCACCGCTGCTTTGACCACACCCGCCTGCGGTCGGGGATTTTCACGGTAAGAGCCCAGCAGGTTCGACAACTCCATGATGGCGCTTATCGCGGTATTGAAATTAAATCTTCCTTCTATATCCTCGGTTACTTTCTTAATGGTGGCATGGGTTTTAAAGCGCAGCTGGCGGGCCGATTCGTCTAATTCAGCACTATGGCTGTCCTGGCTTTGCATCAGCTCCGCATAGTCCATAACCAGACGCCATACCCGGTTCAGGAAACGATAAGCCCCCTCCACTCCGGCGTCGCTCCATTCCAGGTCGCGCTCCGGCGGAGAAGCGAAGAGGATGAACAAACGGGCGGTATCAGCGCCGTAAGTGTTGATTATATCCTCCGGGCTGACCACATTGCCTTTGGACTTGGACATCTTGGTTCCGTCTTTTAAGACCATGCCCTGGGTGAGCAGGTTGGTGAACGGCTCCCGACATGACAGCCATTTGATGTCATAGAGGAACTTGGTGAAGAAACGGGCGTACATAAGATGCAGAATGGCGTGCTCTACCCCGCCTATGTACTGGTCCACCGGCATCCAATAGTCGGTGGCGGCTTTGTCGAAAGGCTGCTCACTTTCATTAGGGCTGCAGAAGCGGTCGAAATACCAGGAGGAACACACGAAAGTATCCATGGTATCCGTTTCCCGGCGGGCCTCTTTACCGCAGTTGGGACAGGTGGTCTCAAAAAAGGAATTCACATAGTTCAGTGGGGACTCCCCGGACGGTTTAAATTCCACATCTTCAGGCAAAAGCACCGGGAGGTCTTCTTCCGGCACCGGCGCCATCCCGCAGTCCTGACAGTAGATTATGGGAATCGGCGCGCCCCAATAGCGCTGCCGGGAGATAAGCCAGTCCCGCAGGCGGTAGTTGACGGTTCCATCGCCGATCCGGTTCTCTTCCATATAGGATGTCACCGCGGCTTTTCCGGCCTCGACCGTCAGCCCGTTAAAAGCGCCCGAATTGATCATCCGGCCTTCGCCAACATAGGCTTCGCTCAGATCGGCGCCATCAACCGGGGTGTCTTCGCCTTGAATAACCACCCGGACAGGAAGATCATACTTGCGGGCGAACTCAAAGTCGCGCTGGTCGTGGGCGGGAACCGCCATGATGGCTCCGGTACCGTAATCCATCAAAACATAGTTGGCTATCCAAATCGGAACTTCTTCACCACTCATAGGATTGACGGCATAACTGCCGGTGAATACCCCTTCTTTTTCAATCTCTGTTGAAGTGCGGGCGATATCGCTGAGATGTTTCATGTTGGCTATAAACTCATTCACCGCCTCAGCCTGGGCGGTATTTTGCGCCAGTTTATCGATCAGCGGATGCTCGGGCGCCATTACCATGTAAGTAACCCCGAAAACAGTATCCGGCCGGGTGGTGAAAACCGAGATAACCTCATCGCTGCCTGCGATCTTCATATCGAACTGACATCCCTCGCTGCGTCCGATCCAGTTGCGCTGCATGATTTTAACCTTATCGGGCCACCCCGGGAGCAGCTCCAGATCATCCAAAAGGCGCTGGGCATAATCGGTGATTTTGAAAAACCACTGTTCCAGTTGTTTCTTCTCCACCACCGTTTCACAGCGTTCACAGCTGCCGTCGACCACCTGCTCATTAGCTAAAACGGTCTGGCAGGAAGGACACCAGTTGACCGCCGATTTCTTTTTGTAGGCCAGACCGTGCTGGTAGAGTTTCAAGAACATCCATTGGGTGAATTTATAGTAATCCGGTTTGCAGGTGGCTACTTCCCGATCCCAGTCGTAGCTGATGCCCATGGTTTTTAGCTGGCGTTTCATGTTATCGATATTGGCATAGGTCCAGATGGCAGGATGGATGCCGTTTTTAATGGCCGCGTTCTCGGCAGGCAGGCCGAAAGCATCCCATCCCATGGGATGAAGCACGTTGAAGCCGTTCATTGATTTAAAACGGGCTACCACATCGCCGATGGCATAGTTGCGAACATGTCCCATATGCAGGTTGCCGGAAGGATAGGGGAACATCTCCAAATCGTAGTACTTAGGGCGAGAGGGGTCTTCACTGACTTTGTAAAAACCGTGCTCTTCCCAGTACTGCTGCCACTTGGCCTCAATTACCTTAAAATCATACTTTTCCATCGCTCAACCTCCTGGTGGGTTTTATAGACTAAAAAAGCCCTCATCCCTTGAGGGACGAGAGCTGGTTTCCCGCGGTACCACCCTTGTTGACAGATATAATTATGGTGGAGCTAGGGGGATTCGAACCCCCGACCTCTTGAATGCCATTCAAGCGCGCTCCCAACTGCGCCATAGCCCCACATCTGTCCACTTTAACCTGTAACGTAGGTTGCGTCACAGGCTTTCCGCCTGTGCAGCTCCCCGGCGAGTTCAACCAGACGTTGCCGCCTTCCACCCTTGTGGCGGCTCTCTGAAGGTTGCCAGCTTACTGCTCCGGTTCCTAGCATTTAGCTATAAATAGCCGCTTTTAATCCACGAAAGTTATTGTACTATATAAATTAATCTAATGCAACTGTGAAGTGTGCAAATTTCCCATAGCAAAGGCCCTAAGGCCGCTGGCTGCACAGTCCTTCCAATTACAGGGTCAGGTCCAGGATTGGTGCGTGGGCCCGCAAAACTCACCAGCATTCTTATCAGGCGGGTAAGCAGGCCATCTGGCAGGCGGATGGCATTAGGTGTTTTCAGAAAAGGCAAATATCCTAAAAGGATTACAGATAATAGAAACCGTGCCGCCAGGGAGTATCCCTCACGACACGGTCTGTTGAATTATAATTCCAGGATGGGTTCATAGTTGGAACAAAGAGTTTCCTCATCTGCCACGCCGCTGTAGATATTCTGCTGTGGAGCGACTTCAATAGCCTCTAAGCGGCAATAACCTCCTGCACCATAGAATTTGCAGCTCTCAACCGCGCACCGAATGGTTTGTCCATTGGCCATAAGCAAAAATCCCTCCTTTTTTGTTGATACTGTATCTATGCCCCGACATACAGACTTTATACGAAAAAGTTGCAAGGTCAAGAAAGATCAGGATTATTATGCGGCCATTTCGTGGAATAACGGCCGTTAACCTCATAATGGAGCCGATCTTAATAAGGCGGATGGCGAATGCAAACCAAATACAATATTGGATAATAATGTAAACTAATGTAAAATTATAAAGAGGGGGTGGGGGTGTGAATATTAGCCGGCGTCATCTGCTCGCAGGGATTGTGATCTTCGCTCTCCTGCTGCTGTTGGGCCATTATGTCCTGCAACGACGTCAGGCGCCGCCGCCCCTGCCGGACATACGGCAGGCTAACCTTCAGGGATTTGAAATAAGCGACGCAGAAACCAATCAGGAGATACAGGTATATGTAGGGGGAGCGGTGGCGTCGGCAGGAGTGTACCGTTTGCTGGAGGGAGACCGGGTACACCAGGCCCTGTCCCTGGCCGGGCCGCTGCCCAATGCCGACCTGCGCTACCTGGGTATGGCCCGGGAACTGATCGATGGTGAAAGCATACTGGTTCCTGAAATGCAGGCTGGCGAGGCTGTACAGGGTGAGGCCGGCCCGGCGCTGCCGGCCGGTAAAAATAAAATCAATATCAACCGGGCCACAACTGCAGAGTTGGATGCCGGGCTGGAGGGCATCGGTCCGGGTCTGGCCCAGCAGATTGTGGATTACAGGAATACAAACGGTCCCTTTAAGAAAATAGAGGACATCAGAAAGGTTGGAGGAATAGGAGAAAAACGGTTTGAAGCGATCAAAGACAGTATTTCCGTGTACTGATGAGATGATCAGGGGCTGGTAGGCCATGGATAACCCGTTTAACCGCTCCTGGATCCTGAAGGCTTCATATTTTGCGGCTGGCATCGCCCTGGTGTACGTGCCATGGTGGGCAGCCCTGCTGGGGCTTGGTATTACGGCAATACTGATATACCGGCGCTTTCCAGCGCAGCGTGTCGAAATAATCGCCGCATTGCTTCTGGCGGCCTTAGGTTGGCTTTATGTCAGCTGGCATCAATTACCCGCCGCGTCCGATATGCTGCCCCAGGATAACACCGTGATTTCTGGAACCGTTTCGGGATATCCCCGGGTTCAGGAGCAGCGCAGCAGTTTTATTCTAAAAACCAAGGCGCAAAGCCCCTATCTGAAACGTATTCAGGTGTTTTGTAATTTCGAGGCCAAACTCATACCCGGCACAGCGGTAGAGCTTGAAGGTATTTTGCAAAGGCCCGCACCACCCGGCAACCCGGGGGAATTTAACTATCCTGCCTATCTTTCCAGCCACCATGTTTACTACCTCCTGAAGGTTGAGGAGCCCGAAGACCTGCGGGAATACCCTGATCAGACCAAGATGCCTTCGCCCTCTTTCCTGCTGCGCAGCAGCATGGTGGAAAAAACCCGGGCAGTTTTGCCAGCCGACGAGGCCGCGCTTATATTGGCAATGGTTTTGGGCATCATTGACAACCTGGATGAGGATCTCTATCAGGATTTTCAAAGAACCGGACTGGTGCATCTTTTTGCCGTGTCCGGAATCAATGTGGGTTTTGTCATTGTATTTGCATCACTTATCATCGCAGCAGGACAATTGTCGCGCCGGGTTGGACTCTATGTCACCATTTTCGTGATTCTTCTATACAGCAGCCTTACCGGTTGGCCGATTTCAGTGCAGCGCGCAGTCATAATGGCTGTTTTGTCGCTTTTGGCAGCCTATCTGGGCAGGAGCCATAATCCTAGCAACGGGCTGGGGCTGGCGGCGTTAATCATTCTGGCTTTAGACCCCTGCGCTCTATTTACCATCTCCTTTCAGCTTTCCTTCCTGGCCACCTGGGGATTGGTGGCTTTATATCCGGCGGTAAGAAGCTATTTGAATATCCGGCGCCGGGTTTGGGACTTATTGCTGGTGCCGGTCTGCGCGCAGCTGGCAGTATTGCCGTTAATCGCCTATTATTTTCATCTCATTACCCCGGTCTCGTTAATAAGCAACCTTCTGGCCACCTATTTGGCAGGGGGTATCGTTATTCTAGGATTTGTGGCCTTGTTGCTGGTTCTGCCCTTTCCTTTCCTGTCGTCCCTTTTGCTGATACCTACCGGGTTTTGTGCCTACCTGCTGTTATCGATCAATTCCTTATGCAAAACCATGCCCCTGGCCTACTGGCTGGTGGCCACCCCGCCGCCGGCGGTAGTGGGATGTTATTTCGCCGGCCTGCTGTGGCTGTTGTTGGGTTTAAGGGCTAAAGCAAGCCGGAAACAAGTCTTAAGACCTGTTCTGGTAATGAGCAGCGCAGTATTATTGCTGCTCGTACCGCCGTGGTGGTTTCAAAAAGGCCAGGTCCAGGTTACTTTTATAGATGTGGGGCAGGGGGACAGCATTTTGATCAAAAGCCCCCGCAACCGCTTTGTGCTTATCGACGGCGGGGGCAGTCTGTTTAGCGATGTGGGGAGACGCAAAGTACTGCCCTATCTGAATCATCTGGGAGTGAACCGGCTTTTTATGGTCATCAATACCCATCCCGATGTGGATCATATGCAGGGACTGTTAGCGGTCATGCAGGACCGCAAGGTGGATCATGTAGGTGTGGCGGCTGTTTCTACCCAGGAGCATCTAACGCAAAACCTGCTCGATCTGGCCAACCAACAAGGGAGCGGGGTATTAGCCTTGAAACAGGGGCAGACCATGAACCTGGACGGGATGACCCTGTCGGTATGGTATCCGCCCGGGACAGAAGCGGCGGGGACGGAGACAAATGACCAGTCCCTGGTCTTGCATTGCCGGTTTGGGGAATTTTCCGCCTTACTTACCGGTGATCAGAGCAAGGAAAATTTGGAGAAGATACTGCATCAGCACCGGGAGAAGAGCCTTATCGTCAAGGCGCCTCATCACGGCAGCCGCTACTCCTGGTGCACCGACCTGGACAGGGCTGCACAATGGCTGGTATTGTCGGTAGGCAATAATGCTTTTGGGCATCCGCATCAGGAAGTCCTGCGGGATATTGAGAAGGGCGGCGCCAGGCTTTTGCGAACTGACCGGGATGGCCTCATAACCTTTAGCAGCGATGGGCAAGAATTGCAGCTGCAGACTTTCAAACCGGGGAGCTGACAGACTAAAGCCCGCAGCGCTGCCGCACCCGGTCCAGGGATTTGGCGGTATTCTGCCTTACCTCGGCTTCGGGGATGGTCAGGAACTGCCCGTTTTGCATGAGTAATTGCCCGTCAACTATAGTTGCGTCAACATCAGTCGCCATAGCTTGATAAACCAGATGTGAATAAACGCCGGCGCCCTGTGGAGGATAGTGGTGCCACGGGGAGAGGGAAACAACGGCCATATCTGCCTTTTTGCCCACTTCCAGGCTGCCGATCTGGTCGGCCAGACCCATGGCTTCGGCCCCGGAGATGGTGGCCATGGCAAAGACCGTTTCAGCAGGCATGCTCAGAGGGCCATGGATAGGTTTATGAATTAAGGCGGCCAGGCGCATCTCGCTGAACATACTCATCAGGTTGTTGCAGGGAGCGCCATCGGCTCCCAGGGATACACGGGCACCCCGGTTGAGGAGGTCGGGGATAGGTGCGATGCCTGAAGCCAGCTTCAGGTTCGATCCCGGGCAATGGGCAATATGGGTCCCACTCTGTGCCAGTAAGTCCTGTTCTATATCCCAGAGGTGTATGCAATGAGCCAGAATAAGGTTGGGGCCGGTCAGGCCCAGGCGTTCCAGATACAGTACGTTGGGAAGCCCGCGCTGCTCTTCTACCAGCCGGACTTCGTCGCGGTTTTCCGAGGCATGGGTATGTACCGGTATGTTTTCGGCAGCCGCAATCCGGGCTACTTCCTTTAACAGCCGGTCGCTGCAGGAAAGCGCGAAACGGGGGCAAAAACAGTAGCGGATGCGGTTATCGCGGCGGCCGTTCCAGCGCTGGTACAAGGCCATGCTTTCATCGATGGCTCTGCGGGAATCATCCACAAGGTTTTTAGGCACTTCCTGGCCGCAGTCCATGAGGCATTTTCCTCCCAGGTAACGAATCCCTGCCTTTTCAACTGCCTGGAAAATCGCTTCGGTGTGGTTGACCGTACCCATATCGACAATGCCGGTGGTGCCCCCGCGCAAGAGTTCGGCGCAGCCCAAAAGGGCCGAATAATATAGGGAATCCTCATCATGACTGCCTTCTAGTGGCCAGATGCGTTTCATAAGCCAATCCAACAGCTCCATGTCATCAGCCATGCCGCGAAACAGGGCCTGGCACAAGTGCACGTGGGTCTGCACCAGCCCGGGAATAACCAGTTTGCCCGCGGCATCAATGACGGTTTCGGCGGCCAGGCCGCTGTCGGGCTCAATAGCTGTAATCCGGTCCTGCTCGATGTATATGTCAGCGGAGAGAACCTCCCTTTGCGGGTTCATAGTTACGACCAGGCCGTTTTTTATCAATAAGGCCATGCTAAAGCCTCCTGTCTGCATAATGATTTGCGGTATGGTTTAATTTTCTCCTTTATACAGAAAATGCAGGCCGGTTAAATCCATCATACTATTCTTAACCGGGATTTCATAGTTTTATGGCAGGGGGCGATGCAAATCCAAAACGCTGATCTGCTGCAAAATAAAGTCGGCTTCTTGCTGCTTAGATTATCCTGCCCGGCCATGGGCGGGATGGTTCTATACGCCTTATTCAGCCTGGCTGACACTTACTTTGTCGCCCGGCTGGGGGCCGCTGCCCTGGCGGCTTTAACCCTGTGTCTGCCTTTGCAGGTGTTGATCGTTTCCATAGCCGCGGCCACCGGAACCGGGCTGACTTCGCTCATAGGCCGCATGCTGGGGTGCGGGGAATACCAGCATGGCGATAATATCGCCTGGCACGGCATAGCGATCATCCTGGTCTACAGCATTGTTTTTCTATGGTTTGGCTACCGCTATCAGGAGCCGCTGCTGATCCTTTTCGGCTGCACCCCGGAGACCCTCGCTCTTAGCAAGGGCTACTTGAGCATCGCCTTGCCGGGTTCGCTGTTCGCTATGGTGCAGATCGTGCTGGGCAATATCCTGCAGGGGGAAGGAGACACGGTTCTGCCTGTAGCAGCAAGTCTGGCCGGCATCATCCTCAATGTGATTCTGGATCCGGTTTTTATCTTCGGGGCAGGCCCGGTGCCGGCCATGGGGCTAAACGGTGCGGCCTGGGCGGGGCTGTTGGCCCAGGCGGGCAGCATGGCCATGATGATTGCGGTGATGATGCGCAAGCGGACCTATTTAAGCTGGTCTATAAGGCATTTCCGGCTGCGGCCGCGCATCTTCCTGGCCATCTACAAGGTGGGATTTCCGGCTCTGGTTATGGAATTGGTAGGCGTTCTGGTCATGGTCTACATGAATCGTATCCTGGCCCATTTCAGCTTTGAAGCTGTAGCCGCACTGGGTATATTCCTGCGCATTCGTTCCCTGGTATTTATGCCGGTAGGGGGGCTTTTGCAAGGGACAATGCCTATTGCTTCCTTTGCCTTTGGCGCGGGGCGTTTTGAACGGGTAAAAGAAGTGATGGTTAAGGCTTCCACCCTGGCGGTTGTTATCATGAGCCTGGGCTGGCTGGCGATGCAGCTTTATCCGCAATGGATTGTGGGTTTCTTTTCCCAGGACGCCCGTTTGACTATGATAGCAGTTGCATCGCTGCGCCTGGGAACCCTGGTCCTTCCCGTGGTGGGGCCGATTATCATCCTCAGTACGGTACTGCAGGCAATTGGCAAAGGGATGGCTGCGATGTGGCTCTCATTAGCCCGCCAGGTCTTGTTTTTCCTGCCCGGGTTGATATGGCTGCCGCATTATCTGGGCCTGAACGGCGTATGGCTGGCTTTCACTCTCTCGGAACTGCTTTCAACCGGGATATTTCTGGTCTTCTGGGGAGCGCTGTGGAAAGAATTACAGCCGGGCCGACAAACCCCTATCTTCTTTCTGATTCGCAGCGGAGCCTGGGCTAAACGGCTGTGGGCCTGGCTGCGCTGGCAGGGATTTTATTTCTGGTAATAGTAGGCCTTGCCATTCTCCAGCTGCAGGTCTAATCCGCTGTTAAGCATCAAATGGCTGATCATGCCTCCCAGGGTGGAGTGTAAAAGGCAGTATTCATGAAAATCCGGTTGCAAATCTTCGAGTATGATAATTTCTTCCAGTAATTCCTCCCTGGTTTTGGGCTGCTGCAGCAAATCCAGGAGCAGTTCCATGCAGTGATCGAGCCGGGAGCGGTTAAATTCGACCAAACCCGGAATCTGTTGGGCGGTATAGACCGTTTCCGCGTGCCCCAGGACAAATAGATCGTAAGGCAGTTCCAGGATGGAGTTCATGGTGCGGTACTGTGCGGCCACATCCAATAAGAACGGGAAACGGTACTTGTCCAGGATTTCCTGGCTGAATAACGCATCCCCCAGGAAACAGACCCGCTCCCGGGTAGCGATTCCTATCTGACCCAATGCATGGCCGGGTAAGGGGACAATTTCGAACTTTTCGTCATTGATCCGGATGGGTCCCGGGTTGAGGCGATGATCGATATGGCCGGACTTGCTGCCTCCCACTCCTCTCACCAGGGTTGCGGGCGGATTGCCGCCATAAATGTACAGCGGGAATAGAAAGCCATTTTCGATAAACAGGGCGCTTTGCTCTGAGGCGTAGAAAATGCAGCCGGGGTGATGCTCCTGAAGATAGTTGTTGCCCCCCCAGTGGTCGTGATGCCCGTGGGTATTGACGATATACTTGAGGTTCAGATCGGATTGCTTCAAGATATCCGCATAAGAGCGGGCATCCTGATTGCCGTCCCCGCTGTCTACAAGCAGGGCGTATTTGTCTTTGAACACAAATACCCCGGCATTGGTAGGGCCCGGGATTAAGTAAGTGTTTCCCGAAATCTTGGTCAGTTTCATATATATCCCCCTTCAGCTGGGCATTACATTTCCATGCTAGTCCGGATTATAAGGGGTGTCAAGCCGCCCGGACAGCGGACCCACAGGTGGGGCAGCTTCTGGTTGACAATTGGGGACGCTCCCGCAAAGCGGAGGTTAGCCACATTGCTCCATTATGGCTTGAGCCGCAACCACCCCGGAAACACTGGCCTGAATCAGTCCCCGGGTTACCCCGGCGCCGTCGCCGATTGCCCACAGCCCCTCGATGGGGGTCCGCAGCTGCTTGTCCAGTTGGGGGCGGGCGGAGTAGAATTTGGCTTCCACTCCATATAGGAGGGTATGATCGGAGGCTGCTCCGGGAAAGGCTTTATCCAGAGCCTCCAGGCATTCCATAATACCTATCAGATAACGGTGGGGCAGAACCAGGGAAAGATCTCCGGGAACTGCCCCTTTCAGGGTCGGAGTTACCAGGCTCCGGGCCAAACGCTCCGGAGTCGAGCGGCGGCCTCTTTTAAGATCGCCATAGCGCTGCACGATGATACTGCCGCTGAGCATATTGGCCAGGCTGGCGATACAGCGCCCGTAAAGGATGGGCTTATTGAAAGGTTCGGTAAATTCCTGGCTCATCAAAAGGGCGAAGTTGGTATTGCTGCTTTGGCTGTTGGCGTAGGAGTGGCCGTTAACGGTGATGATGCCGTTGGTGTTTTCCATAACCACGTAGCCGTTGGGGTTGACACAAAAGGTTCTTACCATATCGTCAAAGGTTTTGGTGTTAAACAGCATTTTAGGCTCCCATACCGCGGCGGTTACTTCCTTCATGACCACCGCCGGGACTTCCACCCGTACCCCGATATCCACCTGATTGTTGAGCATGGTGATATTCAGGTTTTGAGCCTCTTGGAAAAACCAGTGGGCGCCTTCGCGGCCCGGCGCGACCACAACGAATCGCGAGTAAAATGTCTCCTCCGATGTGGCGATTCCAATTACCCGTCCCTGTTCGGTCAGAATCTTTTCCACCGCCAGTCCGGTGCGGATATCCACCCGTGGTTCCAGGTATTGATACATGGCCTGCAATACTGTTTTGGTGTTCTCGGTTCCCATATGACGGATCCGGGCCGGCACCAGCTTCAACCCTGCCGCGGCGACATTCATGGCGATCTCGCGGCTTCTGGCATCATCCTGGCCAAAAACCCTGGGCGGGGCGCCATGTTTGACATACAGGTCATCTACATATGTAATTAAGGCTTCTAAACGGGTTCTGCCGATGTAATCCGCCAACCAGCCGCCAAAATCGCTGGTCAAAGTCAATTTGCCGTCTGAAAAGGCCCCCGCGCCTCCCCAGCCGCTCATGATCGAACATACCGCGCAGCTCTGGCAGCTTTCAAATCCGGCTCCAATCAGGCAATGGCGCTGCTGCACCTTTTTGCCCTTTTCCAGTAATAAAACTTTTAAGCCGGAACGGCGGCTAAGTTCCAGGGCAGTAAAGATGCCGGCCGGACCGGCTCCTATTATTATGACATCATAATGCGGCATAAATATTCCTCCCACGTTACGCTGAAGAAGTCCATGATTCGGCCTGGGGACCTCTTTGAAGAATTGCTCGTCTCACCATAATGTTATGTCGAATACCTGTAAATTATCACATTACTGCTGACTATACGCTTATGGTATCATAGTTTTGTAGCTTGATGGCCCCGGCAGGGGATTTAAGGAAAGAAGGCTGCCTATGACGGAAAGCAAGCTTATGCTCATTTACGGGCAGGAGCGCTATTTGATCGATAAAGAAATCGAGCGGGTCAGGGCCGGGCTAGGCCGCAACTGCGGTGCCGAGCCTGAAGTGGTGTTTATCGACGCCGACGAATTAACCCCGGAGCAATTGCTGGAACAGCTGGATTTCAGCCCGCTTTTCGCCCTGGAACGGGTGGTGGTGATCCGCAGGCCCTCCTGGTTGGGCAAAACCCGCCGCAAGGCAGCCAAAGTGGAACAACTGGTCGATGGTCTGGCAGCTTTCCTCAGTGAGCCCATACCGGGCCAGGTGGTGATTTTCACCAGTGATGAGGATGTATCGGCACACCCTTTAATGAAAAAGCTGGCCAAAGTTCTGAAAAAAACCGCCTGCGTGAGACCTGATGCCAAGGGAATGGAGGCCTGGCTTCGAGATCTGGCGGCGGGGCTAAATCAGCCTATAGCCCCGCAGGCGGTAAGGTTGTTGGCCAACAGCGGGCAGGACATGTATTATCTGGAGCAGTTAATGCGGAAATTGAGCCTGCAAAACGGCCCGGCCACCATCACCGAGCAAGATGCAGCGGCAGAACTTGATCAACAACCGGAGATCAGCGTTTTCAAGCTGACCGATGCCCTGTTGAACAGGCGCACCCGGGACGCCCTCATGGCCTATTATAAGCTGCTGCGCCAGGGTGGACACCCCACCTTCTTCCTGTATATGATCCTCAGGCAGTATGTGCTCTTGGGAAAAGTAAAGGATTACAGCCAGCAGGGCCTGAGCCAGGCGGAAATCGCGAAAAAAACCGGCGCCAGGGATTTTGCGGTCAGGAAAATGGCCTCCTCTGCGGCCAGATACAGCTGGGAGGATCTAAAGCGCTGCTTTGAGTTATTCCTGGAGGCTGATACAAATCTCAAACAGAGCGGCCGGGATGGCAAGATTGTGATGGAAGCCTTGATCATAGCGGTTTGCACCGGGCAGACCCATTGATTACGAGGTGTTTAAACCCGGTCTTGATCTGCGCCGGTCATGCAGAAAATAAAAAAACCTGCCCTTTAGACAGGTTTTCAACTTATTCAGCCATGGCGTTAAACCGTCTTGCTAGAGCTGATTTCCTTCTGGCTGCTGTGTTCTTATGCAGAATCCCCTTGGATACGTTTTTATCGATAAGGGAGGTTGCCGCGATCAGGCTCTGCTGAGTTGTCTGTGCGTCGCCGCCCTGTAATGCTTCTTCATATTTCTTTACGGCAGTTTTCAGTCTGCTTCTATAGGCTTTGTTTCTCAGACGATTCGCTTCAGCCCGTCTTGCTCTCTTGGCTGGAGTTTTGCTTTTTGCCACCTCTTCACCTCCTCTTGGGTCAAATCTAACAGGAATACTATAGCATTATGATTTATAAAATGCAATGATTTGGCAGTTATTTTTAAGTGCCATTGTTAATATTGTATAGATTCAGTTCTATTCTCCAATTCCCCAAAATAAATTTAATATGAATGGGAGGTGGTATTAATGAGACGCCGTGGTATTATGTCGCTAATGAAGAGTGTGTTTTTGGTGCAATTGTTTGCGGTCATTGTTCTTATAGGAGTTACGGGTAGCTTCCAGCGGATCAGTCTGCCAACCATGAAACCTATGCCGGTGGAGTACCTGGATCCTTTCAGCCGGATCGATATCGGGGAAGACATGGCATTAAAGATGTTCCAGGACAGCAGTTTCCTGCCTGGAGAAGCCAACCTGCTGTTTCTTGATCCCGAATACCTGGACGAGGTATTCCCGCAGTCCCTGTTGACCGCCAGCATCCAGGCCCTGGCTTATACCAGCCCGAGAGGCGGGGATGAGACTGTTATAGAATTGGAAGAAGAAGCATCCAACCAGGAGATCGTCTCCGAATCCGCTCCAGATACAGCTGAAACAGCTGTTAAGCTTTCCGGAGGCAAGATCCTGTTATATTGCACCCATAGCGCCGAATCTTACATTCCCGATGAAGGTAAGGCCAGGGTGGATGGAAAACGAGGCCTTATAAACGAAGTCGCCCGGCGTCTCAATACGGAGATGCGTAAGGAAGGATTAAACAGCGAATTCATCAATACTATTCATGATTCCGACTATCTTATAAGCTATAGCAATTCGCGGAATACTATAAAGAGCTTTTTGGCCCAGAATAAATCGGTTGCGGCTATGTTTGACATTCATCGGGACAGCATCGCTGGAGCTACCAAGGCCGAGACTGTCATGATCAATGGCAAAAAATGCGCGCCCATTCTTATCATAGTGGGTACCAACGAACGCAAGCCCCATCCCAATTGGAAAGATAATCTGGCCTTCGCTCAAGCCCTTTATAAAGTCAGCGAGGCTAAGTACCCGGGTTTAATCAAGGATGTGCGCACCAAAGCCGGAACCTATAATCAAGAATATCATAAAAACGCGTTGTTATTGGAATTTGGTTATGACTATAACACCCTGGCTGAGGCCCAGTACGCGGCTACGCTATTTTCCGATGTGCTGGCCGAAGTTATGCGGCAGGAAGGATCCTTGCAGTGATGAGGTCAATTTTGTGTCTGCTGGCTATGAGCATCTTAATGATGCTGGTTGCGGCGGGATTGAATATCAGTAATCAGGGTATCAATGATCTGACCCAGAGTAATCCGGGCTATGTCATCGCCGTGCACCTGGAAGACGAAGGAGTATATATTGAAGCATTGGGCCGTAAATACCCCTGCAATACGGCCTTGTTGCAGAATGGACAGGCTCGTCTCAAAATCGGGGCAGCCCGGCTAGAGGCCTATATACAAGAAATCTGGCAGCACAGGCGCCAGCTGTGGTAAAGTTTAAAATAATAAATGGGAAAATTGCGGCCTATTGAGGCCTTTTTTTATGCAGCCAGACGTTTATGATGTATATTTTTGATATGGAGGAAGACCGTCGGAAGGAGGAGTACGGTGACGCAAAGCGGTCAGAAGATGGCAAAAGCAGCCCTGTTTTTAAGCTTTACGGTGGTGTTGTCCAGGATCCTGGGCTACGGCCGGGAAGTAGCCTTGTATACCATATTTGGCCAGAATTACGTCACTGACGCCTATCAGGCCGCCTTTTCCATACCCGACTCCTTGTATATGCTGCTCATCGGCGGCGCTCTGGGATCTGCTCTAATTCCGGTTTTCTCGGCTCATATCGCATCCGGGCGCGATTCGGAAGCCTGGAAAGCGGCCAGCGTGGTTTTTAATTATATATTGCTGGCCTTGTCGGTTTTGCTTTTGCTGGCTTACCGCTACACTGAGCCGGTGATTCATGTTCTGGCGCCGGGGCTGCCCCAGGAATACCTGGCGCTGGCGGTCGGGCTCTCCCGCATTATGTTTATCCAGACGGTCTTCATGGTGTTAAACGGCTTCGCCATGGGAATCCTCAATTCTTACCACCATTTCGCCGCACCGGCCTGGGGGAGCCTGTTATATAACATCAGCATCATCGCCTGCGGGGTACTCCTGGTGGAAGATCTGGGGATAGCCGCTTTTTCAGTGGGGGTGGTTCTGGGCTCCATCATGAGTTTTATGGTGCAGATTCCCGCTCTCAAACGGGTGGGGCTGAAGTATTATTTCAGCTTTGACCTGCACAACCGCGGTTTTCAGGAGATCATAATCCTGATGGTGCCGATGATCGCCGGCCTGGGGGTAGTGCAGCTCAACCTCTTTGTGGCACAAAACCTGGCTTCCAGTTTAGGCCCCGGGGTTTTAAGCGCTCTTAAGCTGGCCCAGCGCATCATGAACCTGCCTATCGGCATATTCGCGGTTTCTATCGGAACCGTGCTTTTTCCCGCTATGACAATGCTCAGCGCCAAGGGCGAGTGGGCTCAGTTCAAACGCCATAATTCACTGGGGCTCAGAGCCATATTTCTACTGACCTTGCCGGCTTCGCTGGGGTTGATCGCCATTGGTCAACCGACTATCGCCTTGTTATTCGAGCATGGCAATTTTACCGCAGAGATGACCCGGGTTACCAGCCAGGCCCTGGTCTTCTATGCCGTAGGCATATCGGCTTACTCTGCGGTACAGGTCGTCAACCGCAGCTTTTATGCCTTAAAAGACACGGTGTCGCCAGTGATTTCCGCCATAATCAGTATAGCCGTAAACATCGCCTTATCCCTGTTGCTGGTGAAGAATATGCAGCACCAGGGTTTGGCCCTGGCCTATTCCCTGGCGGGCATTGCCAACCTCCTGTTATTGCTCCTGGTTTTGCGCTTTAAACTGGGGCTTTTGGGGGGCAAGACCATAATATTCAGCCTCATTAAGTCGCTGGCCGCTGCAATGGTCATGTTTGCCGGGGTGAAGCTGATTTTAAACGGGCTTCTCACCGGATTGCCCTATAGTGCACATTTCAACCTTCTGCTGAGCCTGGCCTTCAGTGTGGCAGCGGGGGCGGTGCTCTATGGCCTGATCACCCATAGCCTCAATACTGAAGAAGGCCGGCTGGTGGAGAGTATGATCGGCGAGCGCTGGTCAGGCAGAAGGCGGTCCGCCGGTTGAAGGCGTCAGGATAGAATTGCATCATGGCCCATTAATCGGTTATAATCTAGGCGGTATTCAGCCAACAACGATTTGGAGGGCATCTCTTTGTCACTGGACCATATTCGCAATTTCAGTATCATAGCCCATATCGATCATGGTAAATCAACCCTGGCCGACCGCCTCTTACAGGTCACCGGCACTATCAGCGAGCGGGAAATGAGAGATCAGTTCCTGGATAAAATGGATCTGGAGCGGGAAAAGGGGATTACCATAAAACTGCAGCCGGTTCGCCTCAATTATAAGGCCCGGGACGGGAAAGACTATATACTTAATTTGATCGATACTCCGGGGCATGTGGACTTTTCCTATGAAGTGTCGCGCAGCCTGGCAGCCTGTGAAGGCGCCTTGCTGGTGGTCGATGCTTCACAGGGGATTGAGGCGCAGACCCTGGCCAACGTTTACATGGCTATGGACCAGGATTTGGAGATCATAGGCATTGTCAACAAGATCGACCTTCCCGGCGCTGATCCTGATAAGGTCAAAACGGAAATGGAGGATGTGCTGGGCATCGCCAGTGAAGAAATCATTCCCATCTCAGCCAAAACCGGGCAGGGTGTGGAGGAGGTCCTGGAAGCCATCGTGTCGCGCGTTCCCTGCCCGCGCGGGGAGGAGCACGGCCCCTTGCAGGCCTTGATATTCGACTCTTATTTCGACTCCTACCAGGGCGCCATATCATATATCCGGGTGGTCTCCGGGCAGATCCGCCGCGGCGACATGATCAAAATGATGTCCAGCGGAAAAGTGTACGAGACCACGGCATTAGGGGTAATATCCCCCTATATGACTGAGGTCGAAACCCTTGGAGCGGGTGAAGTGGGCTACCTGGCGGCCGGCATTAAAAATGTCAGCGATACCCGGGTGGGCGACACCATCACCCTGGCCTCCAATCCGGCTGATAATCCCCTGCCGGGTTATCAGGAAGTGAAGCCCATGGTATACTGTGGTCTATATCCGCTGGAAAACAACGATTTCGAAAGACTGCGGGACGCTCTGGACAAATTGAAACTCAACGATTCCTCATTATTCTATGAACCGGAAAGCTCAGACGCACTGGGCTTCGGATTCCGCTGCGGATTTTTGGGGCTCTTGCATCTGGAGATTGTCAGGGAGCGATTGGAACGCGAATATGATTTGAGCTTGTTGGCTACCGCCCCCAGTGTGGTATATAAGGTTATGCTCAGCGACGGCAGTGAAATGGATATACAGAACCCCAAACTATGGCCCCCGGCTCAGCGGCTGGAAGCGGTCAAAGAACCCTATGTGAAAGCCAGCATGATGGTTCCCAATGAATTTGTAGGCGCCATCATGGAATTGTGCCGGGAAAAGCGGGGCCAGTATGTCAATATGGAATACCTCACCTCGCAGCGGGTGATGATAACTTACAAACTGCCCCTGGCTGAAATCCTTTATGATTTTTTTGATGCTCTAAAGTCCCGCACCCGGGGTTATGCCTCCCTGGATTATGAAATCAGCGGCTATGAGATATCCGATCTGGTTAAACTGGACATTCTGTTAAATGGCGAGGTGGTGGACGCCCTGAGCATGATCACCCACCACGACAACGCCTACTACCGCGCCCGGGCCCTGACCCAGAAGCTGCGCCGCATCATCCCCCGGCAAATGTACGAAGTGGTTATTCAGGCCTCCATCGGCGCCAAGGTCATAGCCCGCGAATCCGTCAAAGCCATGCGCAAAGACGTATTGGCCAAGTGTTACGGCGGCGACATCACCAGGAAAAAGAAACTGTTGGAAAAGCAAAAAGAAGGCAAAAAACGCATGAAACAGATCGGACACATAGAAGTCCCCAAAGATGCCTTCATGTCGGTGCTAAACATCGAAAAAGAATAGCGTTGATTTGCCCCTGAATCAAAAAATGACCCACGGGGGATGTTGGCTTGGTATATTTATTTTTGAATTGTGGGCAACCGGTGAAGCGAGGGAACGCAAGTGGGGATGGTTATTGGCTTGCACACTTGTTCGCAAGTTAAGAACCGTCCCCACTTGCGTCCCTTCATAGGAGCTGTATTTAATGGAAGCCACCTGGCCTCAGAACAGTCTGGGTTTGTATGTGCATATCCCTTTTTGCAGAAGAAAATGCCCTTACTGTGATTTTTACTCGGTGACTTTTGCCGACCAGGCTCAGTTGCAGGCTTATACCGAAAGACTCTGCTTTGAAATCTCGGCCTGCTCTGAAGACTACCGGGGAAAACCTGTCGACAGCATTTACTTCGGAGGGGGAACCCCCAGCCTCTTAAAACCCGCCCAAATTGGCACTGTCATCAATACTATGGCCTCCCGTTTTACATTGTTAAAAGACCTGGAAATCACCATGGAAATCAACCCGGCTACCGTAAATCGAAGCAGCCTGGAAGCCTGCAAAACTGCCGGGATCAACCGGGTCTCACTGGGATTGCAGAGTCTGCAGGATAAAGAACTCAGAGTTCTAGGTAGAATTCATTCCGCGGCAGCCGCCCGGAAAGCCATTACGGCAGCAGACGCCGCCGGGTTTCACAACCTCAGTTTTGATTTAATTTACGGCATCCCCGGGCAGACTATTACTGCCTGGATGCAGACCCTGCAAGAAGCGGTCAGCTTCCAGCCGCAGCATATTTCTATATACCTCCTGCAGCTGGAATCTCAGGTGCCTATGGCCCGGGCCATAGCCCGGGGGGAACTGGTTTTGCCTGCAGAAGAGGATATAGAGGCCATGTATTACCAGGCCATTGATTATTTGCACGATAAAGGGATCGTTCAGTACGAGATATCCAATCTGGCCCTTGACGGGTATCTATGCCGGCACAACCTGCGCTACTGGCAATTTGGCGAGTATCTGGGTTTCGGCGCTGCCGCTGTCAGCCGCCTGGGCGGGCGGCGCTGGATGAATGCCGCCGATGTGGATGCTTATATGGCCGGAGGGCCAAACAGGTCGGAGGCCGCTCAGATTGTACTGGAAGATATGAAGCCCCGGCAGCAGGCTCAGGAAGCTATAATCATGGGGCTCCGGCTTACGAACGGACTGAATGTGGAGGCTTTTAGAAGGCGGTTTGGCATAAGTCTATTGCAGGAATTTCGGCCAGTGGTAGAACGCTTTACGAGCAGCGGACTCTTGGAATTGGACCACGGCTGGCTCAGGTTAACGAAAGCGGGGCTTTTGGTATCAAACCAGGTTTTATGCTGTTTTGTTGAATGATTTCCAGGCTTGACAAAGAAGTTACAGCGATGATATTTTTTATTAAGTAGGGGTTAGCACTCAACAAACGAGAGTGCTAACAGGGGTGATCGATATGACCTTGGATGAACGCAAAAAGAGGATATTGGAATCGATCATAAAAGACTACGTTGAAAGCGCAGAACCGGTTGGTTCCAGAGCCATAGTCAAAAAACACGACCTCCGCGTCAGCGCGGCTACCGTCCGCAATGAAATGGCTGATCTGGAGGATATGGGCTATTTGGAACAGCCCCATACTTCGGCAGGAAGAATTCCATCTGAGAGCGGGTTCCGCTATTATGTGGACTGTATGATGGAGCGGGAAAACCTGGTGGAGGATGAGGTAGAACTGCTTCAAAAGATCCTCAAAGACAATCTGCAGGATTGGGATGAGGTCATTCAATCCATTGGCAATTTTCTGTCTCAGGTTACCCGTTATACTTCCTTTATCATCGTACCCACCGTCAAATTTGACGAGTTCAAATATATTCAATTAGTTCCGGTGGAAAAGGGCAAAGCTATGGTAATCGTAGTCACTGACACCGGGGTATTGATGCACCGCAGGATTGATATCCCGCAATCAGTGGAGACTAAAGAGCTGCAGAGTATCAATGAGGTCTTTAACCGGCTTTTTGCCCGGAAAAAATTTGCCGAGCTGCGCAAAACTGATTTGCAGTCCTTAAGGGATGAATTGAACCAGAGAAAAAAGGTAATAGACGGGATACTGGAGGCCATAGAAAATCTGACTGAAAATACCGGGGAAGAAAAGGTGGTTATAAGCGGCATCCTCAATATGCTCAACGAACCCGAATTCAAGAACCTGGACAAACTCAAGAAGATTCTGGCCATATTGGAGGAGGAATCGGTGCTTAAGGCCCTGCTTCCGGAAGCTACCGGCGATACCGTTGATATCACCATCGGGCGGGAGAATCGCCTGGATGACGCCAAAGAAATGAGTATCGTCCTGGCAGGTTATAAAATCTTCGGAGAAGTTGGCCGGGTAGGCGTAATTGGCCCGGTGCGCATGGAGTATTGGAAAGCAGCCGGCACGGTTGATTCAGTTCGCACTATCATCGATGAAGTGCTCAAAAAGCACTACTAAGAGTTCGATAATGGATACCGCCGAGGGGGGAAGCATCCACCCGTTATTTTAGCGCAGATATTTCAATAAACAGAGGTGATCAAAAATGAAACCGGAAGACCCGACTGTTCACAACCAGGAGGAAATGGGCTCGGATTCCAGCCTAAACCCGCCGCCCGCCGCAGAATCGATAGCCGGGCTGAATGAACGCCTTCAAGCCGTCCAGGAAGAGAGCAAGAAGAATTACGATCTCTATCTCAGGGCGGCAGCTGAGACTGAAAACTTGAGAAAGCGGCATCAGAGGGAACGGGATGAGTATCTCAAATTCGCTTCCCTGCCCCTCATCAAACCACTGCTGACCGTGATTGACGATCTGGAAAGGGCTCTGGATATGGCCAGCCCGGAACAGGACTATGCCAGTTTGCACAAAGGAATCAGCATGGTTTGCCAGCGGCTTAAAGAGATCGTTGCCCAGGCCGGGGTTGAGCCGGTGGAGGCCCTGGGGCAGTGTTTTGATCCGCAGTTCCACCAGCCCTTATCTGTTGAAGCATGTTCTGAACACCCTGAGAATACAGTTATTGAGGAACTACAGAAAGGTTATATCATGCACGGCAGATTAATCAGGCCCAGCCTGGTTAAGGTTAGTGGATAGCAATTGCAGCGGCAGTCTTTGCTTGTATAATAATTGTTTCCAGAATGTGGAGGTGTTTTAAATGGCAAAAGTAGTAGGAATCGATCTCGGTACAACCAATTCAGTTATAGCCTTGATGGAGGGCAATGAAGCCAAAGTTATTACCAATGCGGAGGGAGAACGCATAACTCCATCTGTGGTGGGCTTTTCCAAAAGCGGAGAGAGGTTAGTGGGCCGCGTTGCCAGACGCCAGGCTATTACCAATCCGGACCGCACGGTTTTATCCATCAAACGCCGTATGGGTACAGATTACCGGGTCAAGATTGATGATAAAAGCTATACCCCGCAAGAGATATCAGCCATGGTCCTGCAGAAAATGAAGTCCGATGCTGAGGCGTATCTGGGAGAACGCATCACTCAGGCGGTCATTACCGTACCGGCGTATTTCACCGACGCTCAGCGCCAGGCCACCAAAGATGCCGGCAAAATAGCAGGCCTGGAGGTATTGCGCATTATTAATGAACCCACTGCGGCCGCTTTGGCATATGGTATGGACAAGGAAAACGCCCAGACCATTCTGGTCTTCGACCTGGGCGGCGGCACCTTTGA
>DHBS01000009.1:31727-32210 GCA_002398825.1 Syntrophomonas sp. UBA4922 | reverse complement strand
CTGGGCGGCGGCACCTTTGACGTCTCCATTTTGGAAATCGGGGACGGGGTGTTTGAGGTCAAGGCAACCAGCGGCAATAATCGCCTGGGCGGCGATGACTTTGACGATAAAATTATCAACTGGCTGGTGGCAGAGTTTAAAAAGGAACAGGGAGTAGACCTGACCAATGACAAAATGGCTATGCACCGCCTTAAAGAAGCGGCTGAGAAGGCTAAACACGAATTGTCCAGCCTGATGAGCACCGACATTAACATACCCTATATTACGGCTACTCAGGATGGCCCCTTACACCTGGAAAAAACACTCACCCGGGCCCGCTTTAACGAAATGACCGCGGATTTAGTGGAAAAGACCATGGGACCCACCCGCCAGGCCTTGAAAGACTCGGGTCTCAAATCAGAACAGATCGACCGGGTCATTTTAGTGGGTGGCTCCACCCGCATTCCCGCTGTACAGGACGCCATCAAAAACTTCATCGGCAAA
>DHBS01000009.1:29322-31549 GCA_002398825.1 Syntrophomonas sp. UBA4922 | reverse complement strand
CGATGAAGTGGTGGCCGTCGGGGCAGCCATTCAGGCCGGGGTCCTGGCTGGAGATGTCACCGACGTGGTTTTGCTGGACGTAACCCCTCTGTCTTTGGGAATCGAAACCCTGGGCGGGGTATTTACCCAAATCATCGAGCGCAACACCACCATTCCTGCAGCCAAGAGTCAGATATTCACCACTGCGGCTGATCAACAGCCTTCGGTCGATATCCATGTTTTACAGGGCGAACGAAAACTGGCCAACGACAATGTCACTCTGGGGAGATTCCAATTGACCGGCATCCCGCCGGCCCCCCGCGGAGTTCCTCAGATTGAGGTGAAATTTGATATCGATGTCAACGGCATCGTCAATGTTACCGCCAAAGATCTGGCTACTAACAAGGAACAAAAAATCACCATCACTTCTTCCGGCGGCTTAAGCGACGAAGACATTAAAAAGATGATGGAAGATGCCGAGCGCCATGCCGAAGAAGATGAGCGGCGCTTCAAGGAGATCGAGGCTCGCAATGCGGCCGACAGCTTGATCTATCAGTCTGAGAAAGCGCTCAAAGAAAACGGAGACAAGATCGACGCGGATTCCAAACGGCCGGTGGAAGATGCCATAGCTGCGCTCAAAACCAGTCTGGAAGGCAGCGATGTGGAAGACATCAAGGCCAAGACGGAAGCCCTGACGCAGGCCTTCTACGCGGTGAGCAGCAAGCTCTATGAACAAGCCCAGGGGGATCAGCAAGGCGCTGCACCGGGCGGGGCCGCAGACGATGAGGTCTTCGATGCCGATTATCGAGTTGAAGATGAATCCAAATAACGGCAATTGATAAGTTATAGAAAAAGCTTTCTACATCGTATAATATAAAGATGGTTCTAATCACCTCACATTAATTGGGGATGCAGCAAACCACGCAAACAGGCTGGAGCGACCCGGAAGCCCTTTGGTTTTCGGGCGTAGCCTATTATGCCAGGAAGGTGGATTCAGATGCCTGCAAAAAGAGATTACTACGAGCTGCTGGGGGTTGGCCGCGATGCCACCCCGGAAGAGATAAAAAAGGCCTATCGCCAGTTGGCTCGCAAATACCATCCTGATGTCAACAAGGAAGACCCTGAGGCTGCCGAAAAATTCAAGGAATTTACTGAAGCCTATGCGGTGCTCAGTGATGCGCAAAAGCGGGCCGCTTATGACCAATTCGGCCATGCGGCCTTTGAACCCGGTCATGGCGGTCCCGGGGGCTTTGGCGGATTTGATTTTGACATCAATGATTTTGGTTTTGGGGACTTATTTGATGTTATTTTTGGCGGAAGCGCCAGCGGACGCAGCAGAAGAACCGGGCCCAGACGAGGGGCAGACCGTGAGATAAGGCTCGATATCAGCTTTGAAGATGCCTTGTTCGGCATTGAAAAAGACCTGGAATTATCCCGTGTCGAATCCTGTGAGCACTGTCAGGGCAGTGGGGCGGAACCGGGTTCCTCAACCAAAACCTGCCCCAGCTGTAATGGCAGAGGACAGGTGCGCAATGTGCAAAGCACGCCATTTGGGCGTTTTGAGACCGTAAGGCCTTGTAATCAGTGTCATGGCGAAGGCAAAATAATCGAAAAGCCCTGTACCCATTGCCGGGGAACCGGACAGGAAAGAAAGAATCGCAAAATCAACGTGCGCATCCCGGCCGGGGTTGATACCGGATCCCGCCTCCGCATCCAGGGAGAGGGAGAAATAGGGAGCCATGGCGGCCCGGCCGGCGACCTCTACATTTTGCTTTCGGTAAGATCCCATTCCCGCTTCAAACGCGAGGGCTACAATCTTGTCACCACCCTGGAAATCAGCTTTGTACAGGCTGCTCTGGGTGCTGATGTTAGCATAGATTTGCCCGGCGGAGCCGTGCACAACATGCATATACCGGAAGGGACTCAGCCGGGAACCATCCTTACTGCCAAAGGCAAAGGGGTCGCGCATGTGCAGGGGCACCGTATAGGAGATCTGAAGGTTGTCGTGGAGGTGAGAATCCCCACTCGTGTCAGCAAAAAGCAGCGTGAGCTCTTAGAAGCCTTTTTTGAGGAAGGCGAGGAACAAAAACCAGGGCGTAAAGGCATATTCGATAAATTTAAAGACGTTATCGGCTAGGAGTGGAAGATTTGCAATGGATTGAAATAAGCGTATTGACTAACGGCCCGGGAGTCGAAGCGGTTGCAGCACTATTTCACCGCCTCGGTTGCGGCGGGGGGATGATTGAAG
>DHBS01000009.1:25592-29182 GCA_002398825.1 Syntrophomonas sp. UBA4922 | reverse complement strand
GCCTCGGTTGCGGCGGGGTGATGATTGAAGACCCCGGGGCGGCGCAGATCTTTCGGGAGCCGGTCGATGAGGATAAAGCTCCGGGGTGTGATTTTTCCGGCCCGGGGCCTTTTCGGGTTAAAGCTTATGTTCATGAAGACCGCCAGGTGACGGCAGAGATCGAACAGGGTCTGGAAGAGATACAGAGGCTGCTAGGCTCTGACTTTGAAATCGAAACCAGAGGGGTTAAGGATGAAGACTGGGAGGACAGCTGGAAGAAGTACTACCATACCTTTCGAGTCGGACAGCGTTTGCTGATTAAGCCGTCATGGGAAAAGTATGAGCCCGAATTGACAGATGTGGTAATCGAGATCGATCCAGGCATGGCCTTTGGAACCGGTATTCATGCTTCCACCCGCTTTTGTCTGATATTTATCGAGCAGTATATCAAGGGCGGCGAAAAGGTGATCGATGCCGGATGCGGTTCGGGAATACTATCTTTAGCCGCGGCCAAACTTGGCGCAGGCGAAGTTCTGGCTATGGATCTCGATGGGCTGGCGGTACGAATCGCCCGGCAAAACATCGCTTTAAATGGCCTTGATGAGCAGATCAAGGCCGTTGCCGGGGATATTTTTCAGGATCTTAAACAACAGCGCGCCGATGTGATTATGGCCAACCTTACTGCAGATGTGATTCTGCCCTGGCTGCCTGTAGCCGTTCCTATTCTGAACAGCTCCGGTTTGCTGTTCGCTTCCGGTATTCAAGACCGGCGCTGGCCAGAAGCCAAAGAGGCCCTGGAAAAGGCCGGCCTCTTTATCGAACAGGTGATTTTAGATTCCGACTGGGTAGGGGTGGCCGCTCGCCGGCTTTAAAAACCAGGTTATACCTGCAGCGGAGGGGTGTATTATGCACCGCTTTTTTATTTCACCGCAGAATATTGAGGGCCGCCAGGCAATTCTGGATGAGAGCGAATCCAGGCATGCCCTTACGGTAATGCGGCTTAAACCCGGTGACAAAATAATTTTGTTTGACGGTGAGGGCGCCTCCTACCAGGCTTTTCTCCAGGGCAGTCAGGGCAAACGAGTGGTGGCGGTCCTGGAAAAGATCCTGGAAAATGAGGCTTGCCCGGCTGTAAACATCCATCTGGTGCAGGGCCTTCCCAAAGGCGAAAAAATGGAATTGATAGTGCAAAAGGCTGTGGAAATCGGGGTGCATTCTATTTATCCGCTGCAGTGCAGGAGAAGCATAGCGCAGCTTAAAGGGAGCATGGTGGAAAAGAAACTGCGGCGCTGGGAGTCGATCGCCCGCGAAGCCTGCAAACAATCGGGTCGCAACCGCTGCTTGACAATAAACCCGGCCTTAAGCCTGACAGAGCTTCTCGCGGTAATGCAAAGCCGCCCCGCAGTAGCCCTTTACGAGAGAGAGCGTACCACTGGCTACAAAGAGGTGCTGCGTACCTTGATACCCCGGTGTTATAAAAAAGATCTGTTTTTGCTGGTGGGGCCTGAAGGCGGTTGGGATGAAGATGAAATACAGGAGTTGACAGGCCGGGGCGTACATACCGCTTCCCTGGGTTCCCGGGTGTTGCGCACTGAAACTGCCGGGTTGGTAGCTAGCGCCCTGGCTCTTTACGAAGCCGGCGACCTGGGAACGCCCTAATTGAAAGAGGAAAAGTAATGAAAAAGGCCGCCTTTTATACCTTGGGCTGCAAAGTGAATCAAGTAGATACTGAACAGATCAAAGAAGCCTTCTTGAAGCAGGGCTACCAGGTGGTGGATTTTAACGAAGCAGCCGATATCTATGTTATAAATACCTGTACGGTAACCCACGTCAGCGACCGAAAATCCAGGGCGGTAATACGCAGAGCGGCCCGCCGCAATCCTCTGGCCCAGATCGTGGTTACAGGATGCCTGGCCCAGGCTGATCCCGATCAAATCAAAGCCATCCCCGGCGTTTCCATGGTGGTTGATAATCAGGACAAGGAGAGAATCCCTGACCTGGTAGGAGGTACTGTCAGAGGGGATGCCGATGGGGTTTTCGCCTCGTTAACTCCGGTGCTTTTTACCGGCCGGCATGAGCGCACCCGGGCTTTTATCAAGATTGAGGATGGCTGTCACAGTTACTGCTCCTACTGTATTGTGCCCTATACTCGCGGCGCCGTGCGCAGCAAAAGGCCGGAACATGTACAGGCGGAGTTACAGCGCCTGGTCGAATTGGGCTATCGGGAAATTGTCTTAACCGGCATACACACCGGATTATATGGATATGATTTAAAAAATATCAACCTCACTGAGCTCTTAAAACAGCTTTTGGGCGAGGTTGATGGGGATTACCGCATCCGGCTCAGTTCCATTGAGCCCCTGGAAATATGCCCGGCCCTGCTGCAGTTGGTGCAGCAGGAACCCAGGATCTGCAGGCATTTTCATGTGCCATTGCAAAGCGGTAGTGATACTGTACTAAAGGCCATGAACCGGCGCTACAATGGGCAGTATTACCGGGATCTGATCCTGGAAATATCGAAGCGGATTCCTGGTGTTGGGCTCAGTGCCGATGTGATGGTGGGCTTCCCCGGAGAGAGCCGGCAGGATTTTCAGGCAACCTACGATCTTCTAGCTGAATTGCCTTTGTTAGACTTACATGTATTTAAGTATTCCCGCCGGGAAGGCACCCCTGCCGCCTTGATGAAGGGGCAGATCGATGAAGGGGTAAAACAAGAACGCAGCCAGGCTTTGCTGCAGCTAGCCCGCGACAAGCATTTTCAAAGACTTGAGAACTCTTGCGGCCAGATGCTCAGGGTATTGGTAGAACAGCGTATCCAGGCACAAACCTATACCGGGTTAAGTGACAACTATATTGAAGTCAGGTGGGACAGCTCGCGAGATCTCAGGGGAGAGTTTGCGAAGGTGCGTATTATAGGTCAGGAACAGGGCGTTGCCATGGGGTGTGTCGATGATATTCCAGTACATTAGATGAATCTGGATTTTATGAATAATATGGAGGTTACGGGGAAATAAGAAAAGAGGTTTCAATTTAGGCCGATTATCTGGTAAAATAGATGCGTACATCGTTATGCTTAAAAGCAGGTTAATTCGAGGCTGGAGGGGGTGAAAAGGTGAACGCTGCAGATTGTATATTCTGTAAGCTTGCAGCTCAGGAAATCCCGAGCAAAATCGTATATCAGGACGATGACTTGATCGCCCTGGAAGATATCAACCCTGTGGCCCCTATTCATATCCTGCTTATACCTCGAAAACATATTCCGTCTCTTAACGAAGCCGGCCTAGACGATGCCGCTTGGTTGGGCCGCCTGCAGCTTGCAGCAGCTAAGATCGCCCAGGACCAGGGTATTGCTGCCAATGGTTATCGCTTGGTGAACAACTGCGGAGAATGGGGAGGGCAGACGGTTAGGCATGTTCATTACCATTTACTCGGCGGAAGAAACCTCCAATGGCCTCCGGGCTAATCTTGACGGCAAAGCCCAGGAATAGTAAAATATAGTGGCATTTATTTCAGCCCAGTCGGATGAGGGGAGGGAAACAATGAGCGAAGTTAAAGTAGGAAAAAATGAATCGCTTGATTCTGCGCTGAAGAGATTTAAACGTTCCTGTCAG
>DHBS01000009.1:24639-25447 GCA_002398825.1 Syntrophomonas sp. UBA4922 | reverse complement strand
GAGATTTAAACGTTCCTGTCAGAAATCAGGCGTAATGCAAGATATTAGGAAACACGAGCATTATGAAAAGCCCAGTATAAGGAAAAAGAAGAAATCAGAAGCTGCTCGAAAGAAAAAGAAATACTAGAAAATAGATTAGATTTTACAGTTTAGAAGCATATGGCTATATGGAGGAGGCTATGACAGGAACCGGAACAGAACCGGCACCGTTCAATGGAATAACCTTTTTGGGAGCCAGCACAGATGTTATAATGCCATGCTTCAATAAACCAACAAAAGTCTGGTAGACATTGAGTTGCCAGACTTTTATTATTCTATTATACATGGAAGGAGGTATTCACCTTGGCATTCTTGAGAAAGGGCACGCGTTCCAAACGGCGCGTGTGGCTGTCGATTATCGTGGGATTGGTGATTGTCTCATTCATGGTCAGCATATTAGCCTTTCAGTTCTATTGAGCCAAGAGGCTTGGGCATAATAAAATTTATAGAAAGAGAGGTGAAAGCACCTGGCATGAAGGTTATGAACTAGCCTTTGCTCGGGTCATCGGATATGAGTAAGAAGATAGTAATTATTGGCGGTGTGGCTGCAGGAGCCAGCGCTGCAGCCCGGTTGAGAAGATTGGATGAAGAAGCGGAAATAATCATGTTTGAAAGAGGTCAGGACATCTCCTTCGCTAATTGTGGACTGCCTTACTATGTAGGGGGAGTTATTGACAAGAAGAATCGCCTGGTGGTACAAACCCCGCGTGCTATGTCCAGGCGTTTTGCTATCGATGTGCGGGTGCTGACCGAAGTGCAGGAGATTATA
>DHBS01000009.1:0-24470 GCA_002398825.1 Syntrophomonas sp. UBA4922 | reverse complement strand
TCATGATTTCGGCAGCGGCGAGAAATACTCGGAAAGCTATGACTATCTGATCTTATGTCCGGGAGCATATCCTATAATCCCGGACATACCAGGTATCAACCGGTCCAACGTATATACGGTCAGGAACATCCCTGACAGCGAAAAGATCAAGGCTCATGTGGAAGTGAGCGATGTGCGTAATGTGGTGGTCATCGGCGCCGGTTTCATAGGTATGGAAATGGCGGAAATGATGCAGTTAAGGGACTTGAATGTGGCCGTTGTGGAAGCCAGTTCACAGATACTGGGCGTGCTGGATCCGGAGATGTCCCGGCTGGTAGAGAAATATGTGGCCTCCAAGGGGGTTAAATTCATTACCGGAGATATACCGGTCGAATTACAAGGAGATCCCGCGGTAACTAAGGTCGTCCTCGAAAGCGGGGCCGAAATACCCGCTGACCTGGTCATTATGGGCATTGGGGTAAGGCCTGAAACCTGGCTGGCCGAGCAGGCCGGATTGGAATTAGGTGAAACCGGCGGCATACTGGTCGATGAATACCTGCAGACCTCAGATCCCTTTATTTTTGCAGCCGGGGATGCCATTCAAGTCAAAGATTATGTAACCGGGCACGACACCCTGGTCCCCATGGCAGGACCAGCCAACCGGCAGGGATGGGTAGTTGCCAACAATATTGCCGGGCGCAAAATTACATATCCGGGAAGTCAGGGCACAGGCATCATCAAGCTGATGGACATGGTAGTGGCGGTAACGGGCAGAAACGAAAAAACCTTACAGCAGTGGGGTGTGGACTATCTGGTCTGCCATGCCCATCCCAACTCACACGCCACTTATTATCCCGGCAGCAGCCAGATGAGCATCAAACTCATATTCAGCAGACCGGAAGGCAAAATCCTGGGAGCCCAGATAGTCGGTTATGATAATGTCGACAAGGCTATAGACGCCCTGGCTACAGCTATTCGTGCCCGGATGACGGTATATGATCTGCAGGATCTGGAACTGGCCTATGCGCCGCCTTTCTCATCGGCCAAAACCCCGGTAAACCTGGTGGGCTATGTGGCCGGGAATATACTGGACGGCATGGTGGAGCCGGTCAGATGGGAAGACGTGCAGTCCCTGGTAAAGGAAGGCGCTTTGCTGGTGGATGTTCGCACCGGGGAGGAATTCCAGAAAATGCCGGTGGAAGGTGCGGTCAACATGCCCCTTGACGATTTGCGCGGCAATCTGGATCAGTTGTCTGAAGGGCAGGAAGTCCTGGCCTTTTGCCAGGTGGGCCTGAGGTCATATGTGGCCAACCGCATCCTGCGCCAGAAAGGCTTTAAAGTTAAGAACATCAGCGGGGGATACAAGCTCTATCCCAAAGGCAAATAAAAAGTTAATTTAGCGGTTGATTACGGGAGTCTTCCTTATCAGAGGAAGGCTCCTTATTATTTTGCGGTCCGAAAGCGGTCGGTCTGTACTGCTCTTAACCTGCCGGCACAATTCAACTTGTCGCGCTTGGCTTGACGGAAAGAAAGACACAGAACCGTCCCCCCTGTGTCTGGATAGCACAGTCATTATGGCTTGTTTGCTGGCATATACTTGTGTGAGTGAATTTGACCCGGAGAGGTGATTAAAATGGAAAACCGCAGAGAGGCCTTTAACAGAGCCCTGGCTGATTTCTTGGAAATACCCCGCGACCTGGTTCTGGATATACCCAAGTTGACCCTGGTGGGAAGAAACGAACTCTACCTTGAAAACCACCGGGGCATCATACAGTACAATCCTAACCTATTGCGCATCAACCTGAGCCGGGGATTCCTCGAAATTGAAGGCCAGAATATGGAGATTAAGGCCTTGATGCCAGAAGAACTGCATATCATAGGCGAGATAACCTCGGTCAGATATCGGGATTAAGGGGGATTAAGCCATGGGCAACCGCTTTTTTGAACAGTTCGGCGGGGTGATAACCGTCGTTTTGCGAGGCCAGTATCCGGAGCGCTTAATCAACATGGCCTTAACACGGGGGATTTATATATGGAATATCAAGCCGGCTGCTGATGGCATGCGGTTTGAAATCCGCAGCAGCGGTTATGAGGCCCTGCATACCATTGCCGAGGAAAATGGTTATCAGTTAAAGATTGTTTCCAGACACGGCCTGCCGGCATATAAAAGCATAGCCAAAAGGCGGGTGGGTTTCATGCTGGGCGGCATATTCTTTATCGCCGCTTTATATATGATTTCTTCTTTCGTATGGTTTGTCGAGGTCAAGGGCAATGAGCGCATTACCGATCAGAGAATCCTGACCACCGTCGCCAAATACGGCGTTCATCAAGGCGCCCCCAAGTGGAGCTTCAGCCGCATACAGGTGGAAGAACAGGTTTTGCGGGATATCGGCGATCTATCCTACATAAAAATCGAAATTCGCGGCGTGAAGGCCAATATTGAAGTGGTTGAGAAAATCGTCATTCCGCCCAACGAGATTACCGGTCCCAGCGACATGGTAGCAGCACGCAGCGGAGTGGTTGAAGAGATCCTGGTTCTGGACGGTCAGGCTAAGGTGGAGGCAGGGCAGGCGGTAGCCAAAGGGGATATTCTTATCTCGGGAACGGTTACCCCGGTTTTGAGCCCTTATGCCCCTCCGCCCCTGGAGCCGCTGCTTCCTTATCAGGTGCAGGCTCGTGGGGTGGTGAAGGCCCGGGTATGGTATGAAGGCTATGGGGAATGCCCCATGAAGACAGAAAACATGGTTTTAAGCGGCCGTACCGCCCATCAGGTGAGCTTTATAACACCCTGGCGGGAATTCACCTTGTGGGGTAAAAAACGCCCTCAATTTGCGCGTGAACAGGTGGCATCCACCAGCAATAAACTGGATACCCCCATTGGGCCGGTTGGCTTCAATTACCGCCAATACAGCGAAGAAACCCCTGAAGTTATCACCCATTCGGAGATGGAGGCCACTCAGATTGCGAAGCAAAAAGCCCTGGAAAGCCTGGAAGGTCAAATCGGGCAGTCCGCCAAAATTACTGACAGCAAAATCAATCTACTCTCGTCCCCCAGCGATGTGATCCTGCGTATCAATGTGTCGGTGGAGGTCATAGAAGATATCGCCATATCACAGCCTATCAGCGGGCTTGAAAATAGTACTTCCTGATGACATATGCTATAATAACTAGCATAAAAGCAGCAGGTGCTTAAAAATCCAGGGAGGAAAAGCTGTTTGATCGAAAAAGAAGAACGTATATCCATTGCCAACAATGATATTGCATCGGCTTTTTTCGGGACTGGAGACGAGAATTTTCGCTATCTCAGGAGTTTATGCCCGGCTGACATCTCAGCCCGTGGTTCTGAAATTTATGTCAAAGGAGCAGAGGAGGAGGTTGATCAGGCCACCGAATTGGTCAACAGCCTGATTGACATTGTAGGCCATGAAGGTCAATTGACTATTAATGATATAAACTATGTGGACAAACTGATCAAACGCGGTCAGAAGGCCCGTCATAACGAAATCGTATCGGGAACCATAATAACCACCGTCAGGGGCAAAACCGTGAAGGCTAAAACCCTGGGGCAAAAAAAGTATATACAGGCTATTATCGATAATGATGTGGTGTTTGGCATCGGCCCGGCTGGAACCGGCAAGACTTATTTGGCCGTGGTCATGGCGGTGCGGGCACTTAAGAACAAAGATGTGGAAAGAATTGTTCTGGTGCGGCCGGCGGTAGAAGCCGGCGAAAAACTGGGATTTCTGCCCGGAGACTTCATGGAAAAAGTCAATCCCTACTTGCGGCCGCTTTATGACGGCCTCTTTGATGTGCTGGGGGTAGATGTAACCCAGCGCTATATTGAACGCAACACAATCGAAATCGCCCCCCTGGCATACATGAGGGGGCGCACTTTAAACAGTGCCTTTATTATTTTGGATGAAGCACAGAATACCACCCCTCAACAGATGAAGATGTTCCTCACCCGGTTGGGATTCGGCTCCAAAGCGGTGATAACCGGCGACATCACCCAGGTGGATCTGCCCAAAGAGGAATTCTCGGGGTTGATTGAGGTTCAGAAAATATTGGGCCGGGTTGAGGGAGTGGCTTTCGAATACCTGACCAAAGAGGACGTTATCCGCCACCCCCTGGTGCAAAAGATTATTGACGCCTATGAAACCCACGGCAGTTAAAATCCACTACCAATCTCAAGTTTGAGTACGTAGAGGAGCGAAACATGAAAATTCCCACTGTGATGCAATATATCTGGAGACGCTTCATAATCTCCCTCCAGAAGTCGCGGACCAAGAAGCTCTTGAGCATTTTTATCTTTTTCAGCATTACCATCTTAATCCTATTCAGTAATTTTAATCCTAAACAGGTATGGCTAAAACCCGATGATGTTGCCCGCAGCAATATACAATCGGACATCAATGCTGTGGTGATAGATACCAAACAGACTGAACTTCTTAAAGAGCAGGCCGCCAGTAAAGTGCAGAAGGTCTACCAGGAAGACAATTTCGCCCTGGCCAATACTGAAAAGGACATCAATATATTTTTCAGCGCTGTGGGTGATGCTCTGGCCGGGCCGGAAGAGAACCGGACTCCGGCCCTGCAGAATCTATTAGTCAAGACCAATGTAAAAAAAGATATATTTCAACTTCAATACACCCCGGAACGACTCGCTGAATATCTGCAGGCCACCTCTGCGGAGGACCTGGAAAAGATGAGGCAAAGCACCATCACTATTGTTCGCCCCTTAATGGCCAACCCTATCACCGACGATACCCTGGAGGGCATTTATCAGCAGGCCTTTGGCATGATCAGCGAGCTTGGCTATGCACCAGAGGCCAGAGATGTAATCAAGATCATTGCCATTAATTCGCTGCGGGCCAATTTGATCTACAATGAGAGCGCCACCAGCAAGGCCCTGAAAGAAGCCACTGATGCGGTTCAGCCGGTGCAAAAGACCATTAAAGCCGGGGAGATCATCGTCCGCGAAGGCGACCGGGTCACGGCAGAACAAATATCCATACTCGAGCAGCTGGGGATACAACGCAGCAAAAGCTATCCCGTCACACTGGCAGGCACGGCTTTATTTGTCTTGCTGACCTTCTGGCTGGTACTGGAATTCCTGCGCCGTTATTACCCCCAGATTCATCGCAATGATATGATGATGCTGTTGATAGGGCTGATCTTTATTTTGATTATGGCCATCACCCGTTTTATTACAGTTATCAAAATCGGCGATGATCCTGAACTGCAGCTCTTGACCGGCTATTTGGCGCCGGTGGCGGCGGCTTCCATGCTGGTTGCCATTCTGCTGGACAACCGTCTGGCCTATTTTCTAACCACCATAATGGCGCTCTATGTGGGCTTCCTTACTCAGGGAGACCAATTAAACTACGTGGTTACTGCCTTCGTAGGTGGGAGCGTAGGTATTTTCGGAGTGCACCGCCTCACGCAGATGTCCGATTTGGCTAAATCCGGCCTGCGTATTGCTATTGCCAACATAGTGACCATAACCACTCTTACTCTGATCAGCGGTGAAATCAGTCCGGTCTATTTTACGCTGAGTGTTATCATGGGTGCGGCCAATGGCATACTGTCAGCTGTTCTCATGATCGGAGCTCTTCCTTATCTGGAATCCGGTTTTTCCCTGACCAGCATGATCAAGCTCCTGGAACTGTCCAACCCCAACCATCCCCTGTTGCGGCGGCTGCTCCTGGAGGCCCCGGGGACCTATCATCACAGCCTTATGGTCGGAAATCTGGCCGAGGCTTCTGCTGAAGCGGTAGGCGCCAATCCACTTTTGGTGAGAGTAGGCGCCCTCTTCCATGATGTGGGCAAGATCAAGCGACCCGAGTATTTTGTGGAAAATCAACGCGGCTTTGATAATCCTCATGAGAAAATCGCCCCGGCTTTAAGCACCTTGATTATTACCTCACATGTCAAGGAGGGTGCTGAATTGGCCCGCGAAGCCCGTCTGCCCCAGGCGGTTCTGGATTTCATCGAACAGCATCACGGCAACAGTTTAGCCAAATATTTTTACAGCCGGGCTTTGGAAGAAGACCCGGATGGCACTGTCAATGAGGATAATTTCCGCTATGAAGGGCCCAAACCACAGAGTAAGGAAGTGGCCCTGGTGATGCTGGCCGACTCCGTTGAGGCCGCGGTGCGTTCCTTACAGGATCCCACCCCGCAGAAGATCAATCAAACCGTGCGTATGATCATTCGCGATAAGCTCAGTGAGGGTCAATTAGAGACCGCCGATCTGACCTTTAAAGATCTGGACACCATCTCGATGTCCTTCTGTAAATCGTTGGAGGGTATGTATCATAAACGCATTGAATACCCGGAAATAATAGTAAGGGAGTTTGAAAAGAGGAGGGAGCGGGATGGAAACCCTGATCATCAACCAGCAGAATAGAGTGAATTATACCCGGGCCATGCAAAAAACCATCCTTGGCGTGGCCAGTGCAGTTGCTAAAATGGCCAAAATCGGCAACAATACCGAATTAAGCATACTGATCGTAGATAACAGTTACATGCAGGAACTGAATTTCATCTACCGCCAGCAGAATCGCCCCACTGATGTCTTATCCTTTGCTATGAATGAACTGGTTGATGAGGATCCCGATCTGGACGTTGAAGGTGAAGTCAATGCGCTGGGAGATATCGTGATTTCACTGGAAAAGGCCCTGTCTCAAAGTGAAGAATACGGGCACAGCCTGGAACGTGAACTCGGCTACCTGGTGGCGCACGGCATGCTGCACCTCCTGGGTTATGATCATGAAACTGAGGCGGAAAGAGAATTGATGAGAAACCTGGAAGAAAAAATCATGCAAAAGGTTAAACTGGAAAGGTAGCCTTATGTCCTCAAATGGTGGCATCATACGCAAATTTGCCTGGGCCATTTCGGGCCTGGCCGCGGTGATCCGTGAAGAACAAAATATGAGAATCCATCTCCTGGCTGCCGGGGCTGCCCTGGGAATGGGCTGGATACTGGAACTGGAGCGCGGCGAATGGGGGCTCTTGTTCATCGCCATAGTACTGGTTTTGATGGCTGAGGTTATAAACACCGCCATCGAAAGGACGGTTGACCTGATGGCCCCGCAGTATCATCCCCTGGCTGAAAAGGCTAAAAATATGGCCGCCGGCGCTGTTTTGCTAAGCGCTGTAAGCGCGGTTATACTGGGAGTAATAATATTTGGCCCTCATATCATTAAAATTTGACCAATTGTGGGTTTTGTCACAAGATATTAAAAGAAGTAAGGACAGGGAAAATAAATATAATGAAAATTTCCGAACTGATCAGACTGGCTCAGGAAGCCAGGAAAAACGCTTACTGCCCCTACTCGCATTTTGCGGTGGGTGCGGCAGTGGTAAGCAAGACAGGGCACACTTATACGGGAGCCAATGTGGAAAACGCTTCCTATGGATTGACTGTCTGTGCGGAACGGACTGCGATTTTCAAAGCAGTCAACGCAGGCGACCTTGAATTGGAAACACTATGTTTAGCCGGCAGTGATGCCGGGTATACCTATCCATGCGGGGCCTGCCTGCAGGTAATGGCGGAATTTGCGCCTCATTTAAACGTGATTGTGACTGACCGCGGCGGGCATTTCAAAGAACATAAGCTCGAGGAGCTGCTGCCTTTTCAGTTTCAATTCGATGTGGAGGAAAAAATACTTTGAAATCGGGTTTTGTAACTATAGTTGGACGGCCAAACGCCGGCAAATCGACTTTGATGAATCACATAGTAGGGCACAAGGTGGCGATTGTTTCAGAAAAGCCCCAGACTACCCGCAACCGTATTCAGGGCATATATACCACTGAACAGGGCCAGATCGTTTTTGTGGATACCCCTGGAATACACAAGCCCAAGCACCTGCTAGGCGAGTATATGGTGCAGGTGTCTACCCGTTCGCTCCATGAGGTGGATGTAATCTACTATATGACTGATGTGACCAGGCCCTTCGGCAGCGGTGAGCGCTATATCATCGAATATCTGCAAGGGGTCTCGGCGCCGGTATTCCTGCTGATAAATAAGATCGACCTGGTCGGGATCGAACAGGCCACCCATCATATCAGCGATTTTTTGGGATATATGAATTTTGCCGAAACCATGTTTCTGTCAGCAATGCAGGGTACCAATATCCCGGCCCTCCTGGAAAAGACCTGGCAGTACCTTCCGGAAGGACCGCTGTACTATCCTGAAGGCGACCTGACCGACCAGCCGGTCTCGTTTCAAGCGGCCGAATTGATCCGGGAAAAAGCCCTGTGGCTGACCCGGGATGAAATCCCCCATTCTCTGGCGGTGGATGTTGAGGAACTACGCCAGCAAAACGGCGGCAAAGCCTACCTGCGGGCAGTCATATATATCGAGCGCGATTCCCAAAAGGGCATAGTCATCGGCAAGAATGGACAGATGCTGAAACAGATTGGGGAACAATCCCGCCAGGAACTGGAGGACTTGCTGGACCGCCCGGTATATCTGGACTTATGGGTCAAAGTCAAGAAGAATTGGCGCGACAGCGAAAACAACCTCAACCAATTGGGCTACAGCCGGTAGAATTTATCAAACGCCCCTAGGCCCCCGACCTCTGTAGGTGGATGGGATAAACATATTTGTCTTCGGTAGCGAGTCGGGTCTCTACTGAAGGGGCGTTTGATAAAACGCCCGCAGCGCGATGCACACGAAATGCGTAAGGAAGGCGGCTATGCCACTCGCATTTCGGCGCACAATTCGCGCTAGCGCTCATTGATTAAAGGGGGTGCAATTTATGCTGGTCGCTTATCTGGACAGCACCAATTTAAAACCGGATAGCAAGACCCGGGACATCATAACCCTGTGTGAACAAGCAGCCAGGTATTCCATGGCTGCTGTTTGTGTCACCCCTTACCGGCTGCCTCTGGCCAGGCAAATACTCTCGGGAAGCCTGGTGAAAACCGGCACGGTGATAGGCTTCCCCCTGGGGGCGGAGCCGGCTCAGCTCAAAAAAGAGCAGGCCGTATGGGCTTTGGAAAAGGGCGCTGATGAACTGGATATGGTCATTAATCTGGGGGCGCTCAAGGACCGGGAACTGGATGTGGTGAGCCGGGACATCGCCGGGGTGATGCAGCTTAAAACCAACTTTTCCTTCGCACTGAAAGTCATAGTCGAAACCGGCTTGCTGAGCCAGAACGAATTAATAGAGGTTTTGCACCTTTTGGAAAGGCTGGGGGTGGATTTCATCAAGACCTCCACCGGCATCAACAGCCGCGGCGCCTCGATCGAGGACATACATACCATCTGTCTCAACCGTACTACTTCAATAAAAATTAAAGCCAGCGGAGGCATCAAGACCCTGGACTTTGCTCAACAATTGATCGCTGCCGGGGTGGATCGTATCGGCAGCAGCAACGCCCTGGCTCTGGTTGTGGAGGAAATGGCCGGGGATGGCCGCTAGTCTGGAGGGTTTGCCATACATTTTCACAGCGCGGGTATTATCTTAAAGAGTATGGATTACCAGGAGGCCGACAAACTGGTAACCGTTTTCTCCGCAGTAAAGGGGAAAATCCAAGTCATTGCCAAAGGGGTTAAAAAGCCCGGCAGCAGCCTGCGGCCGCTGGTGCAGCCCTTTTGCCATGTACAGCTCTACCTGGCCCGGGGACACAGCCTGGATATTGTTGCCCAGGGAAAAATGATTAATTTCTACGGCAATGTCCGCCAGGAGCTGTTCTCCACCATGCAAGCCATTTATATCATGGAGCTGCTGGATAAAACCCTCATGGACGGGGCCCCCCTGCCGAACCTTTTTAACAGCACCCATCAAGTCTTGCTGGCTATGGATGAAGGCTGTCTTACGCCGCTCTTATTGCGTTATTTTGAACTGCGTTTGCTGGCTGAACTTGGCTATACTCCAGTTCTGGAGCGCTGTGTGGGCTGCGGTTCGACCGGGGTCGGTGAAGGCTTTTTCAAGCTTGCCGAAGGCGGCCTGCTATGCCGGGAGTGCGCCCGGCAAGAAGGCGGAGTGATTGTCATCAAGCCGGACAACCTGGCCCTCCTGCGCCTGTTGTTGAATTCATCTCCGCAGGTGGTGCAGAAGGTGCGCAGCAATCCCCATAGCCTGGAGCAGTTGGAGCAATTCCTGGAAAAATACCTGGAGTATCATCTGGAACGGCGATTTGTGATGAAAAATACCATCCGCTTCCTGAAGAAAAATTTGATTGTCAACGGTTGATAAAAGCATGGTGCGGTTTTATTTGCGGGACTTTTGGGAAATGCTAAATTTAACCGTTGACATTGACAAGGCCCAGGCCGGTTGTTAAACTTAATAAATGATTTCAAGCGCATATTTCGCAAGGATGGGGAAGAGTACAAAGAGCGCTGTCTTTATAGAGAGCCGGGGCAGCTGGAAGCCGGCAGGGCAGTCTTTGGAAGGCGCTCCGGAGCGTCGGGAGGAAAACCGCTCCAGGTGAGTAAAACCCGAAAAAACAGAGGTGGGCTTTTAGCCAACCAGGGTGGAACCGCGGGTAATAATACTCGTCCCTGTTTTAAGGGGCGGGTTTTTTGTTTTAATTTAATGGAACAGGAGGAGTTGCCAATGAATTTTCAGGAGATCATTCTTCGTCTTGAAAAATTCTGGGGCCAGCAGGGCTGTATCATTCAGCAGCCCTATGATGTGGAGAAAGGCGCCGGCACGATGAATCCGGCTACCTTTTTGCGCAGCCTGGGGCCAGAACCGTGGAATGTGGCCTATGTTGAACCATCCCGCCGGCCGACTGACGGACGTTACGGCGAAAACCCCAACCGCCTGCAGCACTATTATCAATACCAGGTCATACTCAAGCCATCACCGGACAACGTTATCGAACTGTACCTGGATAGTCTGCGCGACCTGGGCATAGATCCTGATCATCACGACATCAGACTGGTAGAGGACAACTGGGAATCACCCACCCTGGGCGCCTGGGGCCTGGGCTGGGAAATCTGGCTGGACGGCATGGAGATTACGCAGTTCACTTATTTTCAGCAGTGCGGCGGCTACGATTGCCACCCGGTCTGTGCGGAGATAACCTATGGCTTGGAGCGCATAGCCATGTACATTCAAAATAAGGAAAGTGTGTATGATATTGAATGGGTGGAAGGCATCACCTATGCCGACGTGCACCATCAGGGCGAAGTCGACCACTCCCATTACAATTTCGAAATAGCCGATGTTGAATCCCTCAGCGCCATGTTCAGCATCTGCGAAAAAGAAGCGCTTCATGTGGCCGCGCATCATCTGGTTCTGCCGGCCTATGATTATGTTTTGAAATGCTCCCACCTGTTCAATCTTCTGGATGCCAGGGGAGCCATCAGCGTCACCGAACGGACCGGATATATAGCCCGGGTGCGCAATTTAGCCCGTACCGTGGCCGGCGAATATCTTAAGCAGCGCAAAGCCCTGGGCTATCCGTTGCTCAAGGATCCTGAACTGCGTCGCCGCATATTGGCTGAAGAGGAGGTGGGTTAGACTATGAACCGAGATTTATTGTTGGAAATTGGAGTGGAAGAGATCCCCTCCGCCTATATGACTCAAACCCTGGAGAATCTCCGCAGCCTGGCGGTAAAAAGCCTGGCAGAAAACCGCTTGTCTCACGGGGAGATTAAAACCATGGGTACGCCAAGGCGCCTGGTTTTGCTGATCCCATCCCTGGCTGAGCGGCAGAGCGATGCGGTGGTGCAAAACCGCGGACCCAGAAAAAGCGCGGCTTTCGATCAGTCCGGAAACCCCACCAAGGCCGGACTCGGTTTCGCCCGTTCCCAAGGGTTCGACATCAGCCAGCTGACCACAATCGAAGCGGATGGAGTAGAATATGTGGCCGCGGTGCGCCGGGAAGAGGGCCAAGCTGCAGCGCAAATACTGCCAGAATTGTTGACGGAGATTATTCAGGCCATTCCTTTCCCGCGCTCGATGCGCTGGGGTTATTACCAGACCCGTTTTGCCCGTCCCATTCGCTGGCTGTTGTGTCTGCTGGACTCGGAAGTAATACCCTTGACTATAGAGAATATCGACAGTTCCAGAATCACTTACGGACACAGATTCCTTTCCCAAGGCCCCCTGGCGGTAAAGGATGTAGAGGATTATTTCGCCCAATTAGAGGCCCATTATGTCATCCTTGATCAGGACCGGCGTAGCCAGATGATCTGGCGGCAGGTCGAACAGGCCGCTGCGGCTGCAGGCGGAAAGCCTATGGAAAACGCTGAACTTCTGGAAGAAGTGAATTTCCTGGTGGAATACCCCACCGCCTTTTTCGGCGGTTTTTCCCCGGCTTACCTGGATGTTCCTGCCGAGGTTCTGACCACCTCCATGATAGAACACCAGAGATATTTCCCGGTGTTTGACCGGGAGGGCCAGCTTCTGCCGGGGTTTATAGGGGTAAGAAACGGCACCGATTTTGATCTGGAAACCGTCATCGCCGGCAATCAGCGGGTGTTGAAAGCGCGTCTTGAAGATGCCCTGTTTTTCTGGCGTGAAGACACCAAAAAACCGATTCAGGACTTCGTTCCCGGTCTGGCCAATGTGATGTTTCACGAGCGTCTGGGAAGTGTTCTGGACAAGGTGGGGCGATTACAGGCCCTGGCCGTATTCTGCGGAGTTGAGGCCGGTTTGAGTACGGAGCAGAAACTTGACCGGGCCGCTTTTCTGTGTAAAGCCGACCTGTTGAGCAACATGGTTTATGAATTCCCTGAACTGCAAGGGGTTATGGGGCGTTATTACGCGGTTTTGAGCCAGGAAGACCAGGAAGTTGCGGATGCCATTCTCGAACATTATCTGCCCCGTTTTGCCGGAGATAAAATTCCGGCTACCCAGACCGGACTGGGGATCAGCCTGGCGGAAAAGATCGACAATCTGGTAGGCTGTTTTGCCCTGAATATCAAACCCACCGGTTCCCAGGACCCTTATGCCTTGCGCCGCCAGGCTATCGGCCTGGTGAATATCATCCTCGAGGCCCGGTTGAAGCTGGATTTGACCAGGCTGCTGGATCAGGCCTATCAGGGATTCAAGGCCTTTAAGCTGGAGAACACATCAGCGCAGACCACGGCGGATTTAATGGATTTCATCCGGCAGAGGATGCGCGGTGTTCTGCTGGAAAAAGGCTATTCATATGATGTTATAGACGCAGTGCTGGCGGCGCCCAACCCTGATCTGTACGACATCTTAACCCGGGTAGACGCCATTCAAGGCGCCAAAGCGGAGGCCTATTGCACCGATTTGATGGTGGTCTTCAACCGCGCTCACAACCTGTCCCGCAAAGCCGACCCCGAGGTGGATTTTGACGAAAAGAATTTGATCGATGCCAGTGAGATGACGCTCTACCAGCAATTGCTGGATATCAGCGGCACTTTTGCCGCCGCCATGGCAGACCAGCGGTATAAAGCCGCCATAGAAATGATAGCCAGCCTGCGCCCCAGCCTGGACCAATTTTTTGAAGCGGTAATGGTGATGGTGGATGACGACAAAGTGCGACAGGCCCGTTTGGGTTTGCTTAATGAAATTGCCAAATTGTGTCAGCAAGTGGCGGATTTCACAAAAATAGTACAATAAAAAGTGTCTGCCAAACAGGATTTTTTTCTTGTATATAGTATATATAATTTATGTCGTAATACCCAAACAGTATAGCATAATTGGGTGGTGCACGTATGGAATTAAATGAGAGACAAGAGAAAATCCTGCAGATTGTTAAAGAACACGAACCTATTACGGGGGAAAGGATCGCAGAGATCCTGTCCGTAACCCGTGCGGCCTTGCGTCCTGATTTGGCGGTTTTGACTATGTCCGGCTTTTTGGAAGCCAAACCGAGGGTAGGCTATACCTACAAAACCGAAGGCGTAGAAAATGAAATGCGCCGCATACTCAATCAATACCGGGTCAAGGACATAAAATCACGCCCGGTGGTGATGAAAGAGACCTGCAGCATCTATGACGCCATTGTGACCCTGTTTATTGAAGACACCGGCACTATCTACATTGTGGACAGTTCCAACTTCTTAACCGGAGTGGTGTCGCGCAAGGATTTCCTCAAAACCACTCTGGGCCAGGCAGACATTCATAAGATGCCGGTCAGCGTGATCATGACCCGCATGCCCAATATTGTCACTACCACCATGGATGAAACCGTGGTGGATGCGATTAAGAAAATTGTGGAGCAGGAAATAGACAGCATGCCGGTGGTCAAGTGTTTTATTAACAACGAGGGTGAAGAGAAACTGGAAGTAGTGGGGAAAATATCAAAAACTAATATCGCCAGGTTATTCCTCGACCTGGCTGGTAAACGACGTGAGGGGGGGTAAACTTTGGTAAACCATTTGCCAGGGGTTTACATTGTATCGGATTCCATAGGAGAAACTGCTGAGATGGTGGTCCGGGCGGCCGCCAGCCAGTTTAATTCGGGTACCATGGAGATCAGACGGGTTCCCAACATTTCGGATTGTGACACCCTTGATGAAGTGGTGCATCAGGCCGCTAGCAACCATTTTTTAGTGGCCTACACCCTGGTGGTGGATGAACTGGCCGCACACCTCCGTCAAGAAGCTGAACGCTATGGGGTAACCTGCGTGGATATCTTAAGCCCGATGATAGAAGCCTTTAAACAGATCAGCCATATAGCACCCCGACGGGAGCCCGGCCTGTTGCGCAAGGTGGATGAAATGTACTACCGGCGCATTGAGGCGGTTGAGTTCGCGGTGCGCTATGACGACGGCAAGGATCCGCGCGGCATAGAAATGGCTGATATAGTGCTGGTAGGGGTTTCCAGGACATCGAAAACCCCGCTTTCCATGTATCTGGCTCATAAACGCATCAAAGTGGCCAATGTCCCGCTGGTGCCCGAAGTCAATCCACCGGAGGAGCTGTATAAAGCGGAAAGGGGCAAGGTCATCGGTCTGACCATACACCACGAGCAGTTGAATCATATCCGCACGGAACGCTTGAAGACCCTGGGCTTGAAAGGGCAGGCCAATTACGCCCACCCCAGCCGTATTGACGAAGAGCTGGATTTTGCCCATAGAATCATGAAGAAACTGGGATGCCCCGTGATTGACGTAACCAACCGGGCAGTGGAGGAAACCTCCAGCAAAATTCTGGAGATATATTATCGCAGGATCAGCAACATATGAGGGATTAATATGATTTGGGAGGGTCAGTGATGTCTGGCAAAAAGTATATCTACCTGTTTGAAGAAGGCAACTCGGACATGCGTATGATCTTGGGGGGGAAAGGCGCCAACCTGGCGGAGATGACCAGGATAGACCTTCCGGTCCCTCCGGGTTTTACCATTACAGCCGAGGCCTGCAACGAGTATGCGGCCGCAGGGGAGCAATTACCCCCCGGGCTTTTGGCGGGTGCTGCTGGAGCTATGCAGACCCTGGAAGAGAAAACCGGCAAGATATTCGGCAGCAGGGAAAATCCCTTGCTGGTGTCGGTGCGTTCCGGAGCGGCAGTCTCCATGCCGGGCATGATGGACACCATCTTAAACCTGGGCTTGAACGACCAGACCGTACAGGGCCTGGCGGCATTAACCGGGGATATGCGCTTTGCATACGATTGCTACCGGCGTTTTATACAGATGTTCAGCAATGTTGTCCTGGATGTGGAGCACCACCTGTTTGACAATATCGTTGAAAAATACAAGCGCAAATTGAGCCTGATCTTCGATTACGAGATACCCGCGGCCGAGTTGCAGAACATTATAAATGACTACAAAAACCTGGTGAGGATGGAAAAAGGCTTTGATTTTCCCCAGGATGTCAATGAACAGCTGGCCCGGGCTATCGAGGCGGTATTTCAATCCTGGAACAACCAGCGCGCTATTGTATACCGGCGCTTGAATAAGATCCCGGATTCACTGGGAACGGCAGTAAATATCCAGAGCATGGCCTTCGGCAACATGGGTCTGGATTGCGGAACCGGGGTGGCTTTTACCCGCAACCCCTCCACCGGGGAGCGGGAATTATACGGAGAATTTTTGATCAATGCCCAGGGAGAAGACGTGGTGGCCGGCATCCGCACCCCTACTCCCATAGCCAGATTAAAAGATGAGCTGCCCGGAGTATACCAGCAATTTGTGGACACCTGCATGAAACTGGAGCGCCATTACCGCGATATGCAGGATATAGAGTTCACCGTGGAAAAGGGCAAGCTTTATATGCTGCAGACCCGCAATGGCAAGCGCACCGCCAAAGCCTCGGTCAAAGTGGCTGTGGATATGGTCAACGAAGGACTGATCACCATTGAAGAAGCATTATTGAGGGTTGACGCCGAACAGATCAACCAGCTCCTGCACCGCCAGATAGACAGCAGCTTCAAGGTGGAGCCAATCGCCACCGGCTTGCCGGCTTCTCCCGGAGCAGCCAGCGGCAAAGTCCTGTTCGATGCCGATCAGGCGCAAAAACAGGGCGAGGCTGGTGACAAGGTGGTTTTGGTGCGCAGTGAGACCACTCCGGACGATATTCACGGCATCATATTTGCCCAGGGGATATTAACCTCGCGGGGGGGCATGACCTCGCATGCCGCGGTAGTGGCCAGAGGTATGGGCAAACCGTGTGTATGCGGCTGTGAAGCCATCAAGATCGATGCTGACCAGGGATGTTTCGCGGTGAACGGCCTGATCATCAAAGAAGGAGACACTATAACGATCGACGGGGCTACCGGCAATGTCATGCTGGGAGAGGTTCCCATGATCGAACCCACCCTTTCAAAAGAATTTGAAACCCTTTTAGCCTGGGCTGATGAACATAAAAGACTGGCGGTAAGAGCCAATGCGGACACCCCCGAGGACGCGGCCAAAGCCCGCCAATTCGGGGCTACCGGGATCGGGCTGTGCCGCACCGAGCACATGTTCATGGCCCCGGACAGACTTCCGGTGGTGCAGGAGATGATAATGGCGGAGAGCCTGGCCGACCGGGAAAAGGCCTTGCGCAAACTATTGCCTTTCCAGCGCGAGGATTTCTATGGCATATTAAAGGCCATGTCGCCCTATCCGGTCACAGTGCGGCTCCTGGATCCGCCCTTGCATGAGTTCCTGCCCGACCGGGAAGCCCTCCTGGTGGAAATCGTGGAGATGAAACATCAGGGCATCACTGACAGACGTCTGCTGGACAAAGAAGATCTGCTCAAGAAAATACATAGCCTCTCCGAGGCCAATCCCATGCTGGGGCATCGCGGCTGCCGCCTGGGTCTTACCTACCCCGAGATCTATCGCATGCAGGTGCGGGCTATTTTCGAAGCCCTGGTGTTGTTGAAAAAAGAAAACATCTCTACCTGTGTGGAAATCGAGATACCGCTGGTCATCGACCAGTCCGAACTGGCCATATTAAAAGAGGAAATTACCGCGGTGCATGCTGAGGTAAGCCAGGAGTCCGGTTTAGAACTGGAATACATGTTGGGGACTATGCTGGAACTGCCCCGGGCCTGTGTAATGGCAGACGAATTGGCGGTGGACGCCGAGTTCTTCTCCTTCGGCACCAACGATTTGACTCAGACCACCCTGGGATTCAGCCGCGATGACGCGGAGGGCAAGTTTATCCCGGTGTATCTTGATAAAAAGATTTTAAAAGACAATCCCTTTGCGGTACTGGACCGCAAAGGGGTAGGATCCTTGATGAGATTGGCAGTGGAGAAGGCCAGGAAGACCCGGCCCGATATCCTTATGGGCATCTGCGGAGAGCACGGCGGGGAACCCAGTTCGGTGGAATTCTGCCACATCATCGGTCTGGATTATGTGAGTTGCTCCCCTTATCGGATACCAGTGGCCAGATTAGCGGCCGCCCAGGCGGCTATAAGTGGAGCGGGATTGGGACAGAAGTAAGACTAATTCATAAAATCAAAGCATAAGACGGGGGAAGCTGGAATGGCTTCCCTTATTTTAATGAATGGCACGCATTAGCATTGAAATTGTATATAAAACGCGATACAATGGATGCGATAATATTGGAGGTGAGCACTATGGCTAAATCAGAAACATTGCACATTCGTGTTGAAGCTTCTGTTAAAGCTGGTGTTGAGGCTACCCTCAAAACATTGGGGCTTTCAACCGCGGAAGCGATCAATATATTTCTTCATCAAGTTATTCTTGTAGGCGGGTTACCGTTTGAGGTTAAAAATCCTCAGTACAACGCCGAAACACTTGCCGCTATGCAGGAAGCTCGTGATATCGCAGCTGGCAAAATCCCGGCCAAAAGCTATAATAGCGTAGCAGAGCTGATGGAGGATTTGAACAGCGATGATGAAGATTAACAGAACCTCTCGTTTCAAGAAAGAATTTAGGCTTATGATGAAGCGAGGTTTTGATTCTAAACCCTTTGAATATGTGATTGGCGAATTAATCAATGGACGACCACTAGCACAAAAATACAATGACCATGCATTGAAAGGCAGCTTGGAAGGTTTTAGAGAATGTCATATACAACCGGACTGGCTGCTGATTTATATCATAGAAAACGACGTTCTAACTCTTACGCTCACCCGTACAGGTACTCATGCAGATTTATTTAAGAAATAATGGAAATAGATTTGTGTTCGATTAATAGGAATTTTCAGGAGAATTATTTATGAATCGTGTCGGTCGGCTCTGCTTAATTGTGTTTGCAATTGTTTTGGGCGGTATATCAGGATATGTGCTATTGCCTGGCTTTGAGATTATTAAAATACTTATATTCGCCTTAATCTGCCTTGTATTAGGTGAAGTGTTTTATCAAATTGATAAGCGGATATCGAAAAAATAAATCCAAAGCGTTCCATAATGTGAAATCAGTAAGTGACAAGGGGACAGGGTTATTGACACTAGTGTGACGATGACCCCGTCCCCTTCTCACTCCACCCGATATTTTTTGTGCTCAACATGTCGAGCATCGTAAAAGCAGGCTTGGTATTATGTAGATATGAAGGAGGAGCTAATGTTACACCAATTAAATCATGTGATTGACTACATTGAAGAGCATTTAACTGAGGACCTGTCCCTTGAAATCATTTCTGAGTATGCCGGGGTTTCTGAGTATCACTTTAGAAAGATATTTTTTTATCTTTCAGGGTTGACCCTTAGTGAATATATCAAAAACAGAAAATTGTCGGAAGCGAGTATGGATTTATTGCATGGAAAAAAAGTAACGGACGTTGCTTTGAAATATGGTTATCAGTCCATGGACGGCTTTACTCGAGCATTTAAAAAGTGGAGCGGTTTTTTACCCTCGGATGTAATTAAAAAGGGCATAAGTAAGTCGTTTCCCAAACTTTCATTCGTAATCACCGTCAAAGGAGGAAGTAGTATGGAATTTAGAATTGAAGACAAACCGGCCTTTAATTTAGTCGGGGTAAGCAAACGTGTCCCTATGCAATTTGAAGGCGTCAATAACGAGATTGTAAAACTTGCAGAAAGTATAACGGACGAACAAAAAGAAGAAATGCATTCTCTTCAAAATATTGAACCTTATGAGATCGTTAATGCTTCTTATGAGGCAGACGCTAATTTCCTAAAAGAAGAAGGAGATTTAACTCATCTGATAGGCATTTTAACGACTGAAAATCAGGTAAGTGATCTATTGGAAAAGGTGCCGGTCGAAGCTTATACTTGGGCAATATTCCCAAATGAAGGCCCATTTCCTTCTGCGTTACAAAAAACAATGGCAACAGTATATTCAGAATGGCTACCCTCTTCCAATTATGAAGTAATCAATGCCCCTGCTTTTTCCTTTACTAAAATGGATAAAGACAAAAAAGAGTACGCTTATAGTGAAGTTTGGATTCCTGTTCGGAAGAAATGTTCTATAAAAGGATAGGGCAAAACAGCTTGGTTAACGGCTATCAAATCAAGGAAAACAGCGTATATATTGACGCGGTTGTCGATACACGCCAGGATTATGGCTGGTTATTGTAGGCTGGACAAACATATTGACCTTAAAAAGGAAGTCCGTCGTGGAGATGACATTTTTTGCTGGTTATATATAGGTGAAATGGCTTGCATTTTCAGCAAGGCGTGCCTTCGGCAAATGCTCCTTGCGATTATGAACTCCATGTTTTATACGCAATGACTTCACTCTTCCGTAAGTCAAGTTGTAAAGGTAATGAAATTTGCTTGGAATAGTGATTGGTCTATTTTGATAGCTGCCGCACAGGCCGCGCTGAAAGGCGAAATACCAATCGAAATAGAACTTGAAATAGTTAATGGCATATGTTATCTTCTTAAGAGAAAATTTTATATTTTGAGGTTTATAGGGTTCCGCAGTTTTGGGTAAAGAACTGGTCTGGACCGAGATAAAACGCACAGTCATCTGTGTTCACGGAAGGATAAAAGCCTGGGAGATATTACAAGTATCTTCCGGGCCTTTTTACTTTAAATTAATGACAGGAGTGAAGAACATGAAATGGGTATTCTTGGTTATAGCAGGACTTTTGGAAGTAGCCTGGGCTATAGGCTTGAAATATACTCACGGTTTTACCAAGCTTGGGCCGAGTATATTAACCGTAATGGGAATGATAGCAAGCTTTTATTTCTTATCATTGGCATTGCGAAGTCTTCCCTTAGGGACAGCTTATGCTATTTGGACAGGAATCGGCGCAGTTGGCACTGTGATATTGGGAATCGTTCTTTTCAGAGAACCGGCTGACCTCATAAGGTTAATTTGTATTGGATTTATATTAATCGGGATTATAGGATTGAAAATATCATCTGCTCATTAATCAATTTGCATTTCAAAAGTGTTTCATAACCATGAAAAATGTTGATTGGCATATTTTGCCGACATTCGCACCGGCCAGTTTCAATAAGCAATAGCCAGAACACAGACCCCGGCGGGTCAAGACGGCGTCTTGGCCCGTCTTTTCTCGCGCATGGGGGGAATTCTTGAAAAACCAAAGGGTAGGCCGCTTATGCGCAAGCCGGCGGGGACGTTTCTGGCTTGCCCGGGAGAGCCCGGGTACGACAAAGTAATAAAGGATTCGCCTGGGTGATTGTAGTATTACTAGCACATAATTATGAAGAGATAATTCGAGTTGATTTTCAAGGGGGTGTATGGCGTATGATCCGTGAGGAAATCGAAAAGCGGGAAAATTCCTGGTTAGGTCCACATGCCATGCTGGCTGTCAATTCATGGGGGCGAATCAGGAGCGAACCACCCGATCCCATAAGGACCTGTTTTATGGTTGATCGCGACCGGGTGGTGCATTCCAAATCTTTCCGCCGCTTAAAACACAAGACCCAGGTTTTTATCGCCCCGCGGGGAGACCATTACCGCAGCCGTTTAACCCATACCCTGGAGGTCAATCAGATCGCCAAGACCATCGGCGCCGGGTTGAACCTTAACATCGATCTGATCGAGGCCATGGCTCTGGCGCATGATGTGGGGCATACCCCTTTTGCCCATGCCGGTGAAGAGATACTCAACCAGCTGCTGCCCGGGGGATTTCGACACAATGAAAACAGCATCCGCGTTCTGACCCGGGTTGAGCAGCACCGCCGGGGACCGGGGCTGAATCTGTCCCGGGAGGTATTGGACGGGGTTTTACACCACAGCGGCTACGGCGGGCAGGCGCATCTGGCCAGTACCGCAGAAGGCCGGGTTATTCGCCTCAGTGATAAAATCGCCTATGTGCAGCACGATATTGACGACAGTATCCGCGGAGGGCTCTTATCCTTGCAGGATCTGCCCCGGCAGTTCATCGATGTTCTTGGCAGCAGCCACAGCCAGCGGATTGCCACCCTGGTGATTGATACCATAGAATACAGCCTGAGCCGGTTAAAGCCCGGAGAGGTTCCGCTTATTGAGCCTTCACCGCCGGTAGAGGAGGCCTTGCGCGGTTTGAGGCAATTCATGTTCGAGGCTATTTATAATGGATCGGTGTGCCTTGCGGAACGCAAACGGGCCGGCTTTGTGATAGAGCACCTCTACAGCTACTTCCTCAAAAATCCGCTGCGCATGACTCCGCTGTACTTGGAGATTGCTGAGCAGGAGGGCTTGGAAAGAGCGGTGGCCGACTATATTGCAGGGATGAGCGATGAATACTGCATCAGTATTTTCGAAAATGTATATGTACCCAGGTCGCTGGTGCCGGATCAGTTCAAGATATTTTCCGGGGATGACATAGTAGATTAGCTTTAGGCAAATTTCGCTATAATTAGGCAGGATTTTGAAGGTGAACAGAGAATATAGGTGACACTATGGGTACTTATTATGATGAAAATGTACTATCGGAAATCAACCACCGCATCGATATCCTGGATGTGGTATCAGAATCAGTGAAATTGAGCCGTAAGGGCGACCGCTACTGGGGCTTGTGCCCTTTCCATGCGGAGAAGACCCCGTCTTTCAGTGTCACCCCGGGGAAAAATATGTTTTACTGTTTCGGCTGCCACGCCGGGGGCAATCTTTTCACCTATGTCATGAAGCGGGACGGGCTGGAATTTCCGGAAGCGGTGCAGCTGCTGGCCAGCCGGGCTGGAGTTCAACTGCAGAGTACCCAGTTTAATAAAGGAGTGGACCGCTTTAAAAGGGTGGTGGAGGTCAATAAGGCTGCTGCCGCCTGGTTCCAGGGGGGATTGGAAGAGGCGAGCGCGGCTAAAGCCAGGCAATACCTGTTGAAAAGGCGGCTGGACGAGGAGACCGTAAAGCGTTTTCAGGTCGGCTACGCCCCCAACGAATGGAACCGGGTTTCAAATTATCTGCTGGGAAAAGGATTTGATCAGGAATGGGTTAAAGAATCCGGGCTGATTAAACGTAATAAAAGTGGAGATGCTTATTACGATCTCTTCAGGGATCGCATAATTTTCCCAATATTTGATTATCAGGGCAATATAGTGGGCTTCGGGGGCCGTATCCTTGAAGATCAAGTACCCAAGTACCTCAACACCCCGGAAACCGAGGTTTATGTAAAACGCCATCATCTCTATGGCCTCTACCAGGCCAGGGAGGCTGTCCGCAAAGAAAACCAGGTCATACTGGTGGAAGGATATATGGACTGTCTGAAGCTGCACCAGCATGGCGTCAATTATGCAGTAGCCTCGCTGGGGACCGCTTTAACCAGAGAACAAACCCAACTGCTCAGGCGTTACGCGGAGAATGTGCTGGTGTTGTATGACGGTGATGAAGCCGGTCAGAGAGAAACCTTGAGAGCAGTCGAATTGCTGGCTGAACAGGGCTTTAATGTTGAGGTCCTGACACTTCCGGCAGGACAAGATCCCGATGATTTTCTGGATGAACACGGAAAAGAGGAATTCCTGCAATATATCCAGAATAATAGAGTGAGTTATATTGAATTTAAGGTAAAAAGGTCTATAGCTGCAGAAAATTCGCTGAATTTGCAGGCCAAAATCAGAGTCATAAATGCGGTTAAAGATGATATCAAGAGTCTGGAGAGCGGTATTTTACGCGACAATTATACTAAGATGTTATCCAGACTATTAAAAATAGAAGAAAACTTAATATTGAAAGAGATTGAGGGCCATACCGGGCCAAGAAAGCAATATCTCAAGAATAAAAGTCCAGTAAACAGGGATAATATACAGTACGGAAATTATAGTATGGAAGAGAAAATACTGGCAAATATGCTGCATAACCGGGATATTGCGGAAATTATAGCCTCAAATATTGGATTAGAATGTTTTTCTTCCAGGCATTACAATCGCCTGGCCGCCATATGTTATGAAATGTACGGCTTTTCAGGAACCCACTCTTTGGAATTGCAGCAAGCCGTACAGGGCGAAGGCCTGGAAGCATTGTTGGCCCGGCTGGATATAAGATGGGACGAAGGATTTCGCTTAAACGATGCCGAATTATGGTACTTTATCCGCGGTGTTCAGCGCCAGCGGTACAGAGCCCGATGGAGGAACTTGCATCAACGGTTGGAACATCTTCGCAATGATGGAGGATTTCATACTGTTTTGCGTTTGATATTAGATCTAGATACATTCCTACACCAAACCCGGGAAGGGGGGATACAATGAAAATGGACCGAAAATTAGCGGACGCGGTCGGTGTTTTAGCCGAAAAAGGCAAAAAGAAGAAAAACCTTACCTATGATGAAATCATCGATGACTTACAGGGTTTTAACCTGGAGTCTGATAATATGGATGACATTCTTGAACATCTCCAATCTCTGGGTATTGGTGTTGGATCCGAATCCGAACTAGAGGGCGAAGAAGAGCTGGAAAGCGAAAGCCTGGAAACCGAGGAAATCACGGTGCCGGACGGCATTGAGATAGATGATCCGGTACGCATGTACCTTAAAGAAATTGGCCGGGTGAGGCTGCTGTTGGCGGAAGAGGAAATTGATCTGGCTCAACGTATTGAAGCCGGGGATGAAGAAGCCAAGCGGCAGCTGGTAGAGGCCAATCTCAGACTGGTGGTCAGCATCGCCAAGCGCTACGTGGGCCGGGGCATGCTTTTCCTGGATCTCATTCAGGAAGGCAACCTGGGTTTGATGAAAGCCGTCGAAAAGTTCGATTACCGTAAGGGTTATAAGTTCAGTACTTATGCCACCTGGTGGATCAGG
>DHBS01000031.1 GCA_002398825.1 Syntrophomonas sp. UBA4922 | reverse complement strand
AGGTGTTACAGGAATGCTCCTTATCGGCTTTCACCGTATAGGCGGTAAGCCTTTCATGAATGATGATCTTGTCACGGTTACGGTTCAACAGATATGCCAACACCAGAGCGGTGACCATTATTGCCAACAAACCTATCAGTATATACTCCACAACTACACCTCCGGGCTTTTCTAGAGAACTGAAATGCTTACTCATCAAGTCCGCTTCGTCCCGCGGATAAGATTCTTCACCTGAGTTATTCATATCGCCCTAAAACGCCGCAAGAACACAATTATTCAAAAATATTTTGCTACGTTAGAACTCTATATCGATGATGCGGCTGATGGCAAATGCTCCTGCTATCTCCATAACAAGGGCTGCTGCCAACATAGCCAAGCCGCGTGGATCCTGGAATAAGAAATATACATGCTCCGGGTTGATTACCAGCATGGCAGCCAACAGCACTACAGGCAATAGTCCGATAACAAGTCCCGACATCTTGCCCTGTGCGGTCAAAGTGCGCACCTGTTTTTTTATGCGGGCCCGGTCACGCATGGTGTCGCCGATATTATCCAGGATCTGGGCCAGGTTGCCGCCCACCTGTTTTTGGATGATGATCCCGCTGATGACCATGTCCATTTCCTCGCTATTTACCCGCTCACCCAGGTGCAACAGGGCTTCTTCCTGGTTGAAACCCAGGTTCATTTCCCGCAGGCACCAGTCGAATTCGATTGATATGGGAGGAGGCATTTCTCTTACCACTGTTTCCATGGCCTGCTGAAAGCCGAATCCGCCCCTGAGCGCATTGGCCATAATAACCAAGCAATCGGCCAATTGCATCTCAAAGGTCTGCAGGCGTTTACCTTTTTTAATGCCGATGTAAGTCCAGGGCAGTATCACCGCCAGGATGAACACAATCACCGCCAGCCAAAAGTTTTTACCTATAAAATAAGTAAGTAATGGAGTAATAATAATAAGCCCTAAACTGACGGTTATGTATTCCTCACCTTTCAGCGGTATGCCGGCGGTTACCAAGCGGCTCTGCAGATTGGCTGTAAATGATCGGGCGGCAAAAAGGGATGAAACCGACTTCATCATGGAACTGAACATATCCTTTAGCGAAGCCCGGTTGCTAACAGATTCAGAGTCATCCTGACCTAGTACCGATTGCAGCCTTTCTCTGTACAGATCACGATGAGAGAACTGTCTTTTTAGCCCATTAAAGGCAAAGACCACTGCAAGAAAAACAAATACAATTATTAGATATTGCACCTAACCTTGTCCTCCCCTTTCAGTAGCCTTTATGCAAAAAACTCGTCCGGGATGATAATACCAGCGGTTTTCAATTTATCCAAACATTTGGGTTTGATGCCGGTAGCCCGGTGTCGGCCCTGCACCCTGCCGCGCTCATCGATTCCGGTCTGATCAAAGATAAAGATATCCTGCAAAGTGATAATGTCGGTCTCCATCCCCACCACTTCAGTGATATGGGTTATTTTCCGGGTGCCGTCTGACATTCGGCTCTGATGGACGATAAAATCAATAGCCGAGGCGATCTGCTCCCGGATGGCTTTCATCGGCATTTCCATACCCGCCATCAAGACCATGGTTTCGAGGCGGGATAACATATCCCGCGGGGAGTTGGCGTGAGCCGTGGAAAGAGAACCGTCATGACCGGTGTTCATGGCCTGCAGCATGTCCAAGGCCTCACCGCCGCGCACCTCGCCGACCACAATGCGGTCAGGGCGCATGCGCAGGGAGTTGCGCACTAAGTCACGGATAGATACCTCACCCCGGTTGTCGATATTTGAAGGGCGGGTCTCCAGTGTCACCACATGTTCCTGGTTTAAGACCAATTCAGCCGAGTCTTCTATAGTAATGATCCTTTCATCGTGAGGAATGAAGCCGGATATTATATTTAAGGTACTGGTTTTCCCAGCGCCGGTGCCGCCTGAAACGATCATGGACATGCGGCCTTTAACACAGGCTTCCAGGAATTTGGCCATATGAGAACTCATGGTATTGTTTCTGATCAAATCGGCAGTTTTCAGTAGATTTTTGGAGAATTTGCGTATGGTCAGGACACACCCGTTAATGGCCAGGGGAGGTATTATAGCATTTACACGGGATCCATCAGGAAGTCTGGCGTCTACCATGGGCGAGCTCTCATCCAGGCGGCGTCCCAAGGGAGAGATTATTCTCTCAATAACCGTATGTAAGTGCAAATTATCCCGAAAGACGACTTTTACCTTTTCAATTTTACCGCGCCTTTCCACAAAGACCTGCTTAGGACCATTTACCATGATTTCTGATATGCTGTCGTCTCTCAATAACGGGCTCAAAGGCCCATATGCCAGGACCTCGTCGATAACCTGATTAAGAATGACTTCTCTTTCGCTGCGCGGCAGGTTGTCGTATTCACTCTCGAAAATGGTATCAGAGATGCCGCGAATCTTACTCTCAATATCTTCGCGCTTGCGGTTATTTAAGGATTCCTGCCCCATTTCGCGGATTATCTCCCGGTGTATGCGGTAAACAATATCCAGGTAGCGGGATGTGGCGGCCTCCTTGGTTATAACAGGACTTACAACCTGATCGTTTTGCAATCTGCTCAATAGTGACATTACGCATCCAACCTTACTTATTACTTTATTTAGCCTTATCGATTAGATCGAACAATTCAACAATGCTCCTGGATATGGGGGCCTTGGGGCTCATGTTGTAGAACGGCATGCCCCGGTTGATGGATGACACGGTCATCTTAAAATCGCTGGGGATAGAAGCTGCAATCTTCATGCCCAGAACCTGTTCTACATCCTGGGGTTCAAGGCCTACCGATAGTGATGACGAGCGGTTAAGAATCAATTTGGTTCGGGGCAGCAGCTTCAGAGAATCTAATACATCAATGCCTTTTTTTATGTTTTTGATGGTCGGTATATCCAGAGATATCAAAAGCAAAACCACATCCGACATTTCCAGGGCGGTGAGCGTAGTATCGTCCAGGAAGGTAGGGGTATCAAGGAAAGTATAGGTATACATCTTCCTGCACAGTTTTAGCACGGTCTCGGCTCCGAAGGAAGTTACCAGTTCACCCAGTTCAGGCTTATGGGGCGCAGCCAAAACCTTAACCCCGCTGCGCTCATAAAAGTATTCGTCGACCAGATCAGCCGTCAGTTCGCCTGATTCCTGCATCAGCTCGGCAATGGTCTTGCGCGGATTGATATTCATCATCAGGCTTATATCCCCGAACTGCAAGTCCAGATCCACCAGAGCCACCTGATCTTTGTAGCGCGTTGCAGCGGCTACTGCCAGATTGCAGGCAATAAGGCTCTTGCCAATACCGCCTTTATTTCCGAAGACAGTTATAATCTGTGAGGCCTTTAATTGCGGCTGCGCTTTACCGGGAGCGGCGGAATCCTTGCCAGGTTCAGATTGCTCTCGCAGGTTTTCAACACTGCGCCTGTAGCCCTCCGCAATATCTTTGACCGAACCGAGAAGTTCACCGGCCTCCACAGAACGCAGTATAATTTGGCGGACACCGGATTGCATGGCTCTTTTGAAGAGCTTTAAGTCTTCCTGTTCCGCTATAAGGATCACCTGGATAGGAGGGTATCTCAGCTTAAGATCAGCCGCTAGACTCAGGCTGTCAGCCTCAGCCAGGTTCTCGTCCAATATAAGTATTTCCGGGTTTGCAGTAGGCATCATCTCCAGAAGCTCACCGGCCTGCCCTGCTTCCCCAATCACATCGATGTCATGATCGCTTTCCAATATGTTTAGTAAATAACCCCGGATTTCGGGATCTGCGCTTGCCATCAGCACCCTTATGGTTTTCAAAAACTTCACCTCTCGTATCCATACTCATCTATAATAATGACCTATTGATTATTTAACTAAGGTTGTATAAAGTTGTTCATTCTGAAGGGAGGCAGGACATATTGGGAATCGTCCACCGGAGATCTGAGCAGCAACCTGATCTCGCCCCGTTCAGTGGCTAGAACCAGAGGACGGGCTTGATCAGGGCTTACTGCCAGTGTTAGTGTTTTAGCCGCACCGCCATTTTTTTGATCAGCAGCGGCTCCTTTTGCTCCAACTGACAAGACTTCAATATCCTGCAGCACAAATAAAGCGGCGGAGGAGGCACCTCCAGCCGGATCGGTTATATCAAGTGTAGCCATAACGTCGACATGGTCTCCGGCCTGCACATTAAAGGAAACCGCTGAAGTCTCATCAATACTTATGGCAACTGCACGTTTATTTAAAGGAACTTTATAAGCCAGGCGGCCAACTTTTTCTTTTTCGCCCACCAATTTCTCCTTAATTATTTCCTCACCGGCAGCTATATCGGTTGTAGAAATCTTGCCTACCACTTGAGCTGTATCCCGAACCCCGTTGGGATGGGCATATTGAGCGGGCACTTCTGCGGTCATAAGCTGTTCCAGCCTGATCACTTCATCCGCCGCTATGGGTTGAGCAGCCTTAACTACCGTCACCAGATCGTCGGGGCGGTATTGCTCCTCCACCTGCTGCAGGAAAACGTAAAATAAAGCCGCAGCAATTAAGCCACACAGAATCGAAATAAACCAGTACTTTTTTACTCCTTTAAACAAACCTTCCTGCTCCCTTCGCTACACTATTTTATAGTTACTCGCATAATTCGGTGGCATAAACCCCAAAATCTTCGGCACTATCGTCAATATAGGCATTTGAAGCCGCAATATGCTGTAAGAATTCCCCTCTAAACGCCTGGTTCGCATCTTCTTCCCACCGCTCTACCAATAACAAGGCTGCAAAACCTGTCACGGTAAATCTCCCGGTAGCACCACCGCCATCATCTTTATACCCGATTGGAACATATACAATTTTCCTGCAACCTAAGACATAGCCATCAATCCCGCATTCCGGATCATGGGTGCAGCCATTCAGCCTCTCACTCATTGCCTCGCGGATACCCTCGGCGTGTTTGTTACCAGGAACAACGGGCAACACCTGCCCGATGCTTACAGGGTTCTCACTTCCATATTGTATTCCTGGGACGATATCTTTCGTAATATTCTTTCCGTCTATATTGACATAACCATACCATCCGGTATCTCCGCCACCACCGCCCTCTTTAATTACAAAGCTGGGATTACTTCCTTCGGTAAATGGGGGCATCTCACTTTCGTCAATCCCTATAGGGATAACCCCATTGCCCGGCCCAAATCCACCGACATTGCCAACTCGGGCTTTAGCGGCAGCCTTAACCTCGGCTTCATCAAATCCAGGTCCAAGCACACGAGCAAATAAAAAATCTTGTGTCCCTGTATATTTCAATTTGATCGAAGTATGTTTGCCGGAATCATTGGGATCATCTGGAATAAACTCCACATAGTTAGGGTCAAAACCATTTTTAACAATGTATTGACTAGCCAAATTCCAAGAATCGTACTCATATGGGTCATCATGGTATTCAGGAAGTTCGCTTACCCCTGCCAGAACAGCAGCATCCATGACATTCGATGCCTTCATGCGTTCTGCATATACTACCCCGGCATCAATAACCAGGGCCATACAGCCTAACAATACTACCAGGGCCAAAGCTACCAGCACCATTACTGCTCCCGAATCATCCTTTAGCAAGTTTTTAATTCTTATCATTTAATACTCCCTTCGAACCTATCTATGTCTTTTCAATGCGCATTACATATTTGGCCGGTAAGGAGACCGAATTTCCAATGATTCCACTAATAATGGGGGTGATAAGATTATAGTTGTAGTTAACTATTACAGTAAGGGAGTCTCCTACTTTGCGATTAGTATAATTGTCCGGCATTGTGTCGTTAACCCAGGTTTCAACTGTTATCTTTTCTGTGTCTAATAAAAAAGCACGGTCCTCATCCTTAATATAATTTTCTATAGCCACTTTGTCAGCCCCTACCACTCCAGCTCGGACACCATCCCGAGCCAAGTCATGGATTAACATATACGACCCCAGCATGAATCCAAACTCTATAATACCAAAGAACATTAACAGCAAAAGAGGCATCATTATGGCCATTTCCACCATGCTCTGGGCTTTTTTAGAATGGAATAGTTTTCTGACAATCTTTTTCATAAATTTCACCACTTTATAAAATAAGCGCTTACCGCTCCCAGGGCGATTGCCAAAGCGTAGGGAAAACTTATTCCGGAGTTGTTTGTTTTTATGGTCTTCTGCAATTTCTGCATCTTGAACAAATGCAGAATCATACCTGTCCATAGACCTCGCAAAGTCTTCCCTAATTTCCCTTTATTGATCAACAGGATAACAGCAATCAGTCCGCCCCACAAAGCCATGGCGATAAAGGTGTGGAAGGCAAACAAGTATCCTTTGAAGGCACCAACCACACCCAGCAGTTTGACGTCTCCGGCTCCCATGCCCCTCAGTGCGAAAGGTATAAAAAGCAGGGCTATTCCGGCGGCAAGTCCTTGCAAAGAGAATAGAACCCCCGGCATGCCACTGGTATAAAAGTTACATACCAAACCGAGTATTAATCCAGACAATATTAAACCATTTGGTATACGCTTTTCCCGCTGATCAAATACAACGGCAGGTATTAAGAGCGCCAACAATACAAAATCGCTCCAGACAAAATCAATATAATTAATAATAACAAGTCTCCTTAAAGCCCCTGTTAAAGACTCCGGTTATGCCCTGCATCAAGGCAAGGCATAACCCAGAATCAAAACCTCTGATAAATGAATTATGGTGTTTCTGTCTCTATCGTAGTCCCAATGTCTTCAGCTTTATCGCTAATTTGATTACCCAATACTCTGAAGCCAACAATACATACTAATGCGACGAAAACCAAAATCAGCGCATACTCAGCCATACCCTGTCCTTCTTCTTCAAGGACCAGTCTTTTCAGGGTGTTCAGCATCCTTTCACCTCCTCTGCAAAAAAATACAACTATAGCTTTATTTTCCCACATCATCAAAACTCTGCCTAGCCGAATTTTGTAATATTAGGGCGGTATTTACCGGACCCTGAGGCAAAAATCGGCTCGGCTACAGCGGAGGTAATAGAAGAGGGAAAATAAGGCAGTCAACCCATTATTAATATCGTAATAAAATTGACTACTCCAATATAGGACAAAGGATTCATTTTATCGCATGTTTCTACAATAATTAGTCATTTTACCTGATAAAAGCACAATAATCTCATCGATATTGCCATATATTGCAGTTTAAAGTTATTATAGGAATATGGAATAAATGGCTGCAAGCTAATTTTTTCCCGAAATCTGGGAGGGTCCGGCTTTTATGAGAAAAGAAGTGGTTAAATGCCTGCTATTGGCTTTATTGATGTTTTGCATTTTGACTATCGCTGGTTGTGCAAAGCCTCAACCCAAAGAACAAATTATCCAGGGCTATGCACTGGCCTTCGCGGAATTGGGCACCCTGCCTATGAGCAGGATCGACCTGACATATTCTGCTGATGCGGCGTCTCTAGCGAATAAGACTTTCGATTTAGGCATTTATCAGGGCGGCTCCCGAATCGCAAACACGGTGATGAAAAACGGGGATAAATTCCAGAAGGATCTGGAACCGGGCAGCTATCAGGTCAAAGTTGAAAACCCGGAAAACTATTATTTCGTTTACCTACCCGCTGAAACAGTTGAACTGGAGCAAGGCATCGGCCAGGTCTATGCTATGGTGGTCAACTCCAAAAACAGCACCGATACCTCGCAGCCGGTGAAGTGGGAGGTTTGTTATACTGAAGCAGGCAGTCCGGCCGGCAACACGCCTTTAACAGGCGGTGAGATCCCCGCCCTCAAACCCGGAGAGATGTTCACTCTGCGCTACAACCCGGAGCAAAACCCCAACCCCAAAGCAGGCAACTATATGTTCAGACTGATCAATCCGGCCAGTGATATTAACCAGAAGGAATGCTGGAGCGGAGCGGTGTATTGTATTGGGCCTATCAAACCTACCAACATATCGGTTAACCTCTTGCCTAACCCGGGCAAGCTGGTGGTGGGTATAAAAACTACCGGAGCCGCCCCGGCAGGTGCGGTCTATGAGTTTGTAGTCAATGATGTTGATAATAACCGGGAAGTGAGCCGCAACAGCTTAAGGGCTGGGGAGAGTATCGCCGTATCCCTGCCGCCGGGAACTTATCAGGTGACGGAATCCCAAAACGGCGGGGCCTTATCTTACAGCAAATCCATCGAAGGGAATATATCTATAGCTTCCGGGCAAAGCGTTTATCTGACTATAAACAACCGTTTCCCGGCGCCGGTGAAAGGCACGCTGCAGATAACTAAAAATGTGGAAGGACCGGCTCCGCAAGGAACTGCCTTTGAGATTAACATCAGCGGGGCTAACGGCAGTATAAGACGCAGCATACAAGCCGGGCAGACCATATCGGTGGAACTGGCTCCGGGAACTTATGAAGTAACCGAAACCAACAGTGGAGGAGCAGCCCAGGTGAGAAAGTCCCCTCAGGGCGGCATTGCCGTTTACTCCGGCCAAAACAGTGGAATAGTCATTACTAATGTTTATTCCGTTTACCCTTAATGCTTCTAAAAACTGCCGCCGATAGTATTGACTTTGGTATTAAGAGCCTGACCGAGAAATTGATAGCCTACCATGGCAACAATAGCTATGAACATACAGATCATGACATACTCGGCCATGCCCTGCCCTTCTTCCTCATGTATCAGACGATTAATTATATCCATCACAGATGCCTCCCTCACACCAAAGATATATTACTTTAATTAACATCGTAAAAAATCGACATTTACATTAATTCAAATGATCTCCTTATTTTAGCGCCCCAAGTAACCGGATTATGCCGATAAGTATTTTACTCTCAATACTCGCTCCTGGCTTTAAAGCCCCGGCCATAAACTTCTATGCTATTGGTAATAATCATAAAGGCGGATTCATCTATGGCAAAGACCATCTCTTTCAAGCGCGGCAATTGCATTCTGCCTACAGTCACCAGGATTAGCATCTCATTCTGTCCGGAGTAAGCGCCCTGGGCGGGCAGATAAGTACAGCCGCGGTGTAAATGGTGCAGAATGGCGTAGGCGATTTCCTCATAATGAGGAGAAATAATCAAAGTGGTCTCCGTTACGCCGAGCCCGGCTTCGACCTGATCTATGACCTGGGATGAAACGAAAATAGCGATGGCGGAATACATGGCTACACTGATATCGATTACCAGTGCCAACAACCCTACTACAAAAATATTCAAGACCAATGAGGTTTGCCCAATATTGAATCCCCACAACCGCTTCACAATAATGGCTATGATATCAGTTCCACCCGAGGAGGCTTTGCTGCGAAAAATAATCCCCAATCCCAATCCGCTCAATACACCGCCTAATAAGGCCGAAAGCAGCGGATCCCCGATTAGGAAGGGGAAATATTTGAACACATACAGAAATCCCGCCAGAGCCAAAACCCCTAACAAGCTATAGATGGTAAAACGGGAACTGATGAAACGATACCCGGCCAGAAATATGGGTATGTTCAATAGCAGGATCCAAATCCCCACCTCGATTCCGGTGGAATAGCGCAATAGGATAGCGAGCCCGGTCACGCCGCCAGTCAGCAGATTAGCCGGCACTAATATGCATTGAATCCCCGCCGCCGCAATGAGCGAGCCGATTACAATTCCCAGTAAGTCCTGCCAGGTGATGCGTTCTATCCATTTGCTGAAGTTAGGCCGCTGCAAAGCTATCTTCATGGAAGCCTCCTTAATAAATACCATAATTAGTTTATCCTCGATACTACACATTTTAAGCAGCATATTCAAGCCTGGTTTTTTGGCCTGCCTGCAAAATATAGTACAATAGTATAAATTGACCTCAGGGTGGAATTTATTTATGCAGGATATACGCTATATCGCCACTGCGGCCTTTGGCCTGGAAGCGATTGTGGCTTACGAATTAAAACAACTGGGATATACCGAAGTAAAGGTAGAAAACGGGCGGGTTGCTTTTCTCGCCGGAGCAGATGCGGCGGCGCGCTGCAACCTGTGGCTGCGCAGCGCGGATCGCTTGCTTATAGAGGTAGGGCGCTTTTCAGCCCGCAGCTTCGATGAGCTGTTTGAAGGCACCCGGGCTTTGCCCTGGCAGGACTGGCTTCCCAAAAACGCCCGTTTCCCGGTAAACGGCAAAACCATCAAATCTCAGCTCTATAGCGTGTCTGATTGTCAGGCGATAGTAAAAAAGGCCACCGTGGAAAAACTCAAACAATCCTACCCGCAGAAATGGTTTGCTGAAGACGGTCCGCTTTATCAGCTGGAGGTTTCCATATTAGAAGACAATGTGAGCATCACCATGGATTGCAGTGGAGCGGGACTGCATAAACGCGGTTATCGCAAAGAACAGGGGGAAGCCCCGCTCAAAGAGACCCTGGCGGCTGCCATGGTTTCCTTGAGCCGCTGGAAAAAAGACAGACCCCTCATAGATCCTTTTTGCGGATCAGGCACTATCGCAATTGAGGCGGCCATGATAGCCTGCAACATCGCTCCGGGGTTGCGGCGCAGTTTCGATGCCGAACACTGGCCGCAATTCAGCCCCAGGATATGGTCTGAGGCCCGGCAGGAAGCTCTGGACAGCGTGAAGATTTATAATGATTTGGGCATTGAGGGTTTTGACATCGATCGCAGTTGCATCAAGCTGGCCAGGTCTAACGCGTTGCGAGCCGGGATAGCAAAACAGATCAGCTTTAGAACCGGGGCGGTCCGGGAGCTTAAGTCCCCATTCCACTACGGATACCTGATCTGCAACCCGCCTTATGGGGAGAGGCTGCTTGATGACAAGCAGATTAAAAGCGTTTACCAGGATCTGGCCAAAGCATGGGCCCAATTGAATACCTGGTCAGCCTATATATTGACCCCGTATCAAGGCCTGGAAAAGGTTATGGGCCGGAAAGCCGATAAACGCAGGAAACTGTTTAACGGGCGCATTCCTTGCACTTTTTACCAATTTTACGGGCCTAGGCCCGAACAAATAAAAGGGCCTTTTGCTATGCAAATGGATCAAAGCCAAAAAGTTTTTACACCCCGGTGAGGGATAGCAATCGCCTTACTTGCAGCTGAATGTGCAATAGACTTGCAATTGCCGCATACTGCAATGAATAACTGAATCAATATGTCAATAAAAGGAGAAAATAAACCAATACTCTTTGGGGATAGGTATCATTTGGCATCCATGACAAAACTCTAGACTGTTGGAGGTTATCATGATAGCAGCGATCTTGGCAGGCGGCCGGGGCGTACGCCTGTGGCCGGAAAGCCGCAACCAACATCCCAAGCAATTCTGCAAATTGGTGGGCAATAAATCTATGCTCGATCATACCATCGATCGTCTCAAACAAGCCGGTTGCACTAAAATCATCATCATTACCGGCGATGATTTGCTGGCTTCAATCAACCGGCTGGTCAACAGCCGTGAGGATCGGGATCAAATAGAAGTGATGAGTGAACCCGAAGGAAAAAATACCGCACCAGCGGTTGGTATGGTTTTATCGCAGTATGCCCAGAAAAGCGATGAAGTTCTGGGCATATTTCCGGCCGATCATCATATACTGAACGAGCATGTGTTCAGCGACAGCCTTAAGAAGGCCAGACAGGCTGCAGCCAGCGGTCACATCGTAACCATCGGCATTCAGCCCGACCGTCCGGAAACCGGATACGGCTACATCGAAAAAACAAAATGGGAGGTAGGCAATATCGGAGAGGTTTATCAGGTCAACGCCTTTTATGAGAAACCCGATGCCGAACTGGCCCAAACTTACATACAAACCGGCCGCTTTATGTGGAATGCAGGTATTTATGTAGGTAGGATCGGGGTCCTGATAGACGAATTTCGCAAGCACCTGCCGGAAATCCATGCGGCGGCCAGTAATGGATATGACTATTATAAGCGGTCTTACGGCGAGCTGCCTAACATCAGTCTTGATCACGGAATCGCAGAGAAATCGGATCGCATGGCTGTGGTTCCGGCCGATATGGGCTGGTGTGATTTGGGCAGCTGGAACGCCCTCTCGGAAATACATCCTACTGACGGGCAAGAAAATGTCTGCGAAGGCCACGACATAATCGCCATGGACAGCCAGCGCTGTATTATCAAACAGACCGAGAAAACTATCGTCTTGTTCGGAGCCCAAGACCTGGTAGTGGTGGAAACGGATGATGTGATAATGGTGGCGGATCGCAACAAGTGCCAGAATATCCGCGACCTCACCGAAGTGCTGAAGAGCATGGGCCGCGAAGACCTATTATAAACCGGGCCTTGGACAGCATAATCCGATTTTTGCAGTTCATACGCCATTCCCTTTATTCGCTATAAGTTGAGGAGGTATTATCATGAAAAACATTTTCAGACAGTATGATATACGCGGTGTAGTAGGCCGGGATTTGGACAACCAAACCATGGATCAGATAAGCCGGGCTTTTGCGGCTATGGCCAAACAAAAAGGCTATGATACTGTTCTGGTGGGCCGGGATAACCGCAGCTCCTCGCCGCAGTTTCGTGATACCGTGGTTAACGCCCTGCAGGATTCAGGCTGCCATGTCATAGATTTGGGACTGGTCATCACTCCCATATTTTACTTTGCGGCCCGCTATCTGAACATTCCGGCCGGGATGATGATCACCGCCAGCCATAATGGAGGCGAATATAACGGCTGTAAGCTGCTCTTGGGCGAATCCACCATTTACGGTGAACAGATTCAGGAAATAAGGCGTATGGTCGAAAGCCAGAATTTTATCGAGGGCGCCAGGGGCAGCCTCAAATATGTGGACATCGCTGAAACCTATCGTAACAATATCAGGGAGCGCATTAAGATGGGCGCCAAAAGATTAAAGATCGTGGTGGACTGCGGCAACGGCGCCGCAGGTTTGTTTGCCCCCGAGGTATTCCGCAGCCTGGGCTGTGAAGTAATCGAACTCTACTGTGAATCCGATCCCAGCTTCCCCCATCACCATCCCGACCCGGTTAATCCCGACAATATGGTCGATCTGATTAAAGTTGTACAAGAGCATCAAGCCGATTTAGGAATCGGTATAGATGGAGACGGCGACCGTCTGGGAGTTGTGGACAGTTCCGGCAATATGATCTGGGGCGACCTCTTAATGATATTGTTCTGGCGGGACATCTTGCCCCGCTATCCCGATCTTCCCTGCATAGTAGAAGTCAAATGCTCACAGAGCTTAATCGATGAGATTGTCAAACTAGGGGGGGAGCCCTTGATATACAAAACCGGCCATTCGCTGATCAAGGCAAAAATGAAGGAAAGCGGAGCTATTTTCACCGGGGAAATGTCAGGTCACATGTTCTTCGCCGATGAGTATTATGGTTTTGATGACGCACTTTATGCAGGAGCCCGCCTTCTGGCTTTATTGTCCAAAAACGATGCCGATATTACGGAAATGCTGGCCGACATCAATATTTACTACGCCACACCGGAGATTCGCGTGTCAAGCAGTGATGATGAAAAATTTCAAATAGTAGAAGAAGTCAAAGCCTACTTTAAAGATAAATATCCCATCAATGACATTGACGGCGCGCGGGTCATGTTTCCGCATGGCTGGGCACTGGTCAGGGCCTCAAATACCGGTCCGGAGTTGATTGTACGCTGTGAAGGCAAGACCCCGGAGTATTTGGAACAAATCAAAGCTGAGCTTTTCGCCTGTTTACAGAAATTGGGTTTAGAAGTAAATTCACTCCAGGCCTGCCAGGTATAAATCTTCGGATTCTCAGGGAAGACTTACATTAATGTACCTGTTTATCAAGGTGACGACAAGGAGTGAATAATGTGAATTTTTTAAATGTGGGAACATATCCCCCTAAACAGTGCGGGATTGCTACCTTCTCCATGGATCTAAGAGAGAGCCTGCTTTTCAATGGGCATCAAGTGACAGTATTGTCTGTTTCCGATAATTCTTATGACTACGACTATCCTCCCGAAGTACTGTTCAACCTCAGACAGGATCAGTTGGCAGAGTACTCACGGGCCGCCGCTTTTATCAATTCTCATCCCAGAATAGATATGGTAATCATACAGCATGAATACGGAATATATGGGGGTTCAGACGGTGATTACATTATTGATCTGGTAAAAAATCTGCACAAACCGTATATCCTGATCTGCCATACCGTATTGCCCCACCCCTCCAGCCATCAAAAGCATATATTGGATATGCTCTGCTATCACGCCAGCGGTATTGTTGCCATGACCAGGCATTCTGCGGGTCTTCTGACCGATCTCTATGAGGCGCCGGGCGATCTCATCAAAGTGATTGCCCACGGGGTTCCGAATTTCAAGAAGCAGGATGCACGGATTCTCAAGCGCAAATACCATTTGGAAGGCCGGGATATCATCAGCACCTTTGGGTTAATCGGCCCAGGCAAAGGATTGGAATTGGGTATCCAGGCCTTTGCCCGTATAGCTCCGGATTTCCCCAATGCCAGATATCTGATCCTGGGTCAGACCCACCCCATGCTGGTAAAAAATGAAGGCGAAAAATACCGCAACATGCTGGAAAACCTGGTTGGAGAACTTAATTTAGATGATAAAGTGATATTTGTAAATAAATTTTTGAATGATGAAGAACTGGGGCAATATCTTTACCTCACCGATGTGTATTTGAGTCCATATCCCAACCGCGATCAGGCGGTCAGCGGGACTATGGCCTTCGCTCTGGGATGCGGCCGTGCCATAGTCTCCACTCCCTATGCATATGCCCGCGAAATGCTGGCCAACGGCATCGGCATGTTGTCCAAGGGGACCAATCCTGAGGAACTGGCCCGATTATTAAAGAAGGTTCTTTCAGATCGCACCTTAAAAATGCGCCTGCAGGATAAAGCCGGGCGTTTGGGAAAAAGCTGGACCTGGTCTAACATTGGCAAGCAATATATAAATCTGGCCCATAGTATATTGCGCCCTGAACCGGCCACCAGCCAAGATGGGGGTAGCGTCAGTTATGCTAGATGATCGGCATCTGCGGAAAATGACCGACGATGTAGGCATGCTGCAATTTTCCGAACTGTCTCACCCTAACTTCAGGAGCGGCTATACCCTGGATGATAACGCCCGGGCCTTAATAGCGGCCTTATATCTTGAGGATGGGTTGGAGCTTGCCCTTAAATACGCCCGCTTTATGTATACGGCACAACGGCCTGATGGGAGTTGGGCAAATCTCTTTAACAACGGCCGCTTTTTGCCGCAATTCAACTCCGAAGACAGTATCGGCAGGGCTTTGCTGGCCTGCAGCCTGGGTATGTACAGCCCTGATCCGGAATTGGCCGCTCTCTGTGAACAAATGTTTAGTTCCAATCTGAGCAAAGCTTTAGAGTTCCGATCCCCGCGCGGCACGGCTTACGCCCTGTTAGCCATGTGTAAAGACCCCGGTACTGAACATTACGATCAACATTTGTTTACAGAGCTTACGTCCCGTTTATTAGCCTTATACAACCAGCACCACGGCCGCGGCTGGTACTGGTTTGAAGATTATCTGACCTATTGTAACGGCATAATACCCCAAGCCTTATTCGCGGCCTGTGAGCTCAGCAATAATAGAAGAATCCACAAGGTCGCATATGAGAGTATGAATTTCCTCAACGGCATTCTGTTCCGCAACGGCCGGCTGGATATTATCGGCAATGCCGGCTGGTATCACCGTGAGGGCAAAATCCCGGTCTATGATCAACAGCCAGTTGATGCCGCTTCGATTATATTTGCCTGCTATGAAGCCTATCATGCTACTGGCAGTCGTGATTACCGCGATCTGGCTTACCAAGGGTATAAATGGTATATGGGTGATAATGTTCAGAAGATGGCACTCTACGACAACCAAACCGGAGGATGTTTCGACGCCCTTACGGCCAGTGGGGTAAATCAGAACCAGGGGGCTGAAGCCGTGCTCTCATTGCTCTTGAGCACCATGCTCTTACTGGGCAGAATGGAACAGAAATACGACGGAAATCAAGCCATCCTGGCCAACCTTTCCTAAAAATAAAACGCGCCCGGGTAATTTTTTGCTCAGGCGCGTTTTTCTTTTGGGCTCAATTATGCCCCTTATTTGCTGCGATAATCCTCCGGAATTAAATCAGCCACCGTAGCGGTGGCCACCCCGATGCTGGTGTCCGCAGCACCGTAATAGACCATGACCAGGTCATCATCATCCAGTATATCCTTTTCCGAATCGCTTACTGCGCCGCAGGTAAACACCACATTCGGCACCCAGGCTCCGCTCAAACCGATCTCATAATCTTCCTCAGGCTGTAATATCGGGTTGGGCGAGCGGTAGATCACCCTTTGAGGGTCATTCAGATCGACCAGCAAAACCCCCAGACTATACACATAATTGTAGTCAACCCCGTGATAAATAAGCAGCCAGCCGTGCCTGGTCTTTAGCGGTTGGGCTCCTGCTCCAATCTTCAGGGAATCCCACATCCGGCCCGGCCGCGGCCCCAGGATGATAGCATGTTTTTCCTTCAGCGGGAAGCGTATCTCTTTGGTGTAGGTGACCCAGATGCTGGGTTCGATGCGATGATATACGATATATTTACCGCCGATCTTTTCGGGGAACAAAATGGCATCTTTATCCCAGATATTTTTAAATGCCAGCCCCTCTCGATTCCAGGCCCGGTAGTTGCCAGCCAGGAAATCATCCAGGGTTATCGAGGCCGCTGCTATCTGAGCTAAATTACCGTCATAGGCGGTATAGAGCATGATGATTTTGTTCTCGACTACCACCAACCTGGGATCCTCGCATCCCATGCGCTCTTCCGGGGTAGAAGGCGAGAAAATCGGCTCGGGCAAACGCTCCAATACATTATATCCATCGGTAATGGCCAAACCGATGTGAGAAATGCCGTCTAAACCAACCCCGCGATAAAACAAATACACTTTATCCCCGAAGCGCAGAGCCCCGGTATTCAACACATATTTGGCCTCCCAGGGGTTTTCCTCAATGGGCTCCAGGAGCGGATTGGCAGGATGCCGGACCAGGTTTTTACTGGGCTGGTTGGTAGTCTCCTGTACTACCACAGTGACATCTTTGGGTCTGGTGGGCAAGAGCGTATCGAGGAGATTTTGATTGCTCTTTCCGGCCTGAATCATGCGGTAAACAATTTGCATGATGTTTTCGGGGTCATACCCTAATTCCGAATAAAGGGTTTCCAGGAAATCATGATTAAACCAGCGGTTCTCCACGGTAGTAGTCCAGGTACCCGGAATCTTTAGCCCGCCTTTAAAACTATAGCTGGCCCAGCTCCAAGCGGTACAGGTAAGAAAAGTTCCTTCTTCCAGAACCTGCGATAGGCCGTACCCTTCAGCCATGAGGTGAAATAAGCGGGCATAGTCAGGCCGGTCAGTCTCTTCTAATTTAACTGCCAGGGCTTTGATTTTGTTCACCAAACAGCGATGATGATGGTTTTCAAAAATATTGTGTATCGAAAATTCCTCGCCCTTATGCAAAATCTGTAGTGAATTGCGCAGTTTGGCGCCGATATTCTTGCGTTCCCCGACATTTTGCTGAAAGAGTTGAGAATAATGTTCGGCAACTGCCAGGCGGCGCAATATGCTAGTGAGGTATCTCAGTTTGGGATACTTGCCTCCGGTCCCGGGTTGAAGGGCGCGAAGCGTGATGCGTCCGGTTATATGATTGGCATTGGAAATTTTGCCGCGCCCCAGAATGCCTAATTGTATTTGTTCCGGCATAATCAGGATTTTAATCGGCACCCATTCAAAGTTCTCGGGTTTGAGGGTCTCGGCTAGCCAGTTTACATCCCGGTCGGTATAGGAGCGATCTTCTATGAGATTGGCATAGGTTACGGCGTCGCGGGGATCGACCATTTCGATCAACTGTTCCGGTTTGTAGTATCCCAAAGGTATCATGAGATTGATCGGGGGAAACCTGACCAGCATCTCTCTGATCTTGTCAATATGCACAGTAAATATCGGCTTGCTTTCTACCAGGTTGAGCATATTGGAGACAAACTCGCTCAGGCCTTTGCTGCTGCTGAGATCGCCGGGCATGACTTTATCGGCCGCCTGCTCCAGCTGCTCCATGAAATGCTCCACCCCGCCTATCAGGTCAAGGGCTTTTCCTTTGACCGGCAATCCCAGCCCTGCGCCGATAAACTTGGCAAATTCTTCATTATAGCTCTTGCGCAGGTTTCTAAAAATATTGTCGGTCTGTACTATACGGCCGTCTTTGCCCCGGATTTTTTTGGGAATAACCAGGGGCTTGCCAGGCACGTATTCCATGTACCCCAGTGGAATGAGGGCCGGTTTGACCTGTTCCTTTTTGCTCATCCAGCGCCGGGTGAATTCAGGTTTGCAGCAGAGCAATTCGTCGGTCAATTGCCGTCTTATAGAATCCATTTTGGAAACCAGCAAAGCATCCTGTTCGCTGCACTCCAGTTGCGGGAATAAAGCCTTAAACTGCTGCATCTGCAGAACATAACTGGCTACACGGCCATTATATAAAGCGGTCAATAAGTCCAAGACCTGAACCCGATTGGCCTCATCTAAACTGTAGGCTATAGTCAGTTCGGTCATTATCTTCACCCACAGGTCATTGTCCAGATTGAAGCTCTCCTCATTCAGCCCGGTGATCTGCTGAACCAGTTCATAACTGAAGAGATTGGTCATTAAATCATAATAAAGCCTCAGTCCTTCATGAAAGCTGTCCAGGAGTTCATCCACATCATGATATCCCAGGTCGGGACGTTTTATATCGCTGTTGGCCAGGATGTCGGCCACCTTGACCACCAGGCGGTCCTGCACCCAGACGGCCGTGTCGCGATTAGCGGCTTCAAATACGATCTGGGCAGTATCCCTGAATACCCGGTTGCGTTTTTGCAGGGAGGCAGGTTTGACATCGCCATTCAGGCTGACTTCGCAGATAACCTTATTCCAGCATAAGGCTCGGGTGATCAGCCAGAAATCTATTCCGTAACCATAAATGCCCTCCCCCCAGAACATAGCTTCATGGGCCAAATCTTCCACCAGATCATGGCTAATGGCATAAATGCCGCCTAAAGGATCAGTCATGCGAAAGCCGTAAAAAGTTTCGATCACCGGTGAAGCCAGCATATGGGCGATACTGTCAATACCCATATGACGCCTCATGCTTCCCACTACCATGTCGTAGGGCCCTTGAATGGGATTTAACAGGCTTTCTAACCAGTCTCCCTGAATGCCTGGTCCCTGGGAGGTGATCATATTGGCGCTGAATAAGATCAAATCGGCTTCCAGGCGCTTGCTGATCTCAATAATGGCACGGATACTAGAACCTCTTCCGCTGCAGTGGCCGGGCAATACAAATTCTAAATGCGGGTGTTTAAGTTCCAATTCTGCAATGTCGTCCAGGAAGTCAATAGCCGTATGATCGCCCACCATTAACAGCAGTTGCCGCTTGCCTATCCATGAAGTGAGGATCTGATCAACCGAATGCAATAAGGCCAGGAACTGCTCCTTCTCCTCATGAAAAGGTATGCCGATGACCAGATCATAACTTCCCATCTCCTTCAAACGGGGGGTGACTCTGGCTATGCTCTGATCAAATGCTTCTTCGCATTTCAGTACAGTCAATTGAGTCAAGACATGTTCCTCCTTACCGTGCACTAAAAGTTGGCATCCTGCAATCATTATGTGCATTTAATAAGCCGAATATGAAAGTATTTGCAAGACAAAACCGGCCGGAGCCGGTTTGGGAGAGTATTCCGCATAACCTATATTTTTTGATAGCGGCTTGCCTTTTTACCGCCAGTCCAGGCAATAAAATAAGACCGCCCGGGATCATTTATTACCTGGATTTGGCGGTCTCAAACGATTGGGATCAGCCGGAGACTGCCGTTTCGAGTTCGGACACCAGGCGGCCAAAATAATCCAACGCGGATTGAACCGGCTTGGGCGAAGTCATATCCACCCCGGCCTTTTTAAGCAGCTCTACCGGATAATCTGATGAACCCGACTTGAGAAACTCCAAATAGCGTTTGACAGCGGCCTCCCCTTCATTCTGGATCTGTTCCTTGATGGCGGTGGCGGCGGAAAAGCCGGTGGCATATTTGTACACATAAAAGGCTGAATAAAAATGAGGAATTCGAGCCCACTCCATTTTGATGTCTTCATCCATCACCACGTCGGGGCCGTAGTAGAGCCGGTTGAGATCCAGATAGCTGCTTTTCAATGCCTCGGTGGTCAGGGGCTTGCCCTGTTCAACCATTTCATGGATGATCTTTTCGTATTCAGCGAACATGGTCTGGCGGTATACGGTGCCGCGGAACTGCTCCAGATAATGGTTTATCAGATAAATGCGCTCCTCACGGCTGTTGCTGCGTTTGAGCAGATAGTCGATCAACAGCGATTCATTGACGGTCGAAGCCACCTCGGCCAGGAAAATGGTGTACTGACTGTATACATAGGGCTGATGGCGGTTGGAGTAAAAACTGTGCAGGGCATGTCCCATCTCATGAGCCAGGGTGAAAACATCGTCTAATTTGTTATCATAATTCAGCAGGACATAGGGATGGGTATCGTAGCATCCCCAGGAATAAGCGCCGCTGGTTTTGCCCTGGTTTTCATAAACATCTATCCATCCCCTGGTAAAACCGCTTTTTAAAATACTGAGGTATTCCTCACCCAGTGGCTGTAGGGCTTCTAAAACCTGCTCCCGGGCTTTATCATAGGGGACTTCCGCCTGGTATTCCTTCACCAGAGGAACATAAATATCGTACATGTGCAGTTCATCCAGGTTTAGAATCTGCCGGCGCAGTTTCAAATAGCGGTACATATCGTTCATATAACTGTGTACCGACTCAATCAGGCGATCATAGACCTCAACTTCAACATTGTCCTGTTGGAGAGAGGCATGCAGGGCTGAGGGGTATTTGCGGACCCGGGCATAGAAGACGTCTTTTTTGACACTGGCTGACAGAGATGAAGCCAGGGTGTTTTCCAGCTTTCCGTAAGCGCTGTAAAGAGCGTGAAAGGCCTCTTCGCGCACCCGGCGGTCATGGCTTTCCATGAACCGGCCATAGCGCCCTTTGGTGAGTTCCACTTCCTGACCGTTTTCATCCCGGATCATTCCAAATTTGATATCCGCGTTGTTAAGCATTGTAAATATGTTGCCGGCTGCCAGGGACAGATCGGCGCTTTGGGCCAGGATCTTTTCCTCGGGCTGGGAGAGCACATGCTCCTTTTGCCGGAAAATCTCATCAAACATATGCCGGTATAGCTTCAAGTCTTCGCATTCTTCCATGAATTGGTTCAGGATTTCTTGCGAAATTTCAGTCAATTCAGGGGTTACGAAAGACATAGTGCTGCCGGCTTCGATCATCAGGGTTTCCGCACGATCATACAGGGCTTGATAACGATTATCGGCATTATTCTCATCACGGCGCATCTTGGCGTAAACCACCAATTTCTCTCCCCGGCGGTCGATCGATTCTATCTGCTGAAGAGCGCTCAAAAGCTGCGGGCCCGATTGCCCCAGAGTCCCCTGTAACTGCGCAGCTTTGAGCAGCATGGTTTTCATCTGCTCATAATCATTTTCCCAGGCGGCATCATCATTATAGATGTCTTGAAGGTTCCATTTGAAGCGAGCCTCTATTTCATCTCTTTTCGGGCTATGGTTCACTGCCATCCTCCTTATCGCGGTAATTTTTGCGTTCATGGTTATGTTATCCATTATAAACCTTTTCTTTTCTAGTATCACCCAAGCCCGGCCCCTATATGACACACGGGGATCTTTTCCTCGAGTCTTTTTTGAGTCAAACAGGCATGGGGACGGTTCTTTTGCCTGCCCCGGCAGGCAAAAGAACCGTCCCCACGTGCCCCTGTATGTGCTATTTAATGTTATAGCGCCCGATGGAGCGCAGCCGCTGATAGCGCTGTTCAGGAAGATTACCGCCCTTTTCCATCACCTCATAGAGATTTCTGGCTATGGCTTCTTTAACCCTGGCTATGGTTTCTTGAGGATCGGTGTGGGCTCCGCCAATGGGTTCAGGCACAATTTCGTCAACGATGTCGAGATCTTTCAGGTCGAAAGCGGTCAATCTCAAGGCACCGGCCATTCCCTCGGCCTGATTAGCATCTTTGGCCAGAATAGAAGCGCAAGTTTCAGCTGAAGCTACTGAAAAAACCGAGTTGGAAAGCATGATCAGGCGGTCACACACCCCTAGAGCCAGTGCCCCGCCGCTGCCGCCTTCGCCTATAACCGTTGATATAATCGGTACACTCAGCCCGGATAATAACATGAGATCCTGAGCAATAGCCACAGGCTGACCGCGTTCTTCAGCACCGGCGCCTGGATAAGCCCCCTGAGTATCGATGAAGGTTAATATCGGCCGCCCGAATTTTTCAGCCTGCACCAGCAAACGATGTACTTTACGGTATCCCTCCGGATGTGGCATACCGAAATTGCGTTTGATATTTTCATTGGTGTCCTTACCGCGCTGATGGCCAATCACCGTCACCGGCATGCCGTTAAAGGCGCCGATTCCGCCTACGACAGCATGATCGTCCCCATAGAGCCGATCGCCGTGCAGTTCAATCCACTCATCACAAATATTGTCAAGATACTGTATGGTAGTGGGCCTCTCTGGATTACGGGCCAGAAGTATTTTTTCCCAGGGAGTGAGGTTCTGGTATTTTTGATCCCGGATGGCTTGTAATTTACTTTCCAATACCTTGATCTCACCGCTTAAATCGAAGTCCAAACTGCCCGATAATTCCACCAGTTCCTTGATTTTATCCTGAATATTCTCATATTTGTCTTCATAATCAAACTGTCTTTTAACCATGGTTACCTCCCAGGTGAAGCCTTAGGATCTGCCCGATCACAGCGGGCAATTCCGCTCGATCCACTACCAGATCGAGCATGCCGTGTTCCAGTTGGAATTCGGCGCGCTGAAACCTTTCCGGCAGACGCTGCCCCAAGGTCTGCTCAATCACACGCGGTCCGGTAAACCCGATTAAAGCACCGGGCTCACCGATGATGATGTCGCCCAGACCTGCAAAACTGGCTGGCACTCCCCCGACTGTGGGGTGGGTCATTACCGAGATATAGAGCAGTCCCCGCTTGTGGAACCTTTCCAGAGCCGCGCTGGTTTTAGCCATCTGCATCAAGGAAAGCATGCCTTCTTGCATGCGAGCACCGCCGGCCACCGCAAAGGTAATGAACGGGCAGCCCAGCTCCATGGCCTTTTCAATAGCCCGGCTGATTTTCTCCCCTACTACTGATCCCATGCTTCCCATCAGAAAACGCGAGTCCATTATTCCCAGAACCACCTGGTATCCCTGCACCCTGGCCACCCCGGTGATAATGGCCTCTTGAAGGCCGGTCTTTTCCCGGGCGTCAGCTAATTTTTCATCATATCCCGGGAATTCCAAGGGGTTGTAAGAACTGAGGCCGGTATCCCATTCCTCAAAACTGCCGGCTTCCGCAATCCAGCTTAATCGTTCATGAGCATTCATAGGAAAATGGTGCCGGCAAAACGGGCAGACCTTGAAATTTTCCTGCATCTCCTCCTCAGATATACCGGAAGTGCACTGCGGGCAGACTGCCTGCCCCGGCTTTGCCGGTCTGTACGGCAAGGCATCCTGAGGAACAGGTATATATTTGGTTTTTCCAAATGAACGTTTTAACATATACTCCTCCGGTTCACTCCTGGTCCTTCACCAGCGCAAACATAAACTCCCCACTGCAGACTGTCTCCCCATCAATAGTTATCTTTCCTTTGCCCTTGCCAATGCTTCCCTTGATAGCGGTGAGTTCAGTGCTGATCAACAAGGTCTCTCCGGGGAGGGCGGAGCGTTTGAAACGGATGCGGTCCACCCCGGCAAACATAGCGATCTGGCCTTGGTATTCCGGCTGAGACAACAGGGCGCAAGCCCCCACCTGGGCCATGGCTTCGATCATCAGAACCCCGGGCATAACTGGTTTGCCGGGAAAATGGCCGGCAAAAAACTGTTCATTGATGGTCAGGTTCTTAATGCCCACCGCTTTTTCCCCGGGGGACAGTTCTATCAGGCGATCCACCATCAAAAAGGGATGGCGGTGGGGAATAATTTTCATAATTTCATCCACATTAATATTCACGGTCATAAAGCTATACCTTTCTCACTAACAGAGCTGCGTTGTGGCCCCCGAAGCCCAGTGAATCAGACAGAGCCACCGACAGCGGTTTGGATCTGGCCACCAGAGGGGTATAGTCCAGATCACAGTCAGGATCAGGATTTTCCAGGTTTAAGGTCGGCGGTATGATATTATTCTGCAATGACAACACCGTGGCGATTAGCTCCACCGCACCGGCCGCTCCAAGCATATGGCCGGTAGCAGCTTTTATGGAACTGACACTGAGGTTGTAGGCATGCTGGCCGAAAATCGCCTTGATGGCCTTGGTCTCCATCTGATCATTTAAATCAGTTCCGGTTCCATGGGCGTTGATGTAATCTACTTGCTCCGGCTCTATACCGGCGTCAGTCAAGGCATTCTTAAAGGCCAGGGCTGCGCCTTTCCCGTCCGGATCGGGCTGTACTACGTGAACCGCGTCCCCGCTGGCTCCATAACCTATCAATTCAGCATAAATATGGGCGCCGCGTTGTTTAGCATGCTCCATCTCCTCCAGGATAACGATCCCCGAGCCTTCCCCCATTACAAAACCGCCCCGCTCTGCATCAAAAGGACGGCAGGCCTTGTCAGGCTCATCATTTCGGGTCGATAAGGCCTTGGCGGCACAGAAGCCTGCAATGGATATAGGCGTAACAGCTGCTTCCGCTCCGCCGGCAATCATCACCTCGGCTTCGCCCCGGCGGATAAATCCCAGAGCCTCACCGATGGAATTAGTTCCAGAAGCACACGCAGTAACAGTGCACCCATTGGGTCCGTGCACACCGAACAAAATAGATACCTGTCCAGAAGCCATGTTAGCTATCATCATGGGAATAAAAAAGGGATTGACACCGGCTACACCCCGTTTAAGCAAAACGTTATGTTGTTGTTCCAGGGTTTCGATGCCGCCTATTCCTGACCCTACCCATACACCTACCCGTTGCCGGTCAACGATTGAAAAATCTAGCGCCGCATCAAGGACTGCCTGTTTGGCGGCAGCACAAGCGTATTGCACAAACAAATCCATACGCCGGGCATCTTTACGGGGGATATATTTTTGCACGTCAAAGTTCCGCACCTGCGCAGCTATCCTGGTGGGGAACTGGCTGACGTCAAAGCGATCGATCAGGCCAATGCCACTTTTCCCAGCCAGGAGGTTGCTCCAGAATTCATCCTTATCAAGACCGACCGGCGACACCACCCCCAAACCGGTTATTACTACCCTGCGTTCCGGCATCCCATCACCCCTATTCTTAACTATCTGCTACAATTTAGCCTCAACGTACTCGACCACATCCTGTACGGTTTTCATCTTTTCCGCGGCGTCTTCCGGAATCTGAATGTCAAACTTCTCTTCCAAGAGCATTAGCATTTCTACGATGTCCAGCGAGTCTGCCTCCAGATCGTCCGCAAAGCTGGATTCCAGAGTAATCTGCTCCTCCGGGATATCCTTGATTTCAACAATAATCTTCTTGAGTTCTTCAAAAACTGACATGGCTTACATCCTCCTTTTATTGAACAGACTGAATGGTTCGAGACCACGAACCAATTTGAATTCAATTTAATTTTATAGGCCTCCCAGACCGCCGTCGACCCGGAGCAGCTGCCCGGTAAGATAATCTGCTCTGGATGATACCAGAAAAGCTACCACTCCTGCAACATCCTCCGGGGTTCCCAGCCGCCCCAGAACAATATTATCCGCTATCCGGGCAGTCTGTTCAGCGTTCAGCCGGGCGGTCATATCGCTCTGAATATAGCCTGGCGCCACCACATTGGCAGTTATACCGCGCCGGCCATATTCTTTGGCCAACGAATAGGTGAACCCAAGGAGTCCCGATTTTGAAGCCGCATAGTGGGCCTGCCCGGCATTGCCGCCGACGCCCACTACCGAAGATATGCTCACGATTCTGCCGTAGCGCTTTCTAACCATATGTTTAACCGCAGCCCGGCTGCAATAAAAGGCTGCATTTAAATTGGTTTTCAGCACCTGATCCCATTCTTCATCACTGATGCGCAGCAGCAGGTTGTCTCTATTGATTCCCGCGTTGTTGACCAGAATATCGATCTGCCCCAGGACTTTGACAGTCTGATCGACCAGTTCTTGGGCCGACTGCGAAGACGAGACATCAGCGCCCAATACTACCGCCTTGCTGCCCAGGGCTTCAATCTCCCCGGCGACCGCCTCGGCATCCCGGAGATTGGAGGCATTGACTTCAGCATCCGCCTGGCCGCTTTCATAATAATTAACCGCGATCTGGCAGCCGTCTGCAGCCAGGGCCAGGGCGATCGCTTTGCCTATACCCCGGGAACTGCCGGTTATCAGTGCAACTCTAGAACTCATATGGTCTTCACCTTCTCTATTACTTTTTCCAGGCTTTTCACATCATTCACCTGGCCCAGCAGCCGGTTTTTATCGATCTTTTTGATCAATCCCGACAGGGTGCTGCCCGGACCTACTTCTACGAAGTAATCAGCCAGGTTCATCATATAGCGTACACTCTGTTCCCATCTAACCGGAGAATAAAGCTGTCTAACCAGTAAATCCACGAATCGCGAGGCTGGATTGGCGGTAGCGTTTACATTGCTGACTACCGGCACCATCGGTTCTATCCAGTCTATAGCTTCTAAATAAGGCCGCAATTCCTCAGCAGCCGGTTTCATCAACTCGCTATGGGACGGCACACTAACTGCCAGGGGCATCACTCTGCCCCCGGATTCTTTCAGTCGTACCGATACCCTTTGCACCGCTTCACTGCCGCCGGATATAACATACTGGCCCGGGCAGTTGTAATTGGCAATAGCCACAATACCTTGATCCGCTGCGCAGGCTGTTTGCACAGCCTGATCATCCAATCCCAGGACCGCCGCCATGGCGCCTTCCCCCGCCGGTACCGCCGCCTGCATCAACCTGGCGCGGCGCTGCACCAGGGGTATGGCCTCTTGTAAAGATAAAGCCTGTGCACAAACCAGGGCGGAGTATTCTCCCAGGCTCAAGCCGGCCATAATTACCGCTTCAATACCCTGCTCTTTAAGCACCTCACCAGCAGCCACACTGCTGGCCAAAAGCGCAGGTTGGGCAAATTCGGTTTGATTCAGCTTATCGAGGGGCCCCTCAAAACAAAGCCGGCCAAGATCATAACCTGCCGCCGCGTCAGCCTGTTGAAATACCATTCTGGCTGACTCAAAATTTTCATAAAGGTCTTTGCCCATCCCCACCTGCTGTGCGCCCTGACCGGGAAACACAAATGCTAAGGTTGCCATGTTATTCCCCCAATCGTTTCTGCACCCTACGGGCGTCCTCAACCAGGTCTTTGATAATCTCGGCAGCCGGTTGAACACGATTGATTAATCCGCAAATCTGTCCCGCCAGAATACTGCCTTCGTCCACTTCACCCTTTACGGCTGCGGCGGGATAGCGCCCCCGTCCCAGTTCTTGCAGGAATTCCTTGGTGGCTCCTGATTCCTCGGCCTGCAAATACTGGCGGGTGAACCGGTTATGTATAGCCCGGACCGGATGACCGGTCTTGGCGCCGCATACAACAGTGGCCCGGTCCCGGCTTTGTATCACTTTTTGCTGATATGCGGCATGAACGTCACATTCGGCAGCGCAGATAAAGCGGGTTCCAATCTGAACCCCTTCAGCGCCTAGAGCCATGGCAGCCATATATCCCCGGCCGTCAGCTATTCCCCCGGCCGCAATGACCGGAATATCCACAGCATCAACTACCATAGGGACAATGCACATAGTGGTCATTTCCCCCACATGCCCGCCTGATTCCATGCCTTCTACAACCAGGGCATCCGCACCCAGGCGGCTCAGGCGTTTGGCCAAAGCCAGCGAAGCCACCACCGGCAATACTTTTATACCGGCACCTTTGAGTGCTTCCATATAACGCCCAGGATTTCCTCCTCCGGTTGTGACGACATTTACCCCTGAAGAAATCACTAAATCGACTACATCGTCGATATGAGGCGAAGTCATCATCAAATTTATCCCGAAGGGACGATCGGTAGCCTCTCTTACCTTGCGGATTTCTTTTTCCACCCAGGCTCGATCAGCGTCGCCAGCCCCAATCACTCCCAGGCCCCCGGCCTGGGACACAGCTCCCGCCAGTCCCCCCCCGGCAATCCATGCCATAGCCCCCTGCAGGATAGGGTACTGAATCCCTAACAGCGCGGTTACTCTATTCGCAAACATATTAATATTAACCCCTCCCCCAACGCAGCAATACACCACCAAAGGTCAGGCCGGCCCCAAAAGCGACCATCAAGACCAAGTCTCCGGCTTTTAAACGGCCTTCCTCTTGCGCCAGGGACAGACCTATGGGAATACAGGCAGCAGATGTATTGCCATACATATCCAGATTAATCAAGGTTTTTTCGGCAGGAATATTCATTCTCTTCATAGCGGTTTTTATTATGCGCATGTTGGCCTGGTGCGGAACAAATAGATCCACATCACTGTAGGCAAAACCCGCTTTTTCCAGCACTCTGGTGCTGATCTCCGAGGTTATGCGGGTGGCGAAGCGAAACACCTCGGGTCCATTCATTTTTAAATAATGCAGCCGGTTTTGTATGGTTTCCGGAGAAGCGGGCATGGCCGATCCTCCGGCGGGCAAGTTAAGGAATTTCCCGCCGCTGCCGTCAGCGCCCAAGATGGAACTCAAAATGCCATAATCAGAGGTTCCTTTTCCCATAACTGCCGCACCGGCCCCATCTCCAAAGAGGACACAGGTATTGCGGTCCCGGTAGTCAAGAATGCGCGACAGCGTTTCAGCGCCAATAACCAGAACATGCTGATAATCCTCTGACAGCAGATATTTGTGAGCCACGTCCAGGGCATAAACAAAACCCGTGCAGCCGGCTGAGAGGTCAAATGCAGCCGCATTGGTGGCCCCCAGAAGATCCTGTACTATGCAGGCAGTAGAGGGAAAGAACATATCCGGAGTGGCAGTGGCCACGATGATCAAGTCCAATTGCTGAGCGGAGAGTCCGGCCCTCTCCAGGGCCATTTTGGAAGCCTGATATGCTAAGTCGGAACATTTGGTTTGTTGATCGGCAATTCTTCTTTCACGAATACCACTGCGCTCAATAATCCACTCATCAGAGGTGTCCACCATTTGCTCCAGTTCTTGATTGGTAAGCCGGCGTTCTGGCAGGGCGTGCCCCACACTAAGGATTTGAGCTCTCACTGCTGAAACCACCTCATTTAGATATTAGCCCAAAATAATATGTACACATTTTCGTGCACATGGACGTTGAGGTTATTAAACCAATATTATTGATGAAAGTCAATAACAATTCCATTATTGCCTTATTTTTGACATTTAATTCCTTTTCTCTCATGGGATTTGGTTTATCGGCCAATAGTGCTTTTGACAACATAAATAACGAAATTTTTAGAAATTGCATGTTTGCTTATTTTATGGTGTAATATTCTAGTTATAGTAATATCGATTAGGAGGGTTCATAGTGCAGCTCCCGGAGTTAAAAATAGGCAACCTTAAACCCCGTTTTCCCATTATTCAAGGAGGTATGTCTATCAGGGTATCAACTGCGTCACTGGCGGCTGCCGTGGCCCGTTGCGGCGGTATTGGCGTGATCGGCGGAACCGGCGTAAGTTTGGACGATCTTCGTGATCAGATCCGTACAGCCCGCGCACTGAGCCAGAATCAAGGCATTATCGGCGTGAATATCATGTACGCGGCCCGAGAATTTATGCAGCTGGTCAAAACCGCGATCAACGAGCATATAGATGTTATTTTTACCGGGGCTGGCTTCTCCAGAGAGATTTTTAACTGGTGCAAAGAATCTCAGACGCCGGTGGTTTCGATTGTATCTTCCAGCCGTGCAGCTGTCCTGGCGGAAAAATCCGGGGCCGCTGCCGTGGTAGCCGAAGGTTGTGAAGCCGGGGGGCATCTGGGTACGGACCGTTCCATCAAGGAGATATTGCCGGAAATCAAGCAGGCCGTTAAAATTCCGGTGATCGCTGCCGGCGGCATCACCGACGGATACGATATGGCCGAGATGGTCCGCCTGGGGGCTGACGGCGTGCAGATAGCCACCCGTTTTCTGCTCAGCGAGGAATGCGACGTGGCTGATGAGTATAAACAAGTCTACTTGAATGCCCGCCAGGAAGATGTCATTATTATCAAGAGCCCGGTAGGACTGCCCGGACGCGCTATTAAGAATACCTTTACCGATCTTATTGCAGCAGGTGATGCTCCCATGTCCGAAGAGTGCGAAGCCTGCCTGCGCCATTGCTCAGGTGATTACTGCATTAAAGATGCCCTGTTGAATGCCCGTAATGGCCGGGTGGAAGAGGGTGTGGTTTTTTCTGGCGCCAATGTATACAAGATCAAAAGCATCTTGCCGGTAGCCCAGATTTTCGAAAATATTTTACTGGAATTCTCCCTGGCCTAACTGGTACACTGACGGCAAAACAGGTTATAAACTCTTTTGTTTAGATACCTAAACAAATTTGGGATAGCCCCAAAAGGCATCATATGACAGGGCTGCGCCTCCGGCTTCGTCCGGGCGAATCCTTCTCGATTTCCTCAACTACTAACCCCGGGAGTTGGGAATACGACCCCTTACTTATGCATTTCATTTTACCATGGCCTGCAAATGTTCCGGGTTAATTCTCTTTATGACCTATCCTCGTTATGTCCGCAGCTCAGGATGATGGTAAATTTCTCCACAAACTCCCCCTACCCTTTTTTAGTCTATCTCATTTTCAGCGAGCTTAATGCCGGGTTAATCTTATCAGCCGCGAGATCTAACCGGCACAGATATACAATCGGCTTGTCAATATATTATAATTAAGAAGTATTATGGCAAAAGCGAGTGCCGTAAGCTATCAACCCGACAGAATATATTAGAAAAGGGTTGAATCCAAAAACGTCCGTTGGCATCTGCCGGCGGTGAAAGAGGTGTGCTTTATGGAGTTGGGTAATAGGGTCATGATCACTCAAAAAGGTCATTTCTACAACAACTGCACCGGTGTTATAGTCGGCAAAAGAGGGTTGAGGGCTCCAGGAGATCCGATGTATTTATTAATGATGGAAGAGCATCGTAAAGTCCTGATCGTGCCAGAATCCATGCTGACTTTATGCGAAAACGATGATACCGATAAAGGTCCGAGCAGGTTGCTTTTTAGGCCCCGGGACAACTAAACAGGGGTATCAATCGCGTGAAGCAAAAGCCGCAGCCCATAACACAACGCTATTTTTATTGCCCTTTATGTGGAGGAGCCCTTAAATACCGCAATTATGATGAACACCCGCGTCTTACCTGCCAAGCGTGTGCGTATATACTGTATGAAAACCCCATTGTAGGCGTTGCTGCCATTGTATTTAACCAGCGGGGTGAAATTTTGCTGGGGCGCAGAAATGGGGGAAAATACTGCGGTTTGTGGTGCATTCCGTGCGGATATTTAGAGTATGATGAGGACGTATTTGACGGGGTAAAGCGGGAATTCAGGGAAGAAACCAATTTAATAATCGACATTGTCCGGGTATTTGCCGTGCAGTCAAACTTTCATGACCCGGAACGGCATACTGTAGGCATATGGTTTCTGGCCGAGGTGGTTGGAGGCGCGCCTCAGGCAGGTGATGACCTTGACATGGTCGCTTATTTCGCTTTGAATGAAATTCCCGCCCTGGCTTTTCCTACCGATCAGGCCGTTATTGAAATGCTGCACCGGGAAAGGTAGGAAAATTCCCGGTGCGTTCAGAGTTGCATGGCAACCGCAACATAGATTCAGCTATAATCATATCTGGGGAGGAGCGTTCTCATGTCTTGCATTTATCACCAGGCCGAAGAAACCATAGAAATCTGCACCTTATGTTTAAAGCCAATCTGCATAGAATGTGTTTTAATATGCCGTGAGATGGGATTTGACACTCTTTGTCCCAAATGCCTGCGCGCCATAACCGGCTGTTGGGTTGAACTGGATGAACGGGTTGAGCCTTAGTTAAACACACCGGGGCCGACCGTAATATCGGGTTCAAGCGTACGCTCAATACTTACTGCATCAAGGGCAGCAGTGAGTTGGATGAGACCAGGAGATGCAGCGGCGCCTGTTTTACTTCCACATTTAGAACCCGCGATTCGGACTTGATATTGCCCCGTTTTATCAGTTGTACCGTGGCGGTAAAATGCAGTTCATCAATCGGTTGCAGTGATTGGGTCTTCAGCCAGGCGATGGTTGGCAGGCCCTGCAACAACAGTTCTTTTCCTTCACCCTGGGTAACCTTTTCCAGGATGTAGGGATCTTCGTGAGCAATGGCCTCCAAAGCCACCTCTATGATTTGTTCGGCATTCAACCCTGTCAGTTGTTCTTCCAATACCCCGGCTGCTTTCCATACCATGACCTGATGGGCTGTATCCCTGCTGCGGGAGCTGTGAGTCATACTATCCCGAAAATGAATGCAGAAATGTCCTTTAAAATTGTTGCCTCGTATAGCCCCTGCGCCGTGCGGCATGCCATTCATCGACGCTGCCACCATCCGCCCGTTGTCCAGGGCGACTATTACTGCCCTGCGTTTCCAGGCCCATTCACCGCTGTATACCTTCTTCATAATGGCGGTGTCTTGCGCCGAGAGCGGCTGAACATCGGCGTGGTGATCTCCGGCCCGGCGCTGCACCCTAAAGCTCAGGCCCGTCTCATAGTCAACCACGGTAGCGCAGGCATAGCGGGGAAAAAGCGGATCTACTTCCTTCCAGCTCAAAAACTCTCCCGTTATGTGGGTCGGTGTGGGAGGCGGGGGCGGCTCGACCTCGGGTGCGGGTTGGCGCAAATAGGCTGTAGCGATGACAAAAAGCAATCCCGTCAATACAACAGTCAGCCATCCCCGGCGGATAGCGGCCCAAGCCATAACAAAAACCTCCCCGCAACAGATATCATCAGGCCGAATCATTAAATTATATTCTCACCCATCCTGATCATTCCACAATGTGACCCGTTTTTACAGGATGCCGGAAAAGAGCAGGCATATATTACCCGCCTTACTGACTGGGGGTGGCTGTGATTCCGCTATTGCTGCGCAGAGGAAGGCCTGCTCTGAGGGGGAAACATCTCCGCAAATTTGTCATGGGTGAGGTAACGGCTGATACGAATACGTGGTATTTCCAGGGCGGGACTTTGTGTGGTGGCCCAGCCGTATTTGACGGTTACAGCCTGCTGGTATCCAGCCTGTCTAACCGCATCGATAACAGTCTGGTCATATTCTCCACAAGGGTAGCAAAAGGAAGACACCGGTTGGCCCAGGTGCTGCTCCAGAACTGCTTTGGAACCGGCGATTTCCTCATTGAGGCGGGTAGATTCGAGGGTAGGCAGCAAAGTATGGGTTCTGGAGTGGCTGCCGATTTCCATGCCATGTGAGGCGATATCGGCGATCTGCTCCCAGCTGAGGTAGTTGGGATCGCCGGTGTAGTCGGCAATCACAAAAACCGTCGCCTTAAAACCGTATTTGCTCAACACCGGATAAGCGTGGTCGATAAAAGATCGGTAGGCGTCATCAAAAGTTAAAACTACCGGCTGGCCGGCTGGCGCATTGCCCCGGCCTTCCAACAAGGCCCTGCCTTCGGCCAGGGTAATCCCCGTATACCCGTTGTCATACAGGTATTTCATCTGTTCTTCAAAATTCTGGACCGCTACATACAAACCATTAGGCCCAGCACCGATTTCGTGATAAATCAGAATCTGCAAATAAGGAACCGCTTTACCAGGCGCGGCAGCCGGTTCGGGCGTATCCTTTGGCGCTGCCTGCGAGGCTGTTGCAGCGACCGGTTCTATTCCGGAGTCAGGCGCTGAAGCCGGGAAGGTAACAAAGGGCGGGTAGGCCTTGATAGAGGCGGCCGACCCTAAGGCTATGATCACAGTCAATAGAGCCAATACTATCTTTAGTGTTGGTGCTCGCCTTATCAAATCTTAATTTGCCTCCACTTTCCAAGCGATGCTTAATCCTATTACTTGTATTTGCCATTAAGTCTTTCAACAGTATAGCAGGATTAAAATTGCCTGGAAAGTATTGGCAGTTAATTTTGTTTGAAGTTATTTACTCCCTATATGGATCCGATAGCTCTTAAATGCGCCTGGAAAGTGAGCATAACCAGCGGGTTGGTCACTGACGAAATCTCCAGAACATGCCGGTCAAAGTCTCCGCCTTAAAGGGCAGTTTCAAGGCATGAATTTGCGCATCAGGATGCCTCCCTGCCGTTCTTTTAAGGGGCTTAAAAATAATGTTGGGCTAGTTTATCAAAGGCCGGCAAAGCCCTTTCGATGGTTTTAATATCGACGCAATAGGCCATCCGGAAGAAGCCAGGCATAGCAAAACCCCGGCCCGGCACCAAAAGAAGATTATACTCCAGGGCTTTTTGCACAAATGTTACGTCATCAGGCTCCGGCGATTTGGGAAACAGGTAAAAGGCGCCTTGCGGCTTGACACAAGTAAAGCCCAGCCCGGTGATGTGATTATAAAGTGTATCCCTGCGGCGTTGATATTCGTCCGTATCCGGGCCCTCGTCAAGACATTCCGCCACTACCTTCTGGAAAATGGAAGGGGCATTGACGTAACCCAGGGTGCGATTGGCAAATACCAGACCGTCGGTCATGAGCTCAACCGCTTCTATATTCGGGCTTACCGCAATATAGCCGATGCGCTCGCCGGGCAGAGCCAGCGATTTGCTGAAAGAATTGACAATAGCGGCATTCTTGAAAATGGTCATAAGATTGGTAACCCTGGCCCCCTCATAGACCAGTTTATAGTACGGCTCATCCGAGATGGCCAGGATTTCGGTGCCATACTCCTGCTCTTTAGCATTTATCACTGCAGCCATAGCCTGGAGGGCTTGCTGTGAATACACCACCCCGGTGGGGTTGTTAGGAGAATTGATGATGATGGCCCGGGTTTGGGGGGTGATGCTCCGGGCTAGAAGATCGGGATCGGGCAGGAAATCATCCCCGGTAGGAACGACCGCCGCTTTGCCGCCATGATTGTTGACATAGAAATGATATTCCACAAAATACGGCGCCAGCAAAATGACTTCATTACCCGGGTTGAGTATAGTCTTTAAGACCACATTGAGCCCCCCGGCAGCGCCGCATGTCATGATGATGTGCTGAGTCCCCAAGGGCAGACCGCTTTCCCGGGCCAGCCCGGCCGCGATCTTTTCCCGCACATCAGCATAACCGGCATTGCTGGTATAGCGGTGCAGGCCGGGGGTTTCGTCCACCACCAGTTTTTTCAGAGTGTCGCCGACCCGGGCGGGCGGTTCGTAATCAGGGTTTCCCAAACTGAAATCAAACACCTTTTCAGCTCCGTAAATGGCGCGCAAGCGCTCCCCTTCTTCAAACATAGCCCTGATCCAAGAGGCGTTATGCAGATCGGTTTTAATCTGTTCGGAAATCATTCAACCATCCTCTCTTTTATTCAAAATTGAGGGCGAAACCATACCCGGTTCAAAATCATTGGTCCGCCACCAGCATTTTCGAAAATAGCCGGACTGAATCCCGATCATCGCCTTATCACGCGCACCTCCTGAGGCGGCGCGGTATTGCGATATATTCCCAGGATCACCATCAAACCCTGTAATGACTATATCATGCCAGGCTAACACAGACCAGCTTGATGTTGCGACAGCTAACCAGTTTCTGTATTTTTGATGCAGTTGATACTATGCTATACTTTCCAAAAAGAGATTTGCACAGCGGAGGATTAATTATGCAGCCAGCCAAGGTTTACTTTACAGACTTTCGCACCCGCCCCGGCCGGAATATAATCAAGAAATTCCGCAGCCTGATGAACAAAGCGGGCTTAAGCGACATCGACTTCGAAGGCAAGATGGTAGCCATAAAAATACATTTTGGCGAGCCCGGGAACCTGGCTTATATACGGCCGAATTATGCAGCCGAAGTGGTGGCTTTAATCAAGGAACTCGGGGGCAAGCCATTCCTGACGGATTGCAGTACCCTGTACAGCGGACTGCGCAGCAATGCCATCGATCACCTCAACTCGGCCATGAAAAACGGTTTTTCACCCTTGGCGGTGGGCTGCCCGGTGATCATCGCCGACGGTCTCAGGGGCATCGAGTACCGGGAAATCCCCATTAACCTGAAACATTGCCAGACTGCCAAGATCGGCAGCGCGATTGCGGACGCCGATATCATCATATCCCTCAATCATTTCAAAGGCCACGAACAGACTGGTTTTGGCGGGGCCATCAAGAACCTGGGCATGGGCTCGGGATCCCGGGGCGGCAAGATGGAGATGCACTCCAGCTCAAAACCCCGCATTGTGGGCGAGAACTGTACGGCTTGCGGCATCTGTATAGACCATTGCTCACAGCAGGCCATATCCCTCTCCGAACAGGAGCAGGCGATGATAGATGAGGAAATCTGCATTGGCTGCGGGCAGTGCGTGGCTCTGTGCCGCTTCAATTCTGCACAGGTGGTTTGGGGGCAATCGGCTGAAGTAACCACTGAAAAGATTGCTGAATATGCCCTGGCGGTAGTCAGCGGCAAACCTAACTTCCATATCAACATCATTAATTCGGTATCCCCCAATTGCGATTGCTGGTCTCACAATGATGCTCCTATTGTGTCCGACCTGGGCATAGCGGTTTCATATGATCCGGTGGCTCTGGATAAAGCCAGTGTGGATATGGTTAACCAGGCACCGTTCTTAACCGCTTCAGTGCTGGCAGGCAAAGGCTGTGAACCTGGTGACGATAAATTCACCCTGATTCATCCCAACACCAATTGGCGGAAAGGCCTGGAATATGCACATCGGATCGGATTGGGATGTTTGGATTACCAGTTGTTGATCGAATCCTGATAAGCAACGCGGGGCTAGAGTTGATATGGGGTGGTGGAGGCAGACGGGTTTTCCTCCTGCCTGGCACTGTGAATGGCATTGCGCTGCCCTTTCATAATCCAGGCAACCAGGCGCCGGCGGTCTGTATCCCGTAATTGGGAAAACTGTATGGCAATGAAATAGCGCTGCGGCTCGTGGTCTGTTTTCTCCTGCACCCTGACTACTTTCCCCCAAACCGACAGGGGATCCCCGCTGCCGACATCGAGCAGGAAAGTGATAACCGCTCCGATATCCAGCTTTTTTTCCGTTGTGAAACTCAGGCCGCCGCCGCCGATATCCACCATGTGGTCTTGCCTGTACTCACTTTCGCTTAGCGGTGAAAAGCCCCGGAAATGAAACCATTTTAACCAGTCCCGGGTCTGCAGCCTGAACCATTGTCTTTTCTGCATCTGTCCATCCGGCAGTCGGGATACGTTTAGCCGGTTCTGGCGCCGCGGTTTATCATAAACGCGCTGTAATCCCTTTTTTTGCCTGATGGTGTACAATTTGAAGCAAGCCATCAGAAAAGCGAAAATAATCAAGGTTAAGGCCGGCCCCACCATGTTATTATAATCCCAGTGAGTATTCTCATTAAAAGTACTGTGCAGACTGCTGGAAAGCTCTCGCCAGGTCATCCCCGCCGTGGTTAACGGGTAAATAATCCCACCGGCAACTAAAAGACTTACTTGGAACAGGGCTTTCATAAATCTTCGCGGCCTTTTAGGATACATCACTACACCCCAATCCGGGAAATAATTTCTAACTATATCATATATCATGTGTCCCAGTCGTTCCCAGGATTAAATAGTCACTTACCCGGGTAGAGATGTCCTGCGATCAGGCCACATCTCCCCCCCGTACATACTTATCCCGACTAATGCCTTCCATCTTGTTCTTATTCTTGAAAACACCGCCCAGTACCTGCGTTATTTCATTGATGTTATCAGGTGATCCCAGCAATACCGCTTGGTCCCCGGGCTCTAGAGAAGCGTCGCCAGCAGGATTGATGATGGTCTCTGCGCCGCGTTGAATCAACAAAATGGATACCCCGTACTGATTTCTGACATCAATTTCCCCCAGGGTCTTATTTGCTAAAACTGAATTGCTTTCAACCCTTATATTGGCGATTTCAGCATCATGGTAATGCAGCTTGATATCTTGAAAAGTAGGGGATTTCCTGGACAGGCTGCGCAGCATATCATACCCATCAGCCCGAACCTCGGTAATGAACCTTTCTATGTCCACCTTGGGCACCAGGTATTTCTTCAATACCAGGGTGAAAATCTCCACAGAGGTTTCAAACTCCTCAGGAATAACGTCATTGGCTCCCAGTGCATAAAGCTCCTGGATGTCCTGTACATAGCGGGTTCGCACGATGATATGCACCTGAGGATTGGTTTTGTGAATCATATCCACTATCCTGGTGGTCGCGGACACATCTGATATGGCTACCACCACAACCCGGGCGGTGTCGATATTGGCCTGCTGAAGCACTTCCAGATGGATGGCATCCCCGTAAAATATAGTTTCGCCATTCTCCCTCTCCTGCCTGACCACATCAGGGTTCATTTCTATAATCATATATTGTATGCCGCTGGCTGACGCTGCCCTGGCCAGATTACGGCCGTTAATGCCGAAGCCAATAATAACCAAATGGTCATTCATGGTCGCTTGAGGTGACTCCAGATCAACATCTATACCGGTCTTGGTTTTAGTTGACAGGGGAAGACGCAGAAAAACTTCAGCGATACGAGGACTGAGACCGATGCTGAACGGTGTGATGGCCATGGTCAAAACCGATACAATGATAAACAATTGGTAGAAGTCAGGGCTTAACAACTGGTAATCCAATCCCACCCGGGAAAGGATAAAAGAAAACTCGCCCACCTGATTAAGGGCAAAACCTGCCAGAATTGCTGTCCTGATGGGGTATCCCAGGGTTGAGACCACTCCTCCGGCTACTACAGCTTTGACCAACAGTATTATCAGGGCCGCCCCGGTTAAGACCAGCGGGTTCTGTAAAAAAGTGGCAACATTAAACAGCATCCCCACCGAAACGAAGAATATGCTGGTGAATACATCACGAAAGGGCAATATACTGACCAGGGCTTGATGGTTGTAATCCGATTCGGATATGATCAACCCGGCCAGAAATGCCCCTAGGGAAAGAGACAGGCCTATACTGGAGGTCAGCCAGGCCACCGCCAGACCGATGGTAACAGTGCTTATGAGAAACAATTCCCTGCTTTGCTGGCGGGCGATGTGATGAAAGACAAAAGGCGCCAGCCACCGGGCGCTGATAAATAAAAACAGTAATACCAGCAAGACTTTGACTACCAGCAATGAGATCGATTCCCCGGTCCCGCCCGCAATATTGGCTAACATTGGGGTAAACAGCATCATGGGGATAATCACGATATCTTGAAAGATCAGAATGCCCAGTATATTGCGGCCATGCGGTGAATCGATCTCGGACCGGTCCTGAATCAACTTTAGCACAATGGCAGTACTGCTCAGCGAGACCAAGAAACCGATAAATAAGGATACATTCCAGGGATATCCTACTTCTATCATGATAAGCATGGTAGCCAGGGAGGTAAACAATACCTGTAAGGCTCCCCCCAAGAAGACGCTCTTCTTAATTTGCAGCAGCTGCCTGAGCGAAAACTCGATGCCGATAGTGAAAAGCAGCAAAATAATCCCCAGTTCAGCCATGACATCTACGCTCTCAACATCATTAACCATACCAAAGCCGTGGGGACCGGCCAGTACACCCGTAATCAAAAGGCCGACCACACTGGGGATCCTTATTTTGTGGCAGATATATATGACAATAATCGCCAAACCAAATATAAGTACGATATCATTGAGAAGGGGTATGTGCATCTATCTACCTCCCTGACACAATATTTAGATCTAAAAAAGAACTGATCCGGTCCTGGTCACTCCACATCCTCATTCAGCCTGGCATGGTATTTAAATCTAAAAGAACACTGGACGGTCTGGCAGCTTATAAGGCATAGCCTAATAAACCTTTTCCCGCCTATTCGACAAATCAGCTGCGATTTAGCCTGTCCTAAACCGTGCTCTTAAAGTTGTCTCAAAGGATTCCCACTATGAATTATTGTTATCCTCCAATAAGTATTATATCTATTGATGGCTGCTTAGACCACCTCCCAGCACAAGGCACCACATCAAAACCCGCGGTTATTCACATGCGCTCAGCAGAGCAATGATCCCAGATTGATAATACTTTTTGATAATAAAACTCAGATTATCATCTTTCAAATCGCACGATCAGCAAATGGGGTACTGGTTGTGTTTTTGTTCCATTTTGTTCTATATTATACATATAATTACATTTAATCCGAAGTTGATTTTTATTCGCCAGGGAGGGAATTATGTTCAAGGGTAAAAGAGTGGTTAGACGAGTCGATGAATTAGGACGCATTAGATTGCCAGCGGAAATAATAAACGCTTTAAACATAAAATCAGGGGATTACCTGGAGTTCTTCCCCAGGGAGGACAGTATCACCGCGCAAAAATATTTGCCGACCTGTGTTTTCTGCGGACAATTTGAAAATGTAATCAAATACAATAACACGTTCGTATGCAAGGCGTGCATCGAGAAAATGACCGCTTCTGAAGACAGTTAGGATCATCCTTAGAGGACCACCGCAAGAATCCGGCTCTGCTCAAGCTGAAAATACAGTCTGCCAAAGCTGAATCATATAAAGATCTGCTGACAGTCTTATATTCTCGCTTCAGTACTTGAAAACGCCATATTAATTGAAGCTTAGAGTGCCAAAATAATCATAAAAAAGGAAATCAGGGTATCTTCCTACCCTGATTGATAAGTGCTTGGTATGTAATGTGTGTCCATTTTAGATGCAGCTTGTGCAGTTAAGGAAACAGATGTTTTGGTTTACAACAGCCTGCATAGTCCAGGCGGGGTATTCACGCCAGCATTCCGATGCATAAGTGGGCCAATACAGCCCTTCTTAATCATAGTCAATCCAATAGGAAACCTGGCATCGCCAGGCTAGAAATATTGTACGCATTTTAAGTAATTCGTCTTTGCTTTACTTAATTTGCGTAATATAATATAGCTAAGGGGAAATAAATGATGAAACGACGGGACTTGATTAAAAAACTCGAATCCGCCGGATTTCGCAAAATCAGAGACGGAGATCATAGTATTTATAGAGCCCCGGATAAGCGAACCGTACAAATCCCAAGGCACCGTGAAATCAACGAAAATACAGCCAGGCAAATTCTAAAGGATGCGGGATTGAAATAAAACTCTGCTTCCCTGAGATTTAAAATGCCAAATATTATAATAAATTAGAAAGGAGACGCTATCCATGGAATATATTTATCCGGCTATCTTTGAACAAAACAGCGATGGCAGCTATACAATTACCTTTCCCGACTTACCCGGCTGCATTAGTGAGGGGAAATCTTTGGGTAACGCTATAGACATGGCTCAAAGCGCCTTAACGCAATGGATTGAATATTTGATAGAAGAGAAAGAATCTATTCCTAATCCCAGGAATATTAAGACAATCAAACCTATAAAAAATCAATTCGTAAATCTTGTCCGGGCCAATATACGCGATAACCGTGCAGTGCGCCGCACTGTCAGCATTCCCGGATGGTTAGATGCGAAAGCTACTGATGCTGGAGTTAGTTTATCAAAAGTTCTTCAAGAAGCCCTGCGCGAAAAACTTAGAGTTTAATATTCAATACTCGTAATATTCAGGAACTCGCCGTAATGGAATACGGCAAAAGGCTCAGAACAAAAACAGCTTCGCATTGGAAACGATAACGAAAATATGAACTTCTCTTTTTAACAATTGTAAAGCTTCCTTAAAATAAATACCTGAATTTTTGCATTATCTATAAAGCGGCAAAGAGGAAAATTGGGGTTCAACACATCTGCGGAGACTAAACGAGAAATAGTGGCAACCTATGTTAAGAATGCCACTATATTGGGAACAAATATTGATTTGGTATTTAAGTTGCAATTAAAAAGTTTGGATAATGTTGGTGTCGGAGGGGGGACTTGAACCCCCACGCCTCTCAGCATACGCCCCTCAAACGTACGTGTCTGCCCGTTCCACCACTCCGACATATATTGCAGCGATTTGTCATCCCTGCAAAGGGTATTATACAACAGCCGCACTTGGGTGTCAATTAAGGAATATAGCCCTTCACAGCCACACTTTGTTAAATAATTATACTAATAAAAAAGGCAAGTATTTATACTTTGCCATCGGTGGGCGTCTGCAGCGCATTACTTAACACCGGCTTCTTCAATTCCGCTTTAAACCAGTCCACGGTATCTAAGCCATCCACCTCTAAACTGTCTACATTTTCACGCACCAGTTTGGCGGTGGCGGTCTGAAAGAGCCATATACAGGGAGCATCGTCAATAATCATCTGCTCTGCTTTTTGCAGCAGCTTTACACGCTCTTTCTCATCCCCGATGGACGCCCGTGAGCTGTCAAGCACCAGGTCCACCTGGTTGTTATTATAGGCGAAGTAATTGGTACTCCCTATATGTGAGCTGTGGAATAGGCTATACAGGATGCTGTCGGAATCAGGGTAGTCAGCCGACCACTCCAGCCTGAACAGAACCAGGTTATAACTGGCAAGCTGTTTTTTATAATAATCCCAGGTAAGTGGGGCCAACTGAACCGGTATACCTACTTCTGACAACTGGCTGGCAATGATTTCAACCACCCGCTGATGCCCTTCCCCCTGGTTGTAGGCCAGCATCAGCGGACTCAGTCCCTTGCCGCCCGGATATCCGGCCTGCTCCAGCAACTGGCGGGCCTTCTCCGGGTCATAGCCATATCCCTGTATGTCCGTATTGTGACCCGGCATCTCCGCAGGAAGCACCCCTTTTAAAGGGATATAGGTCTCTCCCAGAACATCCTTATTGATAGCCTGACGGTCAACAGCGTAGTTTATAGCGCGCCGCAGCAGGTAATTGCCGTTGAAAGGCTTCTTATTCAGGTTAAAGCCGATGCCGTACAGTGTATAGAGCGGTTTTTCCACCAGCATTTCTTTCAGCTCCGGATCGTTGCGCAATCCCGGCAAATCCTGCGGGGTTACCTTATCCAAATAGTCCAGTTGCCCCGCTTTGAACTCCGCTAAGGCCTGGGCAGGATCTTTGAATATTTTCACCTCGATCGCTTTGATCGGCGATGATCCTTGGTGATGGTTCTCATTCTGCAGCAAGGATAAGCGTTGCTCGCTATTTTGCTGCAGTATAAAGGGACCGGTCCCAGGAGGGGGTACAGCGCTGTCTTTGCTGTCGTATACCCAGAAAACCGGGTGGGTCAGCATATAAATAAAAGCGGCATTGGGAGTTGTCAGGGTAATCTCCAGAATATTTCCGTTGCTGGCCTTTAAGCCTGCAATTTCCGAACTCTTTCCCTGTAAAAAATCCGAGCTCCCTGCTATGGGAAGAAATAGGGATATATGACTCCCTTCTTTGCTGCCAGCCAGGGTCTTCTCCCAGCAAGTTTTAACATCAGCGGCCTGAACCTTTTTCCCGTTGCTGAATTGTACATTACGCAGTTTAAAAACGATCTTCTGGCCGTTTTCTTCATACTTCCACTCATCAGCCAGCAAAGGCTTGGCCTGTTTACCGGGCTCATCGTACTGCACCAGCCCTTCGTAGAGCATAGAACCGACCAGCCGCTCTTCATGACTTAGAATCCGGGCAGGCTCGAGGCTGTTGACAGGTGCGGTGAGGCCTACATTTAAGGCCCTGCTATCAAGACTGGCGGTGTACACCAGGCGACTCGCGGCATAGATGGCAAGGGCTCCCAAAGTCAGGGCCAGCGCCAGGAGCACCAAGGCAGGCCCAGGTCTGCGCCGTCGATAGATTATCATACCATTCCCTCCCCCTGGAATTATTCATTTCCATTATATTGTAATTTAGGGAATGATATTCCGCGTGTCGTAACAAGTAGGCCAGGTGCGGCCCCATATATGAAAGGCTGATTTGTTGGCTCATTTGTAAATGGCCTGGTAGGCTTCATAATTCTGGAGAACATTCTTCACGTACTGTCTGGTTTCAGGAAAAGGAATGGACTCTATATGCTGTTCGCTGCCGTCCCACTGTCCGCTCAGGATCCATTCCCTCACTCTGCCGCTGCCAGCGTTGTAAGCCGCCACCACTATTGGCAAGCGCCCTGCAAATTCCTTATTGAGGCTGGCCAGGTACCAGCAGCCGAATTCTATATTAACCTGGGGGTCATGAAGATCAGCGGTATCAAACTGTTTAATACTCTTTTGTGCGGCAATCCAATCCGCGGTTTCCGGCATGATTTGCATCAAGCCTCTGGCTCCCACCGGCGAGCGGGCGGTGGTCTGAAACCCGCTTTCCGCCCGGATGATGGAGAATATCAGGTAGGGATCAACATCGTATTGCTGGGCGGCATTAAATACTATAGTGCGGTGGGGCTGGGGATAAAACAGTGTAATCCATTTGGGAAAAGTTAAAGTCACTATGATAAAAAAAATAATCGTGGCCCAAACCACAATCGCCAATTTTTTGCCTATCCGCAGTCGCAACATTCCCACCCCCCAAATCCCATTTAATAAGTTATATTATTGCGTGGCCTGTCTGATTTCTTTGAAATATCTGGCAACCTGTTGCCGGGTGTATTCCAATGAGAAGCGGTTGTCGATGACCACTTTGGCCCGGCGCGCTTTTTCTTCCAGCGGCATCTGCGCGGCAATACGCTGCTCAGCATATTCGCGTTTGATGCCATCCCGGGCCATCAAACGCTCAACCTGGGTTTCATAATCCACCCATACCACCCAGACCTGGTCGCATATTTTATCCATATGGGTCTCATACAGCAGAGGCACTTCCAGGCCTACTATAGCCTGGGGATGGCTGGTCCTGATTTCCCGCAAGCGGTTGCGGAATTCGGCCATAATATGGGGATGGGTGATGGAGTTTAGTTTCTTAAGCTGCTCGGGGTGACTGAAGACACACCGTCCCAGCTTGATCCGGTCAATACTCTGATCCTGGTTAATAAAGCCCGGTCCGAAGTACTCGACAATATCCCTCCAGGCCGGCCGGCCCGGCTCCACTACTTGACGGGCCACTTCATCAGCGTCAATCACCAGCATGCCCAGGCTGCGAAGCTGCCTGGCAACCGTGCTTTTCCCGCTGGCTATGCCGCCTGTTATTCCTATCACGTACATATCCTCACCTCTACACGAATTCCATCAATCCGATGCAAATAAGAACCAAACCCGGAATCCATGATGATATGCTCTGCAAACGCCGGCTGAGGACCCGGTGTCCCAGGATGATCCCCAAATTGACCACAATAAATTTTACCACACCGACGGTTATGGCAGTATAAAAAATATTAAAACCGGTCATCGCCACCCCAACACCTGCTCCCAGGGCATCCAAGGCCAGAGCCAGCCCCAGAAAGAAAGCTTCCCGGGTACTGATTTCCCCGGAGGCGTCAAAATCGGCTCGGGCAGGCTCTTTTAAGATCTGTACTATGATGCCCAAAAAGCGTATGGAAAAAGTGATAAAAGGCTCTTTATCATCAATTTCCAACCGGTTGATTTTCTCCCTGAAGGCATTGAGCAGGAAATAGATACCTACTGCAATCACCACCAGGGCTCCAATATTTGCAGCCCCATGCGGCTGCAGATAAGTCATCAGGCCTTGCCCTATAAGCATGGAAGTAGTAACCGCCAGGCAGGACGCAAACGCTATAACAATCAATGAAAGCACCGGGATGCGGATTTTATTTAACCCGTAAGAAAGGCCGACCATGAAGCCATCTGCACTAACCGCCAAAGCAAACATTACCATAACAAAAAGTTCCATCTCATGCACCTCTAGCTGTAATAATCTCTCTGTACGTAATTACTATATGGCTAGAAGTGTAACTGTGTGAGGGCTGATTATTTCTGGCAAGATGGGCAGAAATGACTACTGCGCCCATTGATGACCTGGCGCACGACAGGCTGTTGGCAACGGGGACAGGGCAAATCCTGGCGTCCATAAACCTTGAGGTAGTCCTGGAACTCCCCTTTTTGCTTGTAGCCGTCCTGGAAATCGCGCAAGGTCGTGCCGCGCTGGTCTATGCCTGATCTAAGCACTTGTTTAATAGCTTGAACAAGACGGTGGACCTCGCCGGGTTCCAGTGAGCCTGCGCTTCTGTCCGGACGGATTCCAGCCTCGTACAGGGCTTCGTCGGCATAGATGTTGCCGATGCCGCCGATGAGATGCTGGTTTAACAGCAGGGTTTTTATGGCGACCCGGCGGTTGCTAAGCAATGGTTTAAGATAACGGGAGTTAAAATTCCGGGAGAGCGGCTCAATTCCCATATCTTTTAACATGATACGGGGATCCTTTACCAGCCATAGTCCCCCGAATCGGCGGGCATCCTGAAACCACAGTTCCAGTTCATTATCCAGTTCGAAGACTATATGAACGTGCTTTTGCAGCTCTTTTCCCCGAGGCTCCAGATAAACCCGTCCGGACATACCCAAATGGGCTACCATATATCTTCCGGTGTCAGTTTCGAATATTAGAAACTTTCCGCGCCGGGATATAGCGGAGATACGCTGGCCTATGTAATCAGCCGGCCGGTTCTCCCAGGAGCGTATATATTCAGGCTTCATTACCTTTATATCATCTATGGTTAATCCAACCATGCCCTGCAAGGATTCTTTTATAGTTTCAACTTCTGGCAATTCCGGCATTAGTCAACTTCCCTTTTAATCAACTTCTATTTCCTTCATGTCGTACCAGTTTGAGCCCTGTTTAACTGTGACCACCAAGGGCACTTTCAGCTTATAAGCATTTTCCATATTGTTTTTAAGCAGCCGGGCAATCTCCTCACCATGGGACAGCGGCACCTCTAAAACCAGTTCATCATGAACTTGCAGCAATAGGCAGGATTCCAGCCGGCGCTGCTCCAGCTCCTGAAAAACCTTTATCATAGCCAGCTTGATAATATCGGCCGAAGTACCTTGGATGGGAGTGTTTAATGCGATGCGGCGGGCATTGTTCTGCACGATGCGGTTTTTAGCCCGCAGATCAGGCAGATAGCGGCGGCGCTTCAACACCGTTTCCACATAGCCGTGCTCCCGGCCAAATTCCACTATCTCTTCCATGTAGCGCTGTACCCCGGGATAGGTGTTCAAATAATTGTCAATGTAAATCCGGGCTTCCTTGCGGCTCACCCCGGTGTCATGAGCCAGCCGGAAATCTCCCATGCCGTATATGATGCCGAAATTGATGGCCTTGGCCTTGCGGCGCATATCGGAGCTGACCTGGTCTAACCCTACGGCGAAGATTTCCGCCGCGGTGCGGGTGTGGATATCGATACCCTGGCGGAAAGTCTCAATAAGGGTTTCATCTCCGCTGATATGGGCTAGGGAACGCAAATCGATTTGCGAATAATCCGCTGCCAATATCACATGCTCCTTGTTTTTGGCGGTGAAGGCGGCCCGGATGCGGCGTCCTTCTTCCATGCGGATAGGTATGTTCTGCAGGTTGGGTTCCACGCTGGAAAGGCGTCCGGTGGCGGTCTGGGCCTGTTTAAAAATGGTGTGCACCCTTCCGGTCTGAGGATGAATCAGGCTCTGCAAAGCATCCACGTAAGTGGTTTTCAGTTTAGTAAGCTGGCGGAAATTCAATATGTGCCCGATAATCTCATGCTGGTCAAGAAGCTGTTCTAAAACCTCGGCATCAGTCGAATATCCGCTTTTGGTCTTCTTAACCGGCGGCAGACCCAGGTTGTCAAAAAGTACTTTGGCCAGTTGCCGGGGCGAGTTGATGTTAAAAGTCCCTCCGGCCTGTTCAAAGATCACTTTTTCAGCCCTTTCGATGCCCTGTTCCATTTCATCGGCAATGGTGTGCAAGACTTCACCGTCGACCTGGATGCCGTTGAATTCCATTCTCGCCAGAACGGTGGAAAGGGGCAGTTCCACATCATAGTATAATAATCGGGATTCAGCCGGCAACTCAGCCTGCAGGGACCTGCACAATGCGGTTAACTGCCCGGCCTGCTGCCCGGGCCGATCGCCGGCAATTGTTATATTGAGGTACTTGTACAGCGTGTCCCGGAACTGCTCGCCATCAAAGACCGGATCCAATACATAGGCTAACAAAAGGCTGTCCAGGGTAACGCCCCTGAGCTTGATGCCGCAGCGTGCCAGCAATACCTCTGCAAATTTGGCGTTATGAACCGATTTCTTGATCTCACCCGATTCAAGCATGGGTTTGAGCCATTGCAGCTTATACTGCTGATCTTCAGTTATTGCCAGCCCAAAAACATATGTATCTGAGGACAGATATATCTCTTCGATCCTGGCCCACATGGGGTGATGATAACTGGCGATGATGAAAAGCCCTATCTCGCTTCCCAGCAGATTCAGGGCATCCTCGTATTCCGCCTCGGTTTCAACCATTATTACGTCTACTTCCGGTTGCTCAGGCTGTACGCCGGATTCTGAAGACAGGCTTTGCTGCAGGTTTTTGAGCAGACTGTTGAATTCCAGACGCTGGTATAATTCCATCAGGGTCTCAGGATCCGGGGAGCGGCGTTTATAATCATCAAGATCATAGGGCAGATCCATGTCCCGCACAATCGTACCCAGAGTCCTGCTGGTGAAAGCCTGTTCCTGATAACTGGCCAGTAAATCAGCCTGTTTGGCCCTGAGACCGTTCAGATGCTGATAAAGGTTTTCCAGGCTTTGATATTCTTTGATGAGTTTTATGGCGGTCTTGGGGCCGATTCCCGGAACACCGGGTATATTGTCAGAGGTGTCGCCCATCAGGCCTTTGATCTCAACCAACTGCTCCGGCTCCACCTCCCATTTTTCTAAAACCTTTTGAACATCATAGCGGTCGATTTCAGTTATTCCCTTGCGGGTCATCAAAACCGTTACCGACTCGGAAACCAGCTGCAAGGTATCCGAATCGCCGGTCAAAATCAAACAGGTGTCGCCCTGCTGGGCAGCCTTGGTACTCAGGGTGCCGATGATGTCGTCAGCTTCAAAACCCTGCCTTTCTATATAAGGAACATTCATAGCCTCCAGGGCATCGCGCAGCAGCTGGAATTGCCCAACCAGTTCATTGGGCGGCTCCGAACGGGTCCCTTTATAATCATTGTAAATCTCGTTGCGAAAGGTCTCCCGGCTTTTGTCAAATGCAACCACTATGTGTGTCGGCTGTTCCTCCGCCACCACCCGGTTAAACATGGTCAAAAACCCATAGACCCCATTGGTATAAACACCTTCCCGATTATGCAACAGGGGTAAGGCATAGAATGCTCTAAACAATAGACTGTTGCCGTCGATCAGCATGAGTTTGGTCTCTTTCAACAAATTCACTCTCCAACGCGTTTTAAATATTATATCATCTTTATATACGATATACAGGGATGTGGCCGGAGGAACAACACCAGGGGCCGTCATTGCCGGGCCAATCCTAACCGAAACGGCGCAACAATAACAGCCCCTGATGTCACAGTATGATGGTCAGTCTCCCCAGCCCTCCAGGTCTAATCCACTAAAGCCTGACTTAATCCAGGCGTTTTTTTATATCCTTCCAAAGGCGGCGAGGAGCTTTGGGATTATCCAATTTACGCAAGATCAGGCACATGCGGTGCAGCTGGGATAATTTCTCCCGACAGTCCAGACAAGACTCCAGGTGTGTTTTTACCTCCCGGGTTTCTTCGGGATCGGTCATCTCATCCAGGTAGGCGGACAATAGCAGATATACTTGTGAGCATCCCATTCCCATTCCATGCGCCCTCCTCGTATATATGACGAGGACTTCACGGTAAATGTTCCCTGTCCAGTAATTTTCTTCTCAATAATTCCCTGGCCCGGCTGAGCCTGGATTTTATCGTTCCGCTGGAGATATTTAGCATCTGGGCGATCTCATCGTAGCTGAATTCCATAATGTCTTTAAGCAGCAATACCATTCGATGCTCAGGCTTCAGCTGATTGAGCAGGGACTGTATGTATTGAGCCTGTTCTTTTTGTTCATATAATTCGTCGATGGGTATTGTATCATCCAATATAATTGGTTTCATCTCCCCATCCGCCCCCAAGACGGGCTGATCCAGGGACTGGGCTGGAATGTGGCGCTTCCTGCGGCGCATTTCGTCCAGACAAACATTGGTGGTGACCCGATAGAGCCAGGTTCCAAAACGCGAGGAGCCTTTAAACGTGCCTAAAGAGCGATAGGCTTTGATAAAGGCTTCCTGGGTCAGGTCATATGCATCCTCATCATTTCCGCTGTATCTATAACAAAGGGTGTATATCTTATCCTGGTACTTTGTGACCAGTTTTTCAAACCCCCTCTCATCGCCCTTAAGGGTTTGCTTCACCAGTTCAATATCCGCATCCATATACTGCTCCTAGTACTATATATTTGAAATAATATTAATCGTCAGATAAGCAATCATACTACTTTTTCGCCGTATATCACCAGATTCCTTTGTTTTTCGCATTCCTAATTCTGGTGCTGATAGAGCATTCATCCAGCAGTAGCGGCTCTTGCCAGGAGTGGGTCTAATCTCCATCCTTGACAAGGCTGGCACAGCCATTTATAATTATTCTTGCCTTGAATATGTAAGCCAGAGTGTCGGAATTGGCAGACGAGCGCGATCAAAATCCAGTGCGCTAAAGCCCCTTTTCGACCGGTCGGCGGCTCCCAAACCCGCGTGGTTGCTGGGTTCTTGATAATCGAATAGCCTCTATGGTTTTTCATATCCCTCCACCATATCCCTCCAAATTCCAAAGTCGGATTTGGGAGAGGGAAATTGAAATAAACT
>DHBS01000051.1:121440-122178 GCA_002398825.1 Syntrophomonas sp. UBA4922 | reverse complement strand
CATAGGTACGCTAAAAACCAGGAAGCGACGTCTGCCTTCTTTGTCCAGCACAGACGTTTCAATTCCTCATAGGTACGCTAAAAACCAGGGCATCAATCTTTTGTTGGCCTTCCGGTATGGAGTTTCAATTCCTCATAGGTACGCTAAAAACTTTCTTGGAAACCTCCGTTGAAGGGATTCTGGAGCAGTTTCAATTCCTCATAGGTACGCTAAAAACCACTCCTCCCCCCAAATTTTTACCATTTCCAGCCGGAGTTTCAATTCCTCATAGGTACGCTAAAAACGTCCTCTTTTTATTTACCGCACAACCAAGGAAATCGAGTTTCAATTCCTCATAGGTACGCTAAAAACGTGGTATGTGGCAACTTTAGCAACCACCGCAGGCATGTTTCAATTCCTCATAGGTACGCTAAAAACCTGGTCGTCGGCGATGACACAGCGGAAGGCTATGCAAGTTTCAATTCCTCATAGGTACGCTAAAAACAATGTTTCTTCCGTAGCCGATCATCAGCCTGGACGGGTTTCAATTCCTCATAGGTACGCTAAAAACTCATATTGGTATTTTCAACCAGGGGAGGAATAACTAGTTTCAATTCCTCATAGGTACGCTAAAAACCACGACAACCCCGGCCTGCTGGAGGTGAAGTGATGCGGTTTCAATTCCTCATAGGTACGCTAAAAACGAGGATGGGATCCGAGAAGATGGAAAGCCTGGAGGCTGTTTCAATTCCTCATAGG
>DHBS01000051.1:117665-121244 GCA_002398825.1 Syntrophomonas sp. UBA4922 | reverse complement strand
GTTTCAATTCCTCATAGGTACGCTAAAAACTGAAAGTGGTCCCCGCAGAAGGCCTGCTCAAATTAAGTTTCAATTCCTCATAGGTACGCTAAAAACCATAACCAGCAAATGAAGCAGCTAAGGGGTGACGATGTTTCAATTCCTCATAGGTACGCTAAAAACACGGCCAGGATAAGGATTATAATGCCAGCCTCAAGAGTTTCAATTCCTCATAGGTACGCTAAAAACTGGTACGCCCAGGAGAAGAAACAGCAGGCCCCAGCACCGTTTCAATTCCTCATAGGTACGCTAAAAACCCGTGGCTTCTGGCGATGGAAGCGGGGTACTTGATGCGTTTCAATTCCTCATAGGTACGCTAAAAACAATCGTTCTGGTCCCAGCCGTGGCCACGCTTGAGGTGTTTCAATTCCTCATAGGTACGCTAAAAACTAGGTAGGTATCTCCTGTCTTGCAAGCGCTGCGCGTGTTTCAATTCCTCATAGGTACGCTAAAAACCGTATATACTTCCGGGGGCAAAGGTAAGTCATGTGCGTTTCAATTCCTCATAGGTACGCTAAAAACGGTAGAACACTACGCCAAGGTAAGGGAGGCAAACAAGTTTCAATTCCTCATAGGTACGCTAAAAACGCACCACGACCGACCGCCTCCTGGGCCGGGAACCATCGTTTCAATTCCTCATAGGTACGCTAAAAACTTGTGCAGTGAGATCGGCAGAGCGGAGGCAACATCAGTTTCAATTCCTCATAGGTACGCTAAAAACGCGCTGGACGACTGGAAGTTGGCGCAGAAATACGAGTTTCAATTCCTCATAGGTACGCTAAAAACACTGCCCGTAGATGGTTGTTTGAGAATGGAATTATGTTTCAATTCCTCATAGGTACGCTAAAAACAGCCATGGACGGAATCATGGCAAACGCCAAACTGAGTTTCAATTCCTCATAGGTACGCTAAAAACTCGAAGCCAGGGCTCAGCAGGCGCAGGAATACAGGGGTTTCAATTCCTCATAGGTACGCTAAAAACCCGGTGTGAACATTGCGCCCTGGCCCTGTGGTTCATGTTTCAATTCCTCATAGGTACGCTAAAAACGTATCACGACCGGCTCGTATTAAGTTGTCAAATTTAGTTTCAATTCCTCATAGGTACGCTAAAAACTACTAGACTATCAAGCTTTAAGCAGAGCTGCTCGAGTTTCAATTCCTCATAGGTACGCTAAAAACTTAAACGGCTTTTGACCAAAGAACTGTTGGCTCCTTCGTTTCAATTCCTCATAGGTACGCTAAAAACTGCCAGCACCTCAGCCCGGTCTTTGCTGTCACCATGTTTCAATTCCTCATAGGTACGCTAAAAACAAAGCAAGAGCGGGGACCACTGTTCAAGGAAGTGGCGTTTCAATTCCTCATAGGTACGCTAAAAACTATCGAGAGGCTATCGAGTTGCTTCCTGGAGCCAAGTTTCAATTCCTCATAGGTACGCTAAAAACGAAACAGGCAAATGGATTCGGGAGCTTATAGCAAAGTTTCAATTCCTCATAGGTACGCTAAAAACCAGCCTTTGCCAGTGCCGCTACTACTTCCTTTTGCGTTTCAATTCCTCATAGGTACGCTAAAAACCAGGCCTTCCTGCTCCAGCCAAGCTCCGAACTCATGTTTCAATTCCTCATAGGTACGCTAAAAACCACTTTCCGTGCCGCCGCAGCCACCGCCTCAAGCTGGGTTTCAATTCCTCATAGGTACGCTAAAAACCCATCATAATGATCTCCGGTAATCGGGAAGCACCACTGTTTCAATTCCTCATAGGTACGCTAAAAACGCCATTATGCAGGGTTTTCTAGGCAAAGAAGTGCCGCGTTTCAATTCCTCATAGGTACGCTAAAAACGAGGAGTACATCAAAAGCGCCGAAGAAATCGAGATCGGTTTCAATTCCTCATAGGTACGCTAAAAACAGGATAAAAGGCTTACCGGCGAACGGGCTTATGGAGGTTTCAATTCCTCATAGGTACGCTAAAAACTATGAGAGGGTACGGCGCCAATACCAGCCAGAGAAGTTTCAATTCCTCATAGGTACGCTAAAAACGGAAATAGTGTGCCGGGACAATCTTAAGCGAGCTCTGTTTCAATTCCTCATAGGTACGCTAAAAACTAACTTGCCCAGCTTTGCTCCGTCTAATGTGTTGTGTTTCAATTCCTCATAGGTACGCTAAAAACATGAATCCATTGTAACCTTTACAGCCAGCCAAGATTGTTTCAATTCCTCATAGGTACGCTAAAAACGGGGGTGCAGTTATTTACAGCAAACAAAAACAGTTGTTTCAATTCCTCATAGGTACGCTAAAAACGCTTTATGCGCTTTACTTTATCAGTCTTTTTAGGGGGTTTCAATTCCTCATAGGTACGCTAAAAACGAAAAGAGACATACGCCTATAAGCTGCCGGTGGGCAGTTTCAATTCCTCATAGGTACGCTAAAAACGCCATCTTCTCTTTTCGTCCTATCGCTCCAGTAGAGTTTCAATTCCTCATAGGTACGCTAAAAACGATTTATGTAAGTATGGTTTGCATTTTCGGATTGCGTTTCAATTCCTCATAGGTACGCTAAAAACGCCCTCTGTGCCCCTCGAAATAGCACAGAAGAACCACGTTTCAATTCCTCATAGGTACGCTAAAAACGAATATTACCTTTCCTTTGCTCCCTCCGCTTTTGCGTTTCAATTCCTCATAGGTACGCTAAAAACATCATACCCCCGGAGACCGCACTCGAAGAATGTGTGTTTCAATTCCTCATAGGTACGCTAAAAACTTGTGGGAGCCACTTAACCCCGGTTTTGTGGTTACGTTTCAATTCCTCATAGGTACGCTAAAAACATCGCGGCAAGCCCCACCAGCCCGAAACCAATCTGAGTTTCAATTCCTCATAGGTACGCTAAAAACGGTCAATAGTGTTATCCTCCATGCCGTATATTTGCAGTTTCAATTCCTCATAGGTACGCTAAAAACGGATTCGCTGCAACTCAATCCAGCAATTTACCAGCAGTTTCAATTCCTCATAGGTACGCTAAAAACGTGCTGCAGACGGTAGAGCGGACCGCACTTAATGGGTTTCAATTCCTCATAGGTACGCTAAAAACTGCCTGGAGCTGTTAATCTGGCATTGAGTGCAGTTGGGTTTCAATTCCTCATAGGTACGCTAAAAACCAAAAACCCATCCCGCAGATCTACAACCCTGTAGCCGAGTTTCAATTCCTCATAGGTACGCTAAAAACCAATTTGAGCATATCTGGTGTGGACGTAACAATCGAGTTTCAATTCCTCATAGGTACGCTAAAAACTCAGCCTACAGCCAGAGTCGAGCACATCCACACCCAGTTTCAATTCCTCATAGGTACGCTAAAAACATTTATTACGGACTGCATAGAAGAATTCGGCTTATTGTTTCAATTCCTCATAGGTACGCTAAAAACCCGGCGAGTCGCTCGATCATCTCCACCCGCTCCATGAGTTTCAATTCCTCATAGGTACGCTAAAAACCCGAGTAACTAACTTGATATCCTGCCTGTTCTCCTGTTTCAATTCCTCATAGGTA
>DHBS01000051.1:117022-117513 GCA_002398825.1 Syntrophomonas sp. UBA4922 | reverse complement strand
GTTTCAATTCCTCATAGGTACGCTAAAAACTCCACCCAACTGGCTCCGGTGGCATATCTCAGTTCGGTTTCAATTCCTCATAGGTACGCTAAAAACAGGGGTGGTGCACCAGGTGCACTAGTATAAACCACTGTTTCAATTCCTCATAGGTACGCTAAAAACTTGTTAGCCGCAATGATTACGCTGTTTGGCCTACGTTTCAATTCCTCATAGGTACGCTAAAAACTAATTTAAGCATTCATCGAGAGGAGTAAATGTAAATGTTTCAATTCCTCATAGGTACGCTAAAAACAGATTTAGCAATGTCCTCTTTCATACTTTTAAGTATGTTTCAATTCCTCATAGGTACGCTAAAAACGGATGAAGACAGCGACATTTTTGAATGGCATCCTGAGTTTCAATTCCTCATAGGTACGCTAAAAACTATGAGTCATTATAAGTTAGTTTTGCTCCGGCTTTGTGTTTCAATTCCTCATAGGTACGCTAAAAAC
>DHBS01000051.1:116536-116829 GCA_002398825.1 Syntrophomonas sp. UBA4922 | reverse complement strand
GTTTCAATTCCTCATAGGTACGCTAAAAACGAGCAATTCTTGGTGATTGTAATTATCTTTTGCTTTGTTTCAATTCCTCATAGGTACGCTAAAAACCCGTGCCAACCATTGCTCTTAGGTCTACATACCGAGGTTTCAATTCCTCATAGGTACGCTAAAAACTACCGGCAGGTTGCGTTTAAAACCAAAGAATACATGTTTCAATTCCTCATAGGTACGCTAAAAACATTCCCAGTAGATGCATATATAGTTGCAGCTGTTTTGTTTCAATTCCTCATAGGTACGCTAAAAAC
>DHBS01000051.1:115326-116391 GCA_002398825.1 Syntrophomonas sp. UBA4922 | reverse complement strand
CTCATAGGTACGCTAAAAACATTTTTAGCCATTTTAATTTCCTCACTTTCGTTAATGTTTCAATTCCTCATAGGTACGCTAAAAACTTGTTGGAGCGTGCTCATCAATTAAGTCCTCTATTATTGTTTCAATTCCTCATAGGTACGCTAAAAACGAGAGAAAGGAAAACGAGTCGTGAACATTGTACCTGGTTTCAATTCCTCATAGGTACGCTAAAAACTAATGAGCAGCACCAACAAGGTCCCTAGTAGCAATAGTTTCAATTCCTCATAGGTACGCTAAAAACAAGCCCATCAAATAGGCATTCCTTCTGCCATTAGTATAGTTTCAATTCCTCATAGGTACGCTAAAAACGTCATTTATCGCTCAAGGGAGGGCGGTGGTAGATGAGTTTCAATTCCTCATAGGTACGCTAAAAACCATCAGCCCTTTTTCCTAACAAACTATCTATTGGCGTTTCAATTCCTCATAGGTACGCTAAAAACATGAAGAATAAACCAAAACCAGAGCGCCGATTAATGTTTCAATTCCTCATAGGTACGCTAAAAACACAAAGGTGCCCACACTGTCTCTGTTACTTTATAGTGTTTCAATTCCTCATAGGTACGCTAAAAACCAGCTGTATATGTGCGGATGCCGCAGAGCACGTAGTTTCAATTCCTCATAGGTACGCTAAAAACAGAAGCCGCCGAGGTAAAGGAAGGGAGGTCTAATCAAGTTTCAATTCCTCATAGGTACGCTAAAAACATGTAAAGTTAGCACTTCTCTGCTGGCTGAAACCGGTTTCAATTCCTCATAGGTACGCTAAAAACTCAAAGGCCGGAGCACGGCGTATCGGTTATGGCCGTGTTTCAATTCCTCATAGGTACGCTAAAAACGCAACTGCTGCACCTTCCTGATATTTAGCCCGCTATGTTTCAATTCCTCATAGGTACGCTAAAAACCAGGTGATATGCAAGCCAGCAAGCTCATACTAGAGAGTTTCAATTCCTCATAGGTACGCTAAAAACCCCCTTTTGCCAAGCTGTCCACCTCCTCTATGCATAGTTTCAATTCCTCATAGGT
>DHBS01000051.1:114565-115047 GCA_002398825.1 Syntrophomonas sp. UBA4922 | reverse complement strand
CCTCATAGGTACGCTAAAAACGCTTTATAAAGTAACTTGTACAAAGGGTTTTTTAGCGTTTCAATTCCTCATAGGTACGCTAAAAACGCAAGTGGTGCATGGGGCGGGGAGGGTGGTTCCCGGTTTCAATTCCTCATAGGTACGCTAAAAACTCGCCTCCCTACTGAGCAAACAAAAAGCCCCATTGCGTTTCAATTCCTCATAGGTACGCTAAAAACCCAGCAGCGGGAACGATCCCTTATAGTAAAATGCACGTTTCAATTCCTCATAGGTACGCTAAAAACGACCCGGAGGCGAATTGATGGGGCGTTTAATCCACAGTTTCAATTCCTCATAGGTACGCTAAAAACTTCCTGGCAGCTTATAAAGGGGAGTTTGGACGAATGTTTCAATTCCTCATAGGTACGCTAAAAACCCTCACGACCTAAGTTAAGGCTGTAGTATTGGTCTAAGTTTCAATTCCTCATAGGTACGCTAAAAAC
>DHBS01000051.1:112358-114356 GCA_002398825.1 Syntrophomonas sp. UBA4922 | reverse complement strand
GTTTCAATTCCTCATAGGTACGCTAAAAACCCGCAAACCTACCTGGTGGTGCATTTTGATCTCGCGTTTCAATTCCTCATAGGTACGCTAAAAACCCGGTTTACAGGGGTAAAATTCGCCCTTTACGCCTTGTTTCAATTCCTCATAGGTACGCTAAAAACGCAATTGAACACTACGCCTATACGGACTTAAAATGTCGTTTCAATTCCTCATAGGTACGCTAAAAACAGGCAAACGCTGCCGGAACTGAAAGCCACTACTCTGAGTTTCAATTCCTCATAGGTACGCTAAAAACCATTAAGCAGGACATGCAGGACGCCACCGGAGCTCAGTTTCAATTCCTCATAGGTACGCTAAAAACTGGTTCAGGATCGGCAGGCAGGCCCAGATGTCGGGTTTCAATTCCTCATAGGTACGCTAAAAACGTGGCAGCAGGCTGGCCCGCGACCGCAGCCCTGACCAGTTTCAATTCCTCATAGGTACGCTAAAAACGCTACCAAACAACTACTATTTGTTGTCCCTACTGTGTTTCAATTCCTCATAGGTACGCTAAAAACTGTGATACTGACAGCGTATTTCTGGAGGGCGGCTGTTTCAATTCCTCATAGGTACGCTAAAAACGATCGGGGACCTGTCCGAAGCCCTGGAGCGGCTCAGTTTCAATTCCTCATAGGTACGCTAAAAACCAAATTAGCTTAACCTCTATTATTTTAGTAAAGGAGGTTTCAATTCCTCATAGGTACGCTAAAAACACTCCCCCATGTCACGCATAGGAAATATAATAGGATAGTTTCAATTCCTCATAGGTACGCTAAAAACGCTCCATGCGGTTGTTTGTTGTATCAGCCTCATAACCGTTTCAATTCCTCATAGGTACGCTAAAAACGCGTCATATCACCCATGTCTTTTATCCCTCTAGGATACGTTTCAATTCCTCATAGGTACGCTAAAAACAAACGTAGCAAAGGATTTGAACATGGAAACGGGCAGTTTCAATTCCTCATAGGTACGCTAAAAACTATCCATCGGGGTGTCTGTTCTTGCAGCTAGCAATGTTTCAATTCCTCATAGGTACGCTAAAAACGAGCTACAAATGGACAAATAGGAAATTACATACTTTCGTTTCAATTCCTCATAGGTACGCTAAAAACCCGGTATATTGATATAACGCCTCTCGCTCTTCTTTGTTTCAATTCCTCATAGGTACGCTAAAAACGGTTACAAAAAAACGAATATAAAATATTGAGTTTTTCGTTTCAATTCCTCATAGGTACGCTAAAAACGCGCCATTAGGACAAATAGAGGCTCACAAATTTTAGTTTCAATTCCTCATAGGTACGCTAAAAACCAGCATATTTATACGATTATAGCCCGGACACTGTAGTTTCAATTCCTCATAGGTACGCTAAAAACTTCAGCAAGAGCCATCAACCTTACATTTGTTTTTTCTGTTTCAATTCCTCATAGGTACGCTAAAAACTGGAATCACTCTAGAAGAGATGGCGCAGCGTAACATGTTTCAATTCCTCATAGGTACGCTAAAAACGAGGCGCATTCGAGCCAGCTGCACACCTGCCCCCTGGAGTTTCAATTCCTCATAGGTACGCTAAAAACGATGAGAGCCGAGGCTATGCAGCAGATGCTGGACAGGTTTCAATTCCTCATAGGTACGCTAAAAACGTTTTAGGCGATACTTTCTTTTTCGCTTCCTTCCGGAGTTTCAATTCCTCATAGGTACGCTAAAAACTTTTAGATGGTTTGTAAACGATAAGGCCCAATTGGAGTTTCAATTCCTCATAGGTACGCTAAAAACGGGGTTAACACCAAGTCGGTGGCATCACCCATGGTAAGTTTCAATTCCTCATAGGTACGCTAAAAACATGGCTTCGGCCGCTCCGGCGTTGCCTGAAATAGCGTTTCAATTCCTCATAGGTACGCTAAAAACTCTCTGGTTCAGCCTTCATCCTAACCCGGTTCCACAGTTTCAATTCCTCATAG
>DHBS01000051.1:92561-112205 GCA_002398825.1 Syntrophomonas sp. UBA4922 | reverse complement strand
GTTTCAATTCCTCATAGGTACGCTAAAAACCTTTATCAACGAAGAATATAATTGCAGCAGATGTAACAGTTTCAATTCCTCATAGGTACGCTAAAAACGGGTGCAAGGAATAGAAATAGAGTTAGAGGACCGCAGTTTCAATTCCTCATAGGTACGCTAAAAACTTCAAAAGTTGTCTGATATATTTTCAAATCTTTTCCAGTTTCAATTCCTCATAGGTACGCTAAAAACCCTTTATTTAGCTCATCCATGATAGCTGACTTTAAGTTTCAATTCCTCATAGGTACGCTAAAAACTAACCAGAAATGTGATATTTTTTTCTTTGTGACGGAAGTTTCAATTCCTCATAGGTACGCTAAAAACCCCCCGTTTGACGGCGAATATATTCGAATCGGGTACCTAACCTATTCTTCTAATTTAACTATATTCTTTTTTGAGATGTTGGAAATATCGGGATTTCTGTTGTCGTCGCCACCCGGGGTTTTAAACGCTATTGCCGATCGACGACAAAAAATGTTATCTATAGGAAGGTGTTCTCTCCGCCTTTCTTAAGTCCCATCAACTCCCGTTCTGAATATTTAGTGGTTCGAAAAGTATAGAACATGACAGAATCATATTCCTCATCAATGATTTTAGACAATTCAAGCTTCAATTTTTTAAAGCTGCTTTCGTTTATTTCACCCTCCAGCACCGAATTTTGGACCCAGTAGAGATACTTTCTCGATGTCTTAAGGACTTTACCCACCCGTTTCTGGGCCACATCATATACTTCTATTACAAACATCCTTCAGCCCCCTTACCAACGGGATACATATGGGCTATATTCCCGTTCTCCGATCAAATGCTTTTCCAGCTTGTACAATTCCATCCGAATTAAACGGCGATAAGATACCTCCCGGCCTAAATCCCGATGCTTGATAGTCGTCCTGAGCCTTTCCTCCCAACCCTCCACAAATATTCTTCTACCTTTCTCATTTAACAGAATCCCGTTGGTCTTGTTATCAAAATGGGAAGCTTTCAGCATGTTTCTGGCCAGTAGGCTGAATATATGCCGGTCCACCAGTATCGGTTTAAATATCTCCGCCACATCAAGATTGAGAGTGAATCTACGGAAATTGGTAGTATGTAAATAGCCTATTCTGGGATCAAGATGGGTCTTGTAGATTTCACTGAGAACAGCAATATAAGCCAGAGTGTTGCCAAAACTGATCAGAGCGTTGATCCGATCCTGCGGGGGACGCCGGTTGCGGCCGTGAAAGACGAAATCCTCTTTGTCGATTATGCTGTTGAAGGTAGCATAATAGTTATCCCGAATATTGCCTTCTATAGCCATAAGTTCATCCGGTTTGAAACATCCGTCAATTCGGCATACCAGAGACTGAATCTGCTCCAGCTCCGTTTCCAGGTGCTTTCCCCGGTTTTGATAATAGCGAACCACATTAATAATGTTGGCTGCCGCTCCCTGGATAAAAAGCCGGGCCAAATTCATTCTTTTATTATCATCCAAATAATGTTCGGCTTGCCTGAGAATCATGAATCCGGAATTCAAATGTTCGCGAGGGTAGTAGGAACCGACATAATACCCGTAATTATTGAGAAAATGAAGAATGATCTCCTTACTGGTTAGAAACTCAAGAAATCGTTTATTAAGAGAGACTTCTCCGAATACCACGATTTCCTTAACATCTTCGACCGGTATATATTTTTTGCCTTCTTCACTTTCAAAATGCAAGGTATTATCCTTGCGTTTGAACTCCCCGTCATTCAGTACATAAATTGTCTTCTTCACAAGGCTCCCCCTCTCAGGCCCAGCAAAACTCACTATATGCGCAATTGCGGCAATACTTGATTTTTACAGCTTGCGGCGGAAGCTGGCCCTCCACTATATGTTCAATATCCGTCATGGCCGCCCGAATTTCCTCTTCGCTGCCGGCATCCAAAACCACCGCAATTTTTTCCTTTTCCTCCGGGATGAGCAATTCTCCGCGGGCATTAACTCCCATCTCTTTCAATTGCAGCAGGTAAAACAGCAATTGTTTTTCTGCACTCTCTAAAAAGCGTGAAGACTTTTTTACTTCACCAACCACTAGTTCTCCATTTTCTATCTTTATAAGATCAATTTTACTTCCGCCGATGTCAACTTCCTTATTGTTTCTTTTATAAGTAAATTCAGCAATTATCTTTCCAATTTGCAAGTTTTCATTATCCTGGTCTCCTGATAAATTTCGGGATGTCAACCAAACCTCCCGTTTACATATATAATACTGTTGAATAAGCGTCCCATTAACCTGAAAATCCATAATCTTTTCTCTTTCCAAGTATTAAAATATATAAGCTCTTCCAGATTCATCAATAAAACCGGTTGCGCGATTATAATAATCGTCAATTTGAGCAGGAGGAATCCAGAATAGATTTGATCTTGCCCCGTTTCGCACTGATAATTCAACCGGACGATTCTTTACGGCTCTGGACGTTCTGACTTGAATAATGTATTTGTTCATCATTGCCTGGACAATCCGCAATAAGGTTTTTCGTTCAAAAACATTCAATTTCTTGGGTAATTTATTGAGTAGGGAATCATCAATTACCCCAACAAAAACTCCCAGATTAAGGTTTTCTTTTTCGCTTAATATTTCTTCATAAGCATCTGCAATAGAACTGGCCTTTGAGTCATATTCAACAAATACATCAATAATATCTCCCGCATTGTCAATTAGTTTAAACTGATCGATTTCCTCAAAATCCAATTTCATTATTCCCTTACTCCATATATTTTTTGACTCAGTGGATAGGGGTCTATTCAAGGTTAGTGAAAAATATTGGTTGATGAGTTGTTGATATTCAGGTTCTGTTATTTCTGTATAAGCGGCCAGCAACTCTCGAGTATCAACCAGATTATGCAGACTATATACATAGGAATTGTCTGATTCTATTTGTACGATATAAATTGGGGAGAAATCTTGCTTTAAGCCAGAACGGTTTATTCGGCCGGCAGTTTGCACCAATGCTGCCAGGGGGGCAATATCCCGAAAACCCATGTCGAAATCCAGATCGACACCGGCTTCAATCGTCTGAGTCGATACCATAACCACCGGTCTACTCTCGGCTAATAGCTGGGCGGCATTTTTTATTACCTCTTCTCTTTGAGCGGGAATTATGTTGGTTGACAGGTATAGGATTTCTGCATCAGGGAACTTTGGGGCTAATTCTTGCTTTATTTTGGTATAAACATCTATACTTCTTTTTATAGTGTTTACAACAATCAAGGCTGAACCTCTACCCTGCCATTTGTTGCTAAAGAATTCCACAAATTCTTGGGTGTTCATTGTTTTTTTCAGTTGCGGAACAAATTTAGTTCTTTTTAAGTTCTGGAAGTATTGCTGGTTGTCCGGCAATAATTCGATGCCGGACGATAATTCGTCCGGTGTAAGAATTTTATTGGCTGATTCCAGCAAACGGGGCTGGGTAGCTGTCATCAGGATAAAATAGGTTCCGTAATACTCCGCAATTTTAGTGATCACGGCTCCCAGCAAAGGCATATACGCTTCCGGCAAAGCCTGGACTTCGTCCAAGATGACAATGCTTCCCGCCAATTTATTGATCTTTTTCAGCGCCCGGTTTCTACTGCTTAAAATAGAGTGGAAAAGTTGAACAAAAGTAGTTAAAATAATGTCGCCTTCCCATGATTCCATTTCCAGCAATTTTTTATCAATAGATATTTCTTCTCGGTTATCGTCTGCCAGACTAATATCAGCCAGGCGATGGTGAGCAATAAGCGTAACCTTGTCCGCTGCAATCTCTTCATATACCTGACGGGTTTGTTCAATGATATTTATAAATGGTATTGCGGTAATTATTCTTGGGGTATAGCCTTTTAGCATGTGCAACTTTTGCTGCAAGCGGAGTGCGCATTCCAGAGAAGCCACGGTTTTTCCTATCCCGGTAGGTGCAGTAAGGGTAAAAATATGCTGTCTCATTATTTGTTCATCGCTTAAGCCTTCTACTACATCCATAATTCTGTTCCTGGCTGCCTGGCGTTTTTGTACGAAAGCAGTTTTTTCTATATTCTTTTCTTTCAGATATTTTACAATCTCATCCGGGTGCAAGCAGTTTACGGGCTGGGTCGACAATTGAGCGGAATCCAGTTTATCAGCATCAACCAGTATGGAGAAGAGGTATATCAGCAGGAAATACCATTTGGCGTCAGCTAATCTTGTGGTTATATAGGTGTGCATAAGATGGAGTTTGGATGAATCCATCCAACTGGATACATCGCAAAACTTCCGAAATTTTTCCTGACTCATGGTTTCGTCCAGTTCGCAGTCCATTAAAAGTTCCCCAGCTTTTCCGCTCAGGTTTTCTCCTTGTATTTGCATCTCTTTATACATTTTCGGCATTTGCGCATCGCTGAACAACCGTTTAAAGCCTAAACTGCCATGATGAAGGCGAACGCATACATAAGCGAAAAACGCCAATACATTATCATTCTTTTTAAAATCGCTGATTTCCATGCTTTCTCGCAGGAAGCGATAAAGCAATAAGGCGGAAATATGGGCATGATTTTTAAAATCCGAATCTTTTCCGTTTTGAAGATAATCTTGAAAATAATCGGTATATTTGCCCAGGTCATGGAAATATTTCATCCAATAGCACACTTCCTGCAGCTTTTCCTGCGCAAACGGCTCGAATTTAACCTTATTGCCAGAATTGCATTCAGGATTGCCGGCAACACTGCGCAAATGATCCCGCAATAACTGTACTGTTCCTTTATCTTTATCCAAGCGGGCATAATACATCTCATAACCACCCCCCGGCAAGTCCGGCACCGGAGCTGTTTCCCTGTCCCGGTTCCCCGTTTCTATTCCATCCAACTTATGCACTGCCGGTTGTCAAGCCTCACATATCTCGTTACTTCAGCCGGTATAGGATTTCCGTTCATATCGAATATCATATTCTTTAAACTATGCGCAGTAATGCTCCTGTTCTGATCGAATTCCAGCGGCAGTTCCTCCCGCACCAGACGATATTCATTGTTAACCATGTCCTTTAGACCTATATTAACAAGATTTTCCCGGGGTATGACGGAATGAATCACTTCATGATATTTCCCGTCTGCGTAGTCTTCGCCCTTTAACACTCCGGCATATTCAATCCACCCCAAATTATAGGCTGTTCCCAAAGCCAGAGCGATACCCCGGCTGCCATAAGTAGGGCCTTTTTGGTCCAGCAGATTCTCCACCTGATCCATGATATCCGCATTCTTATGATGGAACCATACCTGGTAAGCTACGCAACCATTTCTGATGTTAAAAGGAAATATGAATTCAGTCGCAGTCTGGGTGTGAAAGCCGCTGGAAGCGTTCAGTTCATTAACGCTTTCTACTTTAAGCAAATTGAGCTTTTGCATGCTTTTTTTTATGGGTGCAACCGCCGCCACTGCCAACCGACAGTTTTGCAATGAAAAGAGGTCGTAGTAGCTGTCGCGCTCCCTGCCCAGCAACCCGGCTATAATACCCGCCAACGTTGTTCGAGGCGGGATAGAATAAGTCAGCGAGGACGAATTGGAATAAAAGCGGCGAAAATGAGCCATTTTCCCTTTTAGGTAAAATGATATTACTTTCATGGCTTACGCCTCCATTATCCTATTTTCTCCCACAAATCGACGATTTCATATTGCGGCAATTCCAGGGCTTCCGGCTTAACGAAAGGATTAATCCAGGCAATTACTTTTTCTATATACTGGTTGTTTTTCATATACAAAACCGCCTCCGCCAGGCTACTGAAATCAATTTTCAGATCCTGCATACCTCTTATCGCTTTCTGCTCATCATAATCAACATTGACGAAACGCCGCAGATCACCCAAATATCCATCAAAATCTTCTTTGTATATGATTTCCAAATAGAGCAAAGGCATCTGGCCCTGCTTGCTGTCGGTTTGTTTATTCATCATCCCCTGCACCAGGGCTTTACGGAATATCTCCCGGTCATCCTCGGTCATACCCGTCTTGCGGGCGCTGAATTTGTTGATAGTTCCATAATGAGCCACCAAAGCATAATGCACCTTATGCTTTTTCCCAAAGGTGGAGTTGTCATCATTCATGATAGAGGTAATGGTATTTGATTTGACCAGTTCCACCGGATGCAGCGAATAGCCCCAATTCATTTGCACCGGGCCGGTATAAGTTCGGGATACTCCTTCCACCGCCATGGCACTCCCAAACAATCTGATATCGATTAGCGAATCCTTAATTATCTCGGTCAACAACAGGTTGTTGAAGGCTGTGAATTCGGATTTCTTTTTATTGTCCTTTTTAAGCTTGCCATACTGTTCCTTAAATTCTGAAGCTTGGTCGCCCAGCAGCCAGGATGCCTGCAGTTCCGGAATTGATTTTTTCAGCTCGGACAGGATGTTCTCATCATTCAAATACCGGTCTATTATATGTTCAAACATTTTATCCATCGGTACTTTTTTGTCCTCCAGGGTATCAACGAAAATACGGAATCCTTTCTCTTTCAAAAAATCCCGGCAGTCTCTTTTTCTCCTGGCGTCGCTGACCAGCAGCGTGGAGGTCTCATAGTCCATACGCGGCTTGTTCTCCTGGTCCGGATCTCCGTTAGGGTTGGTCATACTGGCCTCAAAAAGAAATATGAATTCACTATTCTGCTTGACTATCATTTCCTTCGTCCTCCCTTTCCATTTCTGCAAAAGCGGTTATTTCCTCCTGATTCCAATCTATCGGCTTGCTTCCCACCATATAAGCATAACCGGCCATCACATAAAAAACATTGGCATGCTCGCTCAGAGGCCATTTCCCTTCCATAGAACCGGCATAATAATGGAAACGGTTCATCAAGGCTTCCTCAAATAAGTTAAGGTATTTATACTGGTGCAGTTTTTCGACTGCTTCGAAATATAAACGATGAATATCCCGGGGCGGCATCCCCTGGAAGTCTATCTTTTTTAATACCGGTTTGGTATGGTGTTCTTGTTTATATTGGGCTACCGCCACTCTGTAGACCAAGGTTCCCAAATAAAACAAGGCCCGAGCTTCCTTTTTAAAGCCCTGCTGGTCAAGAAATTGTTCCATCCGTTCTATGGAACCGGCGATTTTCTTGTTAAAACTGGCTTCCATCAAATTCCCCCTTTTCTCCTTCGGCATAAACTCGTTGCGATCAAGCAAGTTAAAGCGCTGGCAGATATGAAAGAGCACGATATAAGACATAATTATGTTTTTTATAAAAAAGTCTTCTTTCCCCCCGACATACCTGGATAAATTCATATTCCAGTAGTTGTCGGGCTGTTTTTTGCCTAGTTGCTTCAACCCCTTATCCAGGGCTTCAAGCGCATAGCCGAAAAGATTCTCTTGGGCTATTTCACCGCCTGTCAAAAGCATTTGGTATAAGGTTAAGACCCGGCCTATATCCAATTGTTCTTTTTTCTTATTGGTTTTGACCGGAATAATGCGGTAGATGCTACCGATAGACATCCATTTCAAATGGGGCCGCATTTGCTCGAGTATTTCGGCAATAGTCCGAATTATCCGGGTAAAACGCAGAATCGGCACATCTTCAATCACTTGCAGGATTGTCACCGATTTACCGTCGGTACGATAAAAAACAAAGTTTACGGTGTAAAATGATTGCTCCATCAATTCCGATTCTTTTTCAATTTGCCCCAGCCAGGCATCGGCGTCATCGCGGCTGAAAGCCAGGTCGACATGGTCTTTGATTCTCCCTAAAAATTGATAATTGAAATCACCTAACAGCGACTCGGGAATGATAAATACGTTCTCGCTGGCAATCTTCCCCTGAAAGCGCTCACTGACTTCTTTTTCCCCGGTCAGCAGTTTCCGGTAGCATTGATTGCACAGTGCATATACCAGGTCATAATCTTTTTTCTTAAAATACGGCGCGGTGTTTATCGTCGTGGTGGTAAATATTTTATTGATCCGGGATTGGTTGAATTTCTTTGCATAATCGTATTTCACATCGTGTTTGGCCCGTCCGCAAAGATGGCACACTCTTGCCGGTATTCCCTCATCCTGCTCGGCCGGCTCATCTCTCAATTTTTCTTTTTTGACCAGTTCCGCAAAATCAGGGTGGGTGCTCATAACAATAATACCGCCATCCGCGGTTTTGACCGCAGGCACTACCAAGGCATACTGATTATGTTTATTATCATCACCCATATCTTCTCTCACCAGTTTTTCTAAACTGTATCTAATCTCATTGTCATCGCCGGTCTTGCAAACTACCGTTTTTTTCTCTGAAAGTTCGATGATCTTATTACTGCTTATGTCCTTAAATACGCGCAATCGGTTTAATTGGACATATCCTTTGCCTTGTCTTTCATCAGTCACAACCAGTCCAGCTTCCTCCATTTCCTTTATCAGGCAGCCCAATTCGCTATTTCCCATCTGATGCTTTTTGAGCAGCAAATATAGATCGCTCATTACCGTCCCCAGCAAATAACCGGTTGATTTTATATCACGTGCAAGGTAATACTGAGTCGATGCCCCGGGATTGTTACCAAAATAGTTGTAGTGATAAACTGATTCATCCGTAAACGGTTCCGGTCGGCCAAAAAATATTTGTCTATCACTGAGATCAAAAATCAGAAAAACCGTGAACAAGTTTGTATTTTCATTTTGGCTTGTACTTATCTTTTTCACGATTGAGCCTAATTCTCCCTGGCTTCCAACATTACTGCCTATATACGCGGTTAACTGGTTCAAATTCATAACCAAACCTCCTTTCCTGCTTAATATGTTCTACCTGTTTTCCGGTCTTTCTGAATATATACTGCAGAATTGATTGATTGCATCAGTTATTCTTTTCTCCAGAGCCTCCACTCTTTAGGATATCCGCCCCTTATCTTTTCACTTAGATTATTCCAATTGATGGTTGTAGGACTTTCTCTGCTATAATTCTCACCCGCTTTTTCCTCCCGATTCCTTTCCTGCTTGCTCTCAATGTAATTTTTAAAGTCGCGAAAATAAGCTTCTTGTCCTTCTGCATACATTTCGTGAATAAAGGCATCTATATATTCATATCGGTCGGTTTTTTCTTCCAGCGGATCAAGAATTAGTGATTCAAAAGAGCAATCTCTTTTTTCGAGATACAGGTTATCAATTTCTACTTTTACTTTGCCGTAACCGTAAGGTTTGGCTCCGCCAATCTGCTCACAGGCATTTTGAATCAAATGACGGTTTTCCTCTATGAAATCAACATATTGCTGGGATTGCAAAACCTCTTTCACGTCCAGGCTAAGCAGCAGAAGACCTAATTCCTCATGCGCTAAATTGTGAAAATAGATTTTACCCTCTAAATGAAATCTGTCATGCTCATTATGTTTCATCACGCCTTTGGTGCTTATCATATTGACGGGCTCTTCTTTGCTTTTTTGCACCTTATCCAATATATGATAGTATTTATAGCCATTTAGTCGAGGTATTTTCTGGTCCTCATAGGTTGACAGCGTTTTTTTGTTTTCTGTCTGCCGGAGATACATAGCGCTGGCACTGGCAAAAGGGCTGGGAAGGAGGATTTGTTCACTAACATATTGTCGGTTACGATCAAATTTTCCTTTTATATCCAACGGCGAAAAGCGCAGCCGTGATTTATAGCCTGTTGTTTTTTCGTCATTCTCATTTTCTTTCTCTGGCCCTGTTGATTCAAAAATATCAGGAGTAAAGCCAAACAAAGCATCGGCATAACCTATTTTATTGTTTTCGCCCTTTTCTTGAAGAATATCCCCGATGGAATGATTGTACGGAATTTTAAAATAAGGGGTACGGCCAATCTTTTCTACTTTTCCATCTTTTCTTGTTTGAAAAAACACAATCGGGCCTTCGGGATTATCCTTTAGCAGTGTTTGATAGTTATCAAATATATTATAAAAATCTTTTATCTTCTCTTGATTCTTTGATTTTTTATAATTTTGTCTATAGCTTTGAATGACAGCCGGTGGCACGGCAAATCCGATCTTCCCTTTTTCCTCTTCTTTTATGAAGTAATGACTTCTTTTGGAACCGGCATTGGTAGAATTAAAAATATAGCCCTTTAAATTTACATCCTTCGTTGCGTCAGATGTGATACTGTCTATTCCACCGTTAGTATTTTGACTATAATAAACTGGGATCTGATAAGGGTAAAATGGCCGGTTTTTTGACAGTTTTAGGTAGTTGATGTCAACTTCTGCTTTTAAGATCCATCTTTCCGCCATTTTCATAAAAAAATCTTTTAACTTATCATCTTCTGTTCTTAGTTGATTTAACTCCGTTAATAATTCACCACCCATTTCTTCCAAATATTTTCCATAATCATACTCCACATTTCTTTTCACTTGATTTCTTATATAAGTTAAACGGCCAGACGTAGTAAAATTAAAGTTTTTAATAAAAAGATTATTAATACTGTCCTGGATAAGGGCTAAGTCATCCTGCAGCTGTTCCCGCAGTTTTTTTATTTCATCGGTCAGTATATCAATTTGCTTTTGAATTTCATTTATTTTTTCAAATTGTTTCTTGCTTGTACCTTGATCATACAGCCATGCAAACGTTCCTGCTCTTTTAAACCCCACGTTGATGAGTCTGTGTTCTTTGATGGAAGCAAAATATTTATCGGCGAAATACTTTTGGGCTGGAACCACATAAAATCCATCGTCATCTTGCTTCAAGAATCCCGCCTGGATTGATCTTTCAATGCCATTTGCGATATTCATTTTCCCTTGGTAAGAACTCTTTAAATCTCCGGTAAAGTCCCTGAACAGCATGGGCGGAGTAGCAATAAAACGAGGGTAGCTCCAGCTTAATATCTCCAGATTGGTTCGCACCCGCCCCCGCATCTGGCTGCCGCCCAGAAATAGCCTTCCGTCTTTTCCCTCTTTTATTTCCACAGCCAGATCCGATTGGGGCCGCAGCTTATATTGAATATAGCCGCTTAGCTGATCCCGCCGGTCATGCCGGGGAAGGCTCCACTCCGACAGTTCCCCTTTCCCGGCGTACGGATGCCACTTGCTGGGAAAGGGAAGAAAATCATACGGCAGGGTTACGTATTTTTCATTGGAGCCTTGAAGATTTTTGCGGTTATTCTTTTTTTTATCTTTATTCAACTTTCATTCCTCCTTGAACCGGTGCAATATGGTCTTTTTAACATACGCCAGATGGCTCTCCTCATCATAATCTATATATTCCTTCATCTCTAACCGGCAATTCTCCATCCCATTGGCTTTCAGCAACCCCCGCATTAATTCATAGCAGCGGGTGATTACGGGCTGTTCTGTATACTCCTTTTTGTGTAAAAGAGGATGATACACAAGATATCGGCCATCCGCTCTGGTTGCAAAAATTTCCTTTTCCTCGTTGAATAAATGCAGTTCTAAAACCTGACCGTCTCTGAGGGCCTGTTTTAGCGCATCATACTTGTCATCTTTCTCTTGCCCCAGTAAAACACGATCCAGCAAATGAGCGATATAATAATAACTTTTGGTAAAATCGCTTTGTTCCACCAGGGATTCCGCCGCATCAAAATCTACATATCGCATTGACTGCCGCACCACCTTTCAAATGCGTTGTAATATGTCCGCATTCTGTTGATTTGCTGCGGAGATAAATGATGGCCCGTGGGAACATTCTCTTCTATCTCTCCGGTCAGCTTGACTTGACTGCCCGTAAATTCCCCTAACCCCGCAGCTGTTCTTCCCCCTAAAGGGACTAAGCCGCTGCCGATCCGCCTCAAAACGTAAATGAGCGGAAAAAGCAAGGCTTGGTCTTGTTCCTGCTCCAAAGTTAACTGACACTGGAGCAGCGCGCTGCCCCAGATTTCTCTTTGCTGTTTCAGGGCGCCGTCAAAGGCCCCACCGGTTAACCGGTCTATTTTGATATAAACAGGCTTTCCGTCGAAAGGTTTTTGTTCTTTATCAAAGCGCTTGACCTTAACTGGGCCGCTGTTCTCCAATACAACGTCGGCAAAGCGTATTTTTCCCTTGCGGTCTTGGTTTCCGAATATCTCCTCCAGCTTGGCGTCAACCTTTTCAGCGCCGAGGAATTTGCCCAACAGAACCCTGACCTCGCTTCGCACGATTCCTTTGAAACTGCTGGCCAGCAAATAGTAGCTGTCCCCTCGCTTCTGCAATCCGGTTAATTGCGAGTCCTTCTTGTCTGCAAAAGCCTGATATAATCCATAAGGAAATTCGCCTTCTAAAGAAAAGGCAACCTTTTTCCCCTGAGCCATTTCATAACGCGGCAGCTCTCCCGCATTAACAGAAATAAAAGACTGCTCCGGCTGTTTAACAATATACTTAATATACTCATCCAAATCGTCCGGGGTACGAAATACGAATTCCTTTTTCTTTAGCTCCTTTAGTTGAAACTGCCCCCATCCGTTATTCTGTTGTCCTCCCAGTCGGATGCTTCCGGTTCGGAAACCCTGTGCCCAGGTACCGATGATTGTATGAAATTCCGTCTCCTCAGCATAGTCTCCTGCTTCACATTCTATCCGGAACGTTATGACGCTTCCCACAGGCAAATATTCTAACGTATATTTATGGTTCTTCTTGGCGCTCCCACAAGCAGGGTCTATGGCTGTTCCCTCTTGGCAGCCGAATTCATGACATCCTGTAATTTTGCCATCACTGATATAAAGCAAACTTGGCAAAAATTCATTATTCCGGTTCCCGCCCATATAAGTATAGACCGTATCTTCCGGCACATCACATGCCTCCAGGCAGTCCCTCAAAGCGCCGCCGATAGAATTGCCGAATAGTATCGGCGCTCCCTGGGAGTCTTTAACCAGTTCTTGTGGTTCAACGGCGCCAAAGAAGACCGGGGAAACGGCCTCAATACTAAATTCATAGATAATGAGTTTATGGCCTTGCTGATTCATTTCTGCCCCCTCCTCATCCGTTCGATATATAGTCCCGTTTTTACCAGATCGGCTATAAATTGCCTTGCTGCCTGCTCCTTATCATGAAAATCAAAATAAAAAAGGCTGCCCCGTTGTGAACTTAAAGTTCTACTGGCAAACGCTCTTAATTTTTCGTTGTGACTACCGGTCAAATAATTCCAAATTTCCTTAAAATCGCATTTTTTTAAAGAAAACAGGTCTCTATCGTTAGCATAATAACGCTCCAAGATGATTTTCGTTTTTCCCTCCCGATTGTCCGGATTATTCTTTGCCTTTAATTCACACCAATTATCAATTAAATCTTCCATATTTTTAAGTTGGCTGCTGTTTAATTCTAATGCAATAATTAAATCCTTATCACTATCATAGGCATCTCCTAACAACTGATTAAAGAGCACTTTAAGCCAGCGTTCTTTGGCTTCCTGCAATCCTCCGATCAGAATTTTGAAAGTTTCTTTTATCGGCTCCTCCTGCAACAGCGCCTCTAAGCGAAAATCATTCTTTTCTTTACTTCCAGCGTCACTCTTATCGTCACTTTCTTCGTTAAGCAACAGATCTTCGGGATAGTATAAGTCCACTCCCAGCCAGCCGTATCCATCCTGGGTTCGACTGCCCGCCAGCTTTTCCTCCAACTTGCTCAATTGCTGCCTTTCCCCTGCTGTCAATCCCTCGGCAAATCTATATCTCAGTACAGAACCGGCCTTGACCGTTGTCTCTTTGGGATATCTGGCTTTCCAGGTGTTATTGTAGCCTTCGGTTTGTCCGGTCTGAATAAATTGTTTTTCTAAGATCGGATATTTCCCGGTCAATTCATATAAGTACTGTTCAGATAGGTGATTGATGGGCTGTCCCAATTCATTTCTAAACAAACAGTCGGAAAGGCAGGTAATGGTTATTTTATTTTCATCGCCTGCATAAGATGATCGTATTCCCAATTTTTCTTTAACTTCCGTATAGCATTCCAGGGGGTCAGTTATAGCTTTCAGTTCGCTCTTGCCATATCCGGAGCCTTTCGAGCCTCCCAGGTAAAAAACTCTGATTTCTCCCAGTAAAGTATTTATCTGCTCTTCCAGTTCCGCTTTATATTTAAGGATCCCTCGGAATTTCTGGCCTGCGGAAATGGCTTCGTAGCGGAATAGATTTTCCGGCTCTAGCAGTTGGCTCTTGCAGGTTGAATGGTGCAGTCTATATTCTTTCGCAACTTTTTTTCCTTGAAGCCCATCCTGTTTAACAGTCATAAAACGATATTCCGGATGATTCTTCGCCTCTGAGCCGTTTTCTTTTTCTTTCAACAAATTAGATAACGGTGCCTCTTTTTCACCAAGTGCCCTTGCTTCTCGCCACTTATGTTTATCCACTCGTAAATGGAAGGGGTGGGGCAGATAAAAGGCTTCGGCAACATAAGGATAAGCATTATAGCAATCCATGCCCAATAAAAAATCGCTTTTGGTGTTGTCGTTGAATAATCCCAAACGAATCAATTTCCTTATGAGAGCCCCCCGCAAAGTTGAGCCGGGTATGTATTCCGCCGTAGGTTCGGCATAGGTGCTTTGAGCCCCTCGCGCTCCAATCTTAAGAGGCTCCAAATTCGTGATTTCAACAATTCGGTAATAACACATTTCTTTCACCCCCTGTGTTTATGCATTGACCATACGGCATCTCCTCTCCATCAATGAGTAAGCATGCCTTGATCTCCCCTCTTCCCCGGTGGACGCCAGCGCCAATCCTCCGGAAAGAATAGATGATCCGGGCTAAGTCATCTATCAAATCCCGGTTTACCTCTTCGTCAAAGGAAACCGTGGAGTAAAATATCAAGCCCTTCCTTACGGTATGAAAAGTATTCAACATCCTATTTTTAGCTACACCGTGCTCTAGTTGAATCCCTGTACGGATATGGGTTTGAGCTGCAATTAAATCATGGGGAGAGATTCGATAGAATTCCTTCTCTTCATCTGTCTTCTGCTGAGCAATAAAATAGTTTCTCAGCTTTTCATCAAGTTCCAGATTGCTCAGTTTCATCAAACCGGGATCTCGTCCTTGCCCGGAGTATTCTAATTTGCATTTACTGTTGGTTTCCTCTTTGTTAATGCCAAACAATCGGACGACAGATTTATAAAAAGCCTGAGCCCGCGCCTTTCCTGCACTAGGGTCCATAGACGCATACTGCTTCAACAGCCAAAAAGCCTGGCGTTTAAGCTGACCCTTCAAGGTTTTGGCATGGAAATAGACAAACCCATGAACATCAGTCTGCGCTCTGGCTTGTACAAGATTGCTCTCCTTCTCGCCTCTGGTAAGAATAGCTTCGCTGCCAATTTCTATTTTAATTTGATATTTTTTCTCCTGTCCCATCAGAGCCCTCCTTTAGCTTGGCTATAAACGGCAGCGCTTCCAGCACGTCGTTTAAAATATAGATGACTTGCCCGACATCTTTTTTAACCATCGTCATATATTGATCTACATTCTTGCTCAATATATCTATAATCAAATTTTTCAAAAATTTACTTTCCTGATTATTGATTTCTAAAAATAAGCAGTATACCTCAATGCCTTCATACATTTGCTTCTTTAAATTTTCCAGCAAAGAACTGCTGATCTTTTTTTCTTTTTGGATTGCTCTAACCAGTCTGTTAAAAGCCTCATAGCTGAATATACCGTCTTTATGAACCAGATCAGTCTGGTCGATGCACAGGGGTTTAATATGAAACCTTACCTGAATATTTCTGTCCTTCACATAGCTCTCATAGGGAATCCCCGTAGTTACCTGGCTTTGGACAACTTCCCAATGGAGGAAACATTTCCGCTGCCTTTCTTCTTCCATGGTTTTGACCAAATAAATATTTTCTTTTGCCCTGTGACACAGACTTTCCGCTATTTTTACCGCTTCAAAAAACGGATAGCTGTATCTGGCAATGGCTACCCCTCCGCAAGCGGTTAAATAACCGGAGCCGATTACTTTTTGCAAAACCTGCTGATCACAAGAATTTTCCGCTATTTTTTTGATGATGCCCGCCGCAATTGCAATGGCATGTTCTGCTTCAACAATCAAGCAAATGTCGTCTCCTGACTGCAAAACCGGGGTAAGCAGCAGGTCTTCGGCTTCCACTTTGTTTCGATATTCCTGCAAAGCCGCCACAATAGCGTTAAAGTAAGTTTTTTCAACTGCTTCACTAAAATTTCTTAAAACTTCAAAGCTAACAATGCTATTTACGATGTGCCCCATATGATTGCCGTCAATGGCAATAACCCCGATATAGCTTTTGCCGTCTTTTTCCTTTTTATAATCATTCAGCTTTTCCGTAACCTTCACAGCATTCCCCAAAGCATTTTCAAATTTTTCGAATAAATATTTTCTGATTATCTTCTTTCTTTGTTCGTCTGTATCTTTTTTGCGATCATCAGATTTTATCTGTTTAGCCTGTCCGTTCTCATCAATCACTTCTACTCCATAGCTCCAGCGTTTAAAGCGTGATCGGCGTTTCTCCTTCAATTCATCAGCCTTTTGGGCTAATAGTCTTCTTATTTTCCCATCTTTATCAGCTTGCTCCGCTATTCCTTCTTTTTCCTCATCTATCAAGCTGATATATAACTCCAGATCCGGATAGGCTTCCAATACTTTAAAGGAATATTCTTTGACAAAGCGAATAGCATCTTCCTTAGTCTCAAAACGGATAATACTGTTGCCCCCACCTGAATATTCAAAAACATATTGCTGCGAAAAATTTTCATCTAAATATTTTTCCAAAAATACAATGTCCCTTAATTCTGCCAAACTCTCTTTGTCTGATGGATTTCCGTCCCCAGTCAATTTTTCGGTTACAGCCTTAATGACGAAGGAATGATAAAGATTATCTACCAGTTTATTATTTTTGTAGATGTATTCTTGTTTTTGCGACACATCTATGTAAGCATAGACAGCCATTGGCGTTTCCTCCTCTCTTTGCTGCAATATTTATTTTTCATTCTCGGGCAGGCTGTTGATAATCTCATTGAATCGTTTGGCATAGGCAAAATGCGGGAATAACATGGGATTGTTTAAAATCATCAGCAGTTGGTTCAATTGCAAATTGAGGGAAAGCAATTCATTTCCTTCAACTCTTAGATCTTGCAAAGTATTTTTAAGGAGATCTATTCCGTCAAAATCCAACTCTCCGTAATCTGCCTGGTTTAATTGACACTTATCCATATCTTTAATCTTGAGATATTCGTCTCCTCCTTGCCCGTTTAATCTATGCCCCCACCAGCCCAAAGATTTGTCTTCATTTTTTATCATTACTTTAAATTCTCTATTTTCTTTGACCCCTTGCTCTTGAAGGATAAAATCGAAATAATCTCCCAACTTTCCTTTTATATTTTTCATCGGTTCTTCAGTTTTATATGTTCTGATGGTGGCCAAAATTTTGATTGGCCTTGTTTTTAATTGAGATGGATTTGTTATCCCACAGGAATACCCCGTAGCCATTCGGGCAACACCGGTAGCTTTGGGGGTCAATTTTTCAATTTTATCCGCCCATTCTTTTAACTCATCTGGCTTCGGATTAGTGCTTTTACATTCAATCACCACTGCAACGGCTTCTATGGGGATAAATTTCAGGGTATTGTATTGAAAAACATAGGGGGTATACTGCTCATCGTATACGGCAATATCCACTTCCTTGGAGATATTTCCTTTCGAATCAATAATCATTACCCCTTGGGCCATGGAAAATTTTTGAGGAATAATGCTTCGAAACAGCTTCATCCACATCTGTTCGCGGTAATCACCGGTCAAGCCGTCATGCTCTGAGGCAATCTCCATTTCTTCTACCATCATTTTGTTTAGATACTTGTAATTTTTATGGATTTTTTCAAACGCCATTCTGCCATCTTGTTCTAAATTCTTACTCATTTCTATCTTCCTTTCTCCAGAACATGTAACATCTTGCTTTTTGTTTGCTCCATACTTGTCCCACCGGATGATCTAAGCAGCTTATTAACCTCATCTGTCCCTTTCATAATTTTACCATAATCCCATACAAATATCAGCTTCATATTATATTAACTAGTACATATAAATTGTACATTATTCAATAATAAAAAAAAGACACCTACCTCTATGGCAGATGCCAGAACCCCTTTTAGGTAAACTAAAAACTAAATCTTAATACTAATGAATATAATAATTTCAATTCCTGAACAGGGGTTAATGTGATTTCATTGTTATCTGCTCAGGATTATAACACAAGCACCTGACACTCTCAAATTCATTAAGTTATACTCCTTACCCCACCACCTCCCAGCATCCAAATCCCTGGGAATTTTTCGAACCCAGGCCGGTATCATAGGCCACCTTGATCAGCTCCGGATTGCCCTTCAGCCAGTAGATGCCGTTATATCCGACGATATAAGTCCCTTTGTAATTGATTACCGCTTTGAAGCGCTGCTCCTGGTTTCCGTTGGGGATAATTCTAAACTCGTCATTGCTTGGAGATTCTCCATACAAGACCTGGTATTTTGCCAGCAGATTGGAACGGGTGATTTCCTGGAATCGGGCCTGCCAGGGAGAATAGTATTCGGTGCGCTTGCGGTTGTTCTCCAGATTAACGGTGGAATAAGCCACAGTAGGGGAGAGCATTTTGATTTGAACTCTATCCCCAAACGCAATCTCTTTTTCCACCGTTATGCTTTTTACCTCAACAACGCTGCCGCCCAGGAATCCCCAGTCGGAAGTGATCAAGGTCTCAGCCAGGTCGGTAATAAACGGTTCAAGCGGAGAGGAAATGATCAAGTGAATGGGGGGACGAAAAGCGATGATTCCCTGGTCTTTATAGAAGATGAATGGAGCCAGCAATCTGGAGAAAGTAAAAAGCCTGAACTGCTTTCTACCATGCCAAAAACCGGTTTGGTGAAGAAATTCGCTGTATTCGCGATCTCTAAGGTTTTTGTATAAAAACCCCTGCACCATGTGACTGTAGTGTATGGGCAGCCTGATTTCCTTTTCTGAAAAAAGCTCTATGTTTATTCGCATATCAATATCCCCGATAAGATATTATTATTTTCAAATTTCTACTAAAAACCAGATATTTCCTTCATTAATGGAAAGGATTTTACAAATAGATGCATAATAGATTAATATTTCATTTTTTGGAGTATCCTTATTCTAAACAGATGATAAAAGCATAACCTGCCTGCGCGACAAGCGAATGTCACTTTGATGACACTAATTTAAATAATTCCCAGAAAACCAAAAACCGGCCTGTTAAGCCGGTAATTTTATCTTAGTGGTGCCCGAGACCGGGGTCGAACCGGTACGGGGTTTGAGCCCCGCGGGATTTTAAGTCCCGTGCGTCTGCCTATTCCGCCACCCGGGCAATCGCATTCAATTAAGATGGAGGGCGGAGCCGGATTCGAACCGGCGCATGGTGATTTTGCAGACCACAGCGTTAGCCTCTTCGCCATCCGCCCCCAATTGGCGCATTTCGCGCAGTCATAATTATATCAACTTTACCGGGTTATTGCAAGAATAAGAATTTAGTATGGCCAGCTTCGCGATTTAGAAATGTTAGTCTTGAGGCGTTGGCTCTTTCGCTTGGCTAAGTATAACCATGGGCTGGGTTTCGGCTATACATAGTTGCGGGGCTAAAACGGGGCTAATAGCTTCTGTAAAAATAAAAGCGCCGCATCAGCAGCGCCGGTTTTCGTATGGAGCGGAAGAAGAGATTCGAACTCTCGACCCTCGCCTTGGCAAGGCGATGCTCTA